>NZ_JAMOKH010000003.1:0-372089 GCF_023656585.1 Bacteroides sp. B1-V-101 | reverse complement strand
CCATCTGCGGCAAGAAGTATCTTGGACACTCCTTCTACTGAAGAGCCGACCGTAAATGTGGTCTTAATCTTCATAAGAAAAGTCAATCCAAGTTCAAACGCACCATCAAGCACCTGACCAGCCCGTAGTAGTGGTCAAGGCTACGCTTGGCTGAAACTCCACCTGACGCAATACATCCGAGGTTGGCTGACATACTATCGTTATGCCGATATGAAAGATTTTATAATCAAAACAGCGAAGTGGTACAATCGTCGTCTTAGAATGTATATATGGAAGAGTTGGAAGCGGGTACGTACACGTTTTGCCAGCTTGCAGAAGTGTGGCATCCCTCGTCGGAAATCTTGGGAATGGGCGAATACCCGTAAAGGCTATTGGCGCATTGCGGATAGTTGGATATTGCATAGAGCAATCACAACAGATAAGCTTGTAATGGCGGGTTATCCGTCAATGATAATTCTTTATACCCAATTGCATCGCAGTTAAGAGAACCGCCGTATGCCGAACGGCACGTACGGTGGTGTGAGAGGTCGGAAAACGAAAGTAGGAGGAAAACTTCTACTTCGTTTTCCTCCTACTCGATTGTGTAATCTCTATATTTTACACGTTTGTTCACAAAAAAATTGCTTTCTTAGTATTTTGCGCATATATTTGTGTCGTAAAACAAACGAGGGGATAATCCTTAGTACTTAATTAAAACTAGAAAAATTATGAAAAAGAGTGTCTTATTTATTTTATTTGCGCTGGTATCGGTTGCGGGCTTCTCACAGATTACAGGTTGGAATGCGAAAGTAGGTATGAACATTAGTAATTGGACGACTGATGAGGTTAATGCAAAAGTTGGTTTTAGAGTTGGAGTAGGGACGGAGTATGCTTTTAATGATATGTGGTCATTGCAGCCTACCCTGTTCTTTTCGACTAAAGGCGGAAAGCTGGATAGTGGTGAGATAATGGGAGTAAATGCTAAAGTCACAGTTAATCAGATGTATTTGGAGTTGCCTGTTATGGCTGCTGCCCGTTTTAATGTAGCCGACAATACGAATATAGTTGTAAGTGCCGGTCCTTATCTGGCTTATGGTGTAGGAGGTAAAACGAAGGCTACTGTGGAATATCAGGGACAGAAAGCTACGGCAAAGATGAATACTTTTGGCAAGATTGATAAAATGACTATTGAAGCGGGAGGACAAAGCCATGACATTCCTCTTGGGGATATTCTTGATCCGAGCGAGTATGATTTATCAGACATGAAAGGTCTGAACCGTTTTGATTTTGGATTAGGAGTCGGTGTTGCTTTGGAATATCAAAAGTTTATCGTAGGGCTCGACGGACAATTCGGATTGACTAAATTGGAAACTGATACCGGGAAGAACTTGAATTTTGCAATCAGTGTGGGATACAAATTCTGGTAAATAGCAAATGTACAGAAACAAATAAAAAGAAAGCCGCTGGAGATGCTCTCCGCGGCTTTTTTATTTCTGAATGATTTATTGGATGAAACAAATGCTTGAACCAGGCTGCTGTTTCTTAGTCCGCCAATTTCTTCAACTTCTTGAAATGCTCGATCACAGCCAGATAATTCTGATCCAGGCAGGCATCAAATTTATTCCAGAGATCCCCCAGTACAACAGCCCCTCCAAATCCGAAATCTTTTATTTCTAATAGATTATCTTCATTAATACCTCCAAGTGCCATTACTTTAGAGTCAATGATCTTAGCTTTCTGTGCCTCACGTAGTTCTTCTGCCGTATAAGTAGAATAGTAATTAACCTTCGAAATACTATCGTAAATGGGACTCATGAAAACGTAATCATAAAAATGCTTTCTGTTCTTCACCTCTTCTACGGAATGGCAGGAACAACTGACGTGTCCGGCATAGTCATGCGGTTCGCTTGGGTTGCGTGCATTCAGGTGGATACCCATCAGATTGAACTCTTCTTTCAGATAAAAATGTTCGTGTGTCACAATGCGGCGATGATATTTTTCCGGAATCAGCGTCAGTAATCGTTCGGAATACATGGCCGGTGTCTCAGGTTTTCTGAGATGTAGAATATCCAGTCCCTCCTCGAAAAGAGCGGTAATAATCTTATCTTCTTCAACGAAGAACGTGGGCGTGGTAACTACAATTAGTTTCATTTCCTGTGTAAAGTTGTAAAGTTTAGCAAAGTTACTAATTAACTATTTCAGAAACCAACGTTTATAGTGAAAATTTGTTAGATTGCAATGTGCGCAAGTCAATAGTCCATAGTTTACCTGATAATACTTCGCCAAATCCACAGATAATCTTCAGCACTTCCGTTGCTTCGATGCTTCCTGTTACCGCAGGAGTAATGCCCATTACACCTTTGGGAGGCGGAGGCATTCGCCTCATTTCTTCTTCGTCCGGATATAAGTCCCGATAACTTTTTTTCTCTTCTCCGTAATGAAAAACGGATACCTGACCTTCAAAGCCGCAGATTGCTCCATAGACATACACTTTCCCCATTTCGGCACAGATGTCATTGATAAGATAGCGGGTAGAAAAGTTGTCGCAGCCGTCTACTACTATATCATACTGACTGATAATTTCCTGTGCGTTTTCCTCCGTCAAACGGATTGGATAAGTCCGGATAGTTATCTCGCTGTTTAGTGCGGAAAGTCGTTCGGCGGCACATATTGCCTTGGGTTTACCTAATTCTTTCTCCGAATAGAGCACTTGCCGTTGCAGATTACTGATGCTGACTACATCGTCATCTACCAGTCCAATGCAGCCTACTCCTGCTCCGGTCAGATAGAGGGCTATGGGAGAGCCTAGCCCTCCCACGCCTACAATAAGAACCTTTGCTTGCTTCAGTTTCTGCTGACCGTCTTCTCCGATTTCGGGAAGGATCATTTGCCTGTCGTATCGCATCGTTTTATCTTTTAAAGTCAAAAGACTGGTCCCAATCCTTCCAGACCGGTTCACGTCCTAATTTCCTCAGGTCACGTTCCACTTCTACCGCTTTCCGTTCGTCACTCACATGGAACTGCTCCAGTGTTTGCGGGTAGCTGTAATATCCGCCCGGTTCTGTCTTGCTTTCGGCACTCATGGTTGTCACGCCCAGTGTTGCCATGTGATTTCGTATCTCGGCGCTTTCACGGGTAGAATAGGAGATATCTACATCATGATCGAAGATTCGCATGGCGAAAGTAAGCTGTGCAAGTTCCCGGTCGTTCATGATAACATTGGGTTGGAAGCCATCGTTTTCGGATGGACGCATACGGGGGAAGTTGACGCTGTATTTGGTCTTCCAGTAGTGTTTCTGCAGGTAGCGGAGGTGGTAAGCCATCATTGTCACATCTGTCCGCCATTCCTCCAGACCGATCAGGACACCCATGCCGATCTTATGGACACCCGCCTGTCCCATACGGTCGAATCCATCGACACGCCATTCGAATTTGGACTTCATGCCTCGCGGGTGATACTTTTTATAGTTCGCCTTATTATAAGTTTCCTGAAAGCAGATGACTCCGTTCAGCCCGTGATGGGTGAGTTCTTTGTATTCTTCCGCTTTGAGGGGCATCACTTCAATCTGAAGGTTGCTGAAATAAGGTTTTGCCAGATCGATAGCACGGGCGATGTAAGGTACACCTGCTGCTGCCGGATTTTCACCTGTCACGAGTAAAAGATTCTCAAAAGGAGCCAGCCGTTTGATTGCTTTGTATTCGTTGATGATTTCCTCCTCCGTCAGAATCGTTCTTTTCATCGGATTACTGATATGGAAACCGCAATAGACGCAGGAGTTGGTGCATGAATTGGTGATATAGAGCGGCACAAACATAGAGATTGTTTTGCCGAACCGCTCCATCGTATATTTCTGGCTGAGGCGGGCCATCACTTCCAGATAGGGAGTGGCGGCAGGTGAGATCAATGCCATAAAATCGTTGACATCCAGATGCTCTTTTTTGCCTAATGCACGGCGCACATCGGCATCTGTTTTGGAATAGATGGCTTTTGTCGTCTCTTCCCAGGATATTTTTTCTAATTCGTCTGAGAACATTTTAATTAATTGAAAGTTGAAAATTAAAAAGAAATGAGGTTGTGACTTGGTTTGGGGATATTCACAACTCATTATTTATCACTCTTGGCATTTTTCTTCAGATCACGGGATAATCTCATGGCGCAGAAATTTGGTCCGCACATCGTGCAGTATTCTCCGTCAATGTGATGTCCCGCGCGGAAATATCCTTGTGCCCGTTCCGGATCGAGAGACAAGTCGAACTGATCTTTCCAGCGGAACTCGTAACGGGCTTTGCTCAAGGCATTGTCGCGTACCTGTGCTCCCGGATGCCCTTTGGCAAGGTCGGCAGCATGAGCGGCAATCTTATAAGTGATAACCCCTACACGTACGTCTTCTTTATCCGGCAGGGCAAGATGCTCTTTCGGAGTGACATAACAAAGCATAGCTGTACCTAACCAGCCGATTTGAGCAGCTCCGATGGCAGAGGTAATGTGATCGTAGCCAGGAGCGATATCCGTCACTAAAGGGCCGAGTGTATAAAATGGCGCATCATGGCATTTCTCGATCTGACGTTCCATGTTCTCCTTGATTTTATGCATCGGTACGTGTCCCGGACCTTCGATAAATGCCTGCACGTTCTTTTCCCATGCACGAAGTACCAGTTCTCCCATCGTGTCCAGTTCTGCAAACTGTGCTTCGTCGTTGGCATCATGGATAGAGCCCGGACGCAGTCCGTCTCCCAATGATACGGCAACGTCGTATTGAGCCAGAATATCACAGATATCGTCAAAGTGTTCATACAGGAAACTTTCCTGATCGTGCACCAGACACCATTTGCTCATGATGCTTCCTCCACGGCTGACAATGCCGCACAGACGTTTATCGGCAAGATGAACATTATGACGGCGGATACCTGCATGAATCGTAAAATAATCTACTCCCTGTTCGCATTGTTCGATCAGTGTGTCCCGATAGATTTCCCAGTTAAGGTCCTCCACTACGCCATTCACTTTCTCAAGTGCCTGATAGATAGGTACAGTGCCTACCGGTACAGGGCAGTTGCGGATGATCCATTCACGTGTCTCATGAATATTTTCTCCTGTTGAAAGGTCCATCAGCGTATCACCTCCCCATTTGCAGCTCCATAAAGCTTTTTCCACTTCCTCGTCAATGCTGGAAGTGGTGGCAGAGTTTCCGATATTCGTATTGATTTTCACTAGGAAGTTACGGCCGATAATCATCGGTTCGGCTTCCGGATGATTGATGTTGGCAGGCAGCACTGCACGTCCTTCTGCTATTTCTTTACGGACAAATTCGGGAGTAATGTGAGTCTCGATTCCCAGTTCCTCACAGTTCATATTTTCGCGGATCGCCACATATTCCATTTCCGGAGTGATGATTCCTCGTTTGGCGTATGCCATCTGAGTGATGGCTTCTCCCTTTTTGGCACGATAGGGAAGGGCAATGTGTTCAAAGCGGAGATGATCCAGACTTTTGTCATCACGTCTCATTTGTCCGTATTCCGAAGTGATTTCGGGGAGTTGCTCCACGTCACCGCGTCCCACAATCCATTCTTCACGTAAGCGGGGAAGTCCTTTCTTAAGATCAATGCTCATTGACGGGTCACTGAACGGACCGCTGGTGTCATATACGTATACTTCCGGATTCGGAGTAGCTATCTTTTCTTCTCCTTCGAAGCTGACACTGGGCACTTGTTCAACTTTCCGCATGGCTACACGGATGTTCGGATAGAGTTTACCCGGCAGATACACTTTCTGAGAACGGGAAAATTTTATTTTTTGTTCCATAGAATTTTATTATCATATCATTAAGAATAGTGAAACAAACACTACTCCCTACTTATTACCTATTACTTATCACCTATTACTTATTCCAAAAATGCAGTTAAAGGTGAACTTGCTTCTGCTATAAAGTTATCAGCCTGCAGACCCAGTCCTGCTTCGTATGCCCGTCTTCCGGCTTCGGTGGCGGCTTTGAAGGCCAACGCCATTTCTACCGGATTGCCTGCTACGGCGATGGCGGTATTTACCAGTACGGCAGAAGCACCCAGTTCCATTGCTTCGGCAGCGTGGCTCGGTGCACCGATTCCGGCATCTACGACAACGGGGATACCGGCCTGTTCGATAATAATCTGCAGGAATTCTTTGGTTTGCAGTCCTTTGTTAGTTCCGAT
Source organism: Bacteroides sp. B1-V-101 (assembly GCF_023656585.1). NCBI lineage: Bacteria > Pseudomonadati > Bacteroidota > Bacteroidia > Bacteroidales > Bacteroidaceae > Bacteroides > Bacteroides sp. B1-V-101. Next base: position 365,921 of record NZ_JAMOKH010000003.1, on the reverse strand, counting down.
GGGAGCACCCAGCGGCATTACGGTAGCGGCACCGGCTTCTTCCAGTCGTTTGCAGAGCACAGGGTCGGCCTGGCAATAAGGTAATACGATAAAGCCCAGTTTAACAAGCTGTTCTGTAGCCTTCAGGGTTTCGATAGAGTCGGGGAGCAGATAGCGCGGATCCGGATGGATTTCCAGTTTCAGCCAGTTGGTACCAAAAGCTTCACGTGCCATCTGTGCGGCGAAAACAGCTTCTTCCGCATCGCGTACTCCCGATGTGTTGGGTAGCAACTGGATATTCGGATGAATAATATGTTTCAGCATGTCGTCTTCTTTGTCATCCATGTCGATGCGCTTCATGGCTACGGTTACCATTTCAGTGCCCGATGCCAGAATGGCTTGTTCCATTACTTCATTGGAATTGAATTTTCCTGTACCCAGAAAAAGGCGGGAGTTGAACTCACGGCCTGCAATTACTAACTTTTCCACTTTTCAATTATTTTATTTGATTATACGTTTCATGTTCAAAATCTTTCGTGTTTCCGCTGCCGGATCCTCCGCCCGAAGAATCGTTCCGGAAAGCGCGATTCCGTTCACTCCGGTTTCGAGTATGGCGGGTATATCCTCACGGGTGATTCCTCCGATGGCTACTACCGGCAGTTCGATATTCGCTTCCTTCATCTGAGATAAAATAGCGGCATAACCTTCCAGTCCCAGAACAGGACTCAGGTTTTTCTTTGTAGTGGTAAACCGGAAAGGACCGATGCCGAGGTAATCTGCTCCGGCACGGTAGTGCTGTACGACATCTTCGAATGTATTTGCCGTACCTCCGATAATAAATGCTTCTCCAAGTAATTGTCGTGCCTGATTTATCGGCATGTCTTTTTTGCCCAGATGCACTCCGTCCACTTCCAGCTTTTTGGCAAGTTCGACGTGGTCATCCAGAAGTAAGATCGCTTCTTTTTCTTTGCAGAGCGGCTTTAGTTGGAGGGCAACAGCTTCCACCTCTTCACACGGAGCTTCCTTCATGCGTAGCTGAATCCACTTACATCCTCCTTCAAGTGCCATGAGTGCCGATTCGAAAGAAGTATACCGATCGGTCTGGTGGGTGATAAATTGTAGACTAACCATACTTTTACCCTCCACAAGCCGCTTTGATGACCACGAGGTTATCATTCTCCTGTAACGCGAATTTCTCCCATTCGGAACGTGGAATCATTTTGTTGTTTACGGCAATAGCGATGCCTTGTACCGGAAGTTCCAGTTGGGCAGCCAGTTGTGTAAGGGTAGAAGCAGGAGTCATTTCCACCTCTTTGTTGTTAACTTGTACTTTCATTGTCCTATCAGTATTAATAAGTTGAAAGTAAATACAAAGAGCGTGCTTATATAGAAAGGCGATAAGAAAGAAACACAATCCCTACGTCAGTGCTAACTGCCTCAGGTTCCTAGGGTATAATCTCAGCCCCTCTTTGGGGGCACCCCTTTGTCTTTACGGGAGCAAAGTAAGCGAAAAAGAAACAAAGATTCATCAAATTATCCGTTTTTTTTTCATTTTTCTTCCGATTCCCGCTTTTTGATAGGATGAGAAAAGACAAACCGTGCTCCGTTTTTATAATTCTTGTCAATCCAGATATCGCCTCCCATGCGTTGTATGGTCAGTTTGCAGATCGCCAGTCCCAAGCCTGTTCCCTGCACAAATTCGTTGAGCTTCTCAAAACGCTGGAATACCAGTTCCTGCTTGTCTTCGGGGATGCCCGCGCCTGTATCGGTCACAGAGAACAGCATACACTGGTCTTCTTCGTCTATTTCATAATCCAGCGTGATACTTCCGCCGTCGGGAGTAAACTTCAGGGCATTGTTCAGTAAGTTGATGATCACCTGCTGCAAACGTAGCGGATCGGTATAGAGCATATAAGGCTCTTTCGGCATCTGAAGCCTGACATCTATATCTCTTGTCCGGTTTTTCCTGGTCAGTGTGATCATGTTCTGGCAATGATTTACCAGTTCGCACCATTCATACTTGAACAGCAGTTTGCCTGATTCCAAGCGTGATACATCCAGTACATCACTGATCAGCTGCAATAACAATTCGGAATTAGTCTGGATGATATCCGCATATTCCTTCTGCTCATCCGTTGCTTCCACGGTATCGATCAGCAGGCTGGAAAAGCCGACAATAGCGTTCAGCGGTGTCCGTATTTCGTGGCTCATATTTGATACGAAGGCACTTTTCAGTTGATTGGCTTCTTCGGCACGCTCTTTGGCATGACGTAGCGCAATTTCCGATAATTCCAGTTTCTTTTTATCTTCCCTTAATTGGGCTGTAGTCTTCTCAAGGTGATTCTTTAAGATTTTTGTCCGGTAATAATAATACAGTGAGATAAACAGTCCGCCTATCAGTACAAGGAAGGTAAACAGGATGAATTGCACTTCCGTCCGATATGCCTGAAAGAAAGGCACCTGTTGGTTGATGATAAGTGAATTGAAAGGTAGTTTCTTGTCTTGAAATCCCCATTCATGCAGTTTGTTGGCATCGAATTTGTACCTGTTGGGTAACAAATGAATGTGGCTGACATTGTTTTTCCCCTTGTCCAGAAATTGATAAGCCTGTTCTCCCATGCTTCTCCCTATTCCGTCGTATTGGGGGATATACCCTCCGATTGCCCAATAACCGATGGCAGTAGCAGTCAGGCTGAAAACAGGCAACTCTGGATTCGCTTTGGAGAAAGCATATACAGAGTTGTTCATATACGTTATGCCCCGATTATCAATTCTCCAGATACCCAGTAGTGCAACCGAATTTTTGGGGACATCGCGTAGTTGTTTGACGGCAGCATCAAGGGTGTGGATACGGCCGTCAATATAGGTCGTCGATATTTCCGGATAGCGTTTCATATTCTTTTTTACCCACGCTTGTTCGGCAAGTCCGTTGTAGGTGTTGTCCGAGATGAACACTAAATGCTCCATATCCGGATAAAAGCTTCGCATCATTTCTATGTCCTTATCGATATCATATTCATATGTGTTACAGTATATTATATTGTATTTGTTCATTCTTTCCGTTAAGTCGATACTCTGAGGTTCATAAGTCCGTATATCAATAGAGTCTTCCGGAATACGGATGCCGTTGCGCGATGCCATAGCGCAAAATACGGGCAGTTGTCTGTACTTCTCGTCTTCGAGGTGCAGGAAACTGCTCCACGCTTCGCCACCCAGCAGGATAACCAACTTGGCGTTCGGATGTTTGTCCAGAATGTTGGTAAGTCTTTTTTTCCATTTTCTGGATTGATTGAGGTCGGTAACATTCATGTTTTCTACGATGGTGGAATACTTGCCACCCAGTTGGCGGTACGTTTCTACGAACGTGTTGATATTATCGTAGGTATATTTAGTATCGGAATTATAGGACGTCACGAAAAGAATCTCCTCTTCCGGTTCTTCCGGAATAGCCGCATTGCCTGTAAAGGAGAATAAAAGAAAGGAAATAACGTAGACAATGCGCCATTTTTTATTTTTTAGCTGAAGTGTCATAATTGTCTGTTTTGATTTTCGGCTATTGCAAAAATACAAATTATGCCTTTGAAATACAATAGATAGTTTAGTTTTTTATGCTAGAAAAAAGGCCGCTGTGAAATTCACAACGACCTTTTCAATAGTATAGTTTAGCTTAATTTTAATGAGTCCGGTTACATTCGTTTTTCTACCACATCCCAGTCGATGATGTTCCACAGGGCGTTTACGTGGTCGGCGCGGCGGTTCTGGTAGTCCAGGTAGTAGGAGTGTTCCCACACATCAAAACCCAGAAGTGGTTTCAGTCCGGCGCGTACAGGGTTACTGCCGTTTCCTTCTTTGGTGATATGCAGTTTACCGTTCTTATCTACTGACAACCAGGCCCATCCTGAACCGAACAATCCGACTGCTGCTGCATTGAATTCTTTCTTGAAGTTTTCAAAGCTGCCGAAATCACGTTTGATGGCTTCTCCCAGTTTGCCTGCCGGTTCCTTTTTCGAAGGTTTCGGAGCGAATTGGAGGAAATATAAATTGTGATTCAGCACTTGGCCGGCGTTGTTGAAGATAGCTCCATCGGGAGCGGTGGCAACGATTTCTTCTACCGTTTTGCCTTCATATTCTGTTCCGGGCACAAGGCTATTCAGATTATTTACATATGTTTGCAGATGTTTTCCGTAATGGAAATCTATCGTTTGCTGACTGATTACAGGTTCCAGCGCATTGTTTGCGTAAGGAAGTTTAGGCATTTCGTAAGTCATGGTCATAATTATTAAAGACATTAATATAGTATTCATATTGTCAAAACTTTAAATGGTTTTGTTATACTATAATAACAGCCATAGTTCGCAAAAGGTTCACGGTATTTTATTTTTATTTATAAATGTACTGTATACGTTCCACTTGCTGCGGGTTGTCATAGCTGGTGCGGCATATCCATTGTCCCGTATTGTCATATTCGTAATAGGAGTCACCGTCGATCCGGTTTCCGTACTCGTCGTACAGGCAGGTCAGGCAGCCGGACGTCTTCTGGCTGTTGCCGAAGATACGTTGGTAGACGATGCGGGTGAGGTATCCGTATTTATCATATTCATACAGTTCTTTTTGCGAGAGAATCTGGTTGGGCGAATTGACAAAGAGCATATTCTGATGCTGAGATTCGGTCATTCTGCCTTTGTCGTCGTATTTGTTGACTGTATATCCCTCCATTTCCCCGTTCTTGTTGTACTCTTTGGTTTCCGTCAGTAATCCCTGCTTGTTGTAGCTGCTGACGGTATATCTGCCGTCCATGTATTTTAGAGAATCGCTTTCGATGCTACCGTCGATACCGATGCGGCGTGCACGGCGGTAAAAGTCCGTTTTGGTTTTCGGATTAGTTTTCACTTCGAAGATGCAGTGGCCTTGCGGGTCGTACAGCCTGCTGGTTTGCACTTCGTTGATGGGTTGTCCGTTCTTTTCGGTCACGGATAATGTGGTGGTAAGCTGCCCCTTGTCATTGTAGGTGTAGCTGGTCGTAATATTGCCGGTGCTGTCGGTTTCGCAGCACTTTATCAATCGTCCTTGAGTGTAATATTTCACGGTAGTCGGGGTGGAAACAATGGCTTGCAGGATAAATGGAGCACGCAAATTTTTTGCCTGGTCACGAAATTCCTTATACTTGTGTGTTTTGAGGAATTCCTGCAATAGACCGAGCGATTCGGAGTTGACTATTGCCGGCTTCAGAAGCTCGAAGTCTGCCTTTTCACTGAGATATTCAAGATCGTTCAGGTGAGTCCGTGCACCGGTGGCCAGATAAGGTGTGTTCTTGTAATCATCGATGATCTGCCGGATGGCGGTGGCATTTCCTTCTTTTTTCAGGCTGTCGATACGTTGGAACAGGAAATCATCGTATAAGGTACGGACCTCGGCAAGATAGGGGCGCGGACCTCTGTCTTGATAATACTTCTGCATTTCGGGGTCTTCAAAGAAGGCTTTGAAGTTTGCAGGAGTCGGGGCCGTCTTCACCAGTTGGTAGAGCCGTACGTTTTCGGAGGCGTTGACTTGTGCGATAAATTTGCCGTTGGGATACTCCTTGACGTAAGTCTGGTAAATGATGGGAGTGGGGGCTTTGAGCATTCCTTCCAGCAGTGCCACCTCGCGGATGTTCTGCAGCCGTTGCAGCATGGCGGAGTCAACCGGATATTCGGTGGCGTGAATGCTGTCCAGCAGTGCCCGGCTGAAAGGAATTTTATCTTTCGAGGCCTCCAGCAGGTTGATAATGGACTGGTCCGCCTTGTCCCGTATCTGAGAAAGCGGAATCTTTTCCCCTTCACAGATACCGGGGAAGTTATTTTGGGCGGCTTTCTCGTAGCAGCCGAAATAGAGGGTGGCTGCCTGTTCGCTCTGTCCGTTCCACAGGTCGTTGAGGACGTCCATCAATGATAAATCTTCGGCATAGTACGCCTTTGTTTCGTCATCCAGTTTTTCCCTGTTCTTCTGCCATTTGTCGGCGTCATTGTCGTTCAGATACCTCAGCAGCTTTTCCATGCGGCTTTGCTTTTGCGCCATTGCTTGCTGTGGTATGCAGGCGACAAGGCACAAACATAAAATAAATGATAAAAATATACTCTTTTTCATTGCTTTGAGTGGTTAGGTTAAATAGTTAGTGATGAAAAATCATAAAAATATCTTCATTGTCAAATGAATGTTATACTTTTGTCGTATTGAAACAAATTTGAACGCCAAGGGTTTGTTAAAAATCCTCATTGTTTTTATAATGCTGTTATGAATACCAACTATATAGAGGAATTAAATGAGAGTCAGTGTGCAGCAGTGACTTATAATGACGGGCCTTCGCTGGTGATAGCCGGTGCAGGTTCGGGAAAGACACGTGTGTTGACTTATAAAATTGCCTATCTGCTGGAAAACGGCTATCAACCGTGGAACATCCTCGCACTGACCTTTACCAATAAGGCGGCGCGTGAGATGAAAGATCGTATAGCCCGTCAGGTGGGCATGGAGCGGGCACGTTATTTGTGGATGGGTACCTTCCATTCCGTCTTTTCCCGTATTCTCCGTGCCGAAGCAAAGTATATCGGATTCACTTCCCAATTTACCATTTATGATTCGGCGGATAGTAAAAGTCTGATCCGTTCCATCATCAAGGAGATGGGACTGGACGAAAAGACATATAAGCCGGGGATGGTGCAGGCCCGCATTTCAAGTGCCAAAAACCATTTGGTTTCTCCTACGGGATATGCTGCCAACAAAGAAGCGTATGAAGGAGATATGGCAGCCAAAGTGCCCGCTGTCCGTGAAATATATACCCGTTACTGGGAAAGATGCCGTCAGGCGGGAGCTATGGATTTCGATGATCTGCTGGTGTATACGTATATTCTGTTCCGCGACTTTCCGGAAGTGCTGGCCCGTTATAGGGAGCAGTTCCGTTATGTGCTGGTGGACGAGTATCAGGATACGAATTATGCCCAGCATAGTATCGTACTCCAGCTGACGAAAGAAAATCAGCGTGTTTGTGTGGTAGGCGATGATGCGCAGAGCATCTACTCTTTCCGTGGAGCGGATATTGATAATATCCTTTATTTCACGAAGGTTTATCCTAATACGAAAGTCTTTAAACTGGAGCAGAATTATCGTTCTACGCAAACCATTGTCTGTGCTGCCAACAGTCTGATCGAAAAGAATGAACGTCAGATTCGGAAAGAAGTATTCTCTGAAAAAGAACGTGGCGAACCGATTGGCGTGTTTCAGGCTTACAGTGATGTGGAAGAAGGGGATATCGTAGCCAATAAGATAGCTGAACTGCGTCGGGAACATAGTTACGGCTATGCTGATTTTGCCATATTATACCGTACGAATGCGCAGAGCCGTGTTTTCGAGGAGGCTCTTCGGAAACGGAGTATGCCCTATAAAATCTATGGCGGACTTTCATTCTACCAGCGTAAGGAGATTAAGGACGTCATTGCTTACTTCCGCTTGGTAGTGAACCCGAATGATGAAGAAGCATTCAAGCGAATCATTAATTATCCTGCCCGTGGCATCGGTGATACGACGGTTGGAAAAATCATCTCCGCTGCCACTGAAAATGGTGTCAGCCTTTGGGCGGCGCTTTGCGAACCATTGAGCTATGGGCTGAATATCAATAAAGGTACGCACACCAAACTGCAAGGTTTCCGTGAACTGATAGAAGGCTTTATGACCGATCAGGTGGACAAGAGTGCGTATGAGATAGGAACGGATATTATCCGCCGGTCCGGCATCATCAATGATGTCTGTCAGGATACTTCGCCGGAGAATCTGAGTCGTAAGGAAAACATTGAGGAATTGGTGAATGGTATGAATGATTTCTGCGCGTTGCGGCAGGAAGAAGGCAACCCGAATATTTCTCTGACAGATTTCCTTTCGGAGATTGCCTTGCTTACTGATCAGGACTCGGACAAAGCGGATGATGGAGAAAAGATAACGTTGATGACCGTTCATTCGGCCAAGGGGCTGGAGTTTAAAAACGTATTCGTAGTGGGACTGGAAGAAAATCTTTTCCCTAGTGGTATGGTGGGCGATTCTCCCCGTGCTCTGGAAGAGGAGCGTCGTTTGTTCTACGTGGCTATTACCCGTGCCGAAGAACATTGTTATATTTCTTTTGCCAAGACCCGTTTCCGTTATGGAAAGATGGAGTTTGGAAGTCCCAGCCGTTTCTTGCGCGATATCGATGTGAATTATTTGCGGTTGCCGCATGAGGCGGGAGTCAGCCGGTCGGTGGATGAAGGTGCGGGGCGTTTCCGCAGGGAGATCGAAGGTGGATTTACACGTGCGGCATCTCCTACACGAACGCCTTATGGTACTAAATTTTCTGATCGTGAACGTCCGAAGACTCAGGTGATTGCACCCAGTGTGCCGAAGAATTTGAAGAAGGTCAGTGCGGTGAGTGGAAGCAGTACACGGTCGGCTTCAGCCGGTTCGGCATCTGTAACAGGAGTGCAGGCGGGGCAGATGATAGAACACGAACGTTTCGGCTTGGGCGAAGTGATCAGGGTAGAAGGAACGGGTGATAATGCAAAAGCAACGATTCATTTTAAAAATGCAGGGGACAAGCAACTATTGTTGCGTTTTGCACGTTTTAAAGTGATAGAGTAATCATAGTAAAATTAGAGATGATCATGAGGAAACAACTAACTGTAATTCTGCTTTCTGCTCTGATGTTGAGCGGATGTGCATCGGGACGTATGGGAAATCCCGGAGCAATTGTAGGTGGTGCTGCAATTGGGGGAAGTCTGGGAAGTTCGATAGGCGGACTTATCGGAGATAATAATCGTGGCTGGAGGGGCGGATATCGCGGCTCTGCCATTGGAAATATTGTTGGCACCATTGCCGGTGCAGCGATAGGGAATGCGCTGACTGCTCCGAAACCGGATCCGATAGAGGAATATGCTTACGTTCCGGAAGTCAGACAAGGGCAGTCTCACTCTAAGTTTAAACCTCGGACACAGACTCAGCAGCAACTGACTCAGTTGAAACTGCGCAAGATTCGCTTTATTGACGATAACCGTAATCATGCGATAGACGGGGGAGAAAGCAGCAAGATCATCTTTGAAATCATGAATGAAGGACGGAATCCGGTTTATGACGTGGTTCCTATTGTAGAGACGGTCGGGAAAGTGAAACATATCGGCATTTCTCCTACTGTAATGATAGAAGAAATTCTTCCGGGTGAGGGTATCCGCTATACGGCTACAGTCTATGCCGGAAGTAAGCTGAAAGATGGTGAAGTGACTTTCCGCGTAGCGGTGTCCGATGAGAATGGGGTAATCTGTGATTCTCAGGAGTTTACGCTGCCTACACAGCGGGCGGACTAGGACAAGAATAGCTCAAAATATTCGATTTGTTATAGTGACAGTATGTGCTCGGGATAGTGACACTATCCTTGGCACATACTGTCACTATGTTAATGGGATGGTGACACTATCCCAATACAATAGTCCGGTGCAGTCATTACACAATAAAATGAAGTATCGGTTTCATCTACACAGAAGCATTCTATATGAGTATCTGTCAAAATTTTACGTATCGGTTTTCCTTCCCAGTCGAAAACCCAAATCTCGCTGTTTAGAGTTTCTTTTTGTTCTTCGTGCATCCGATTGGTGTTTGGGTTATACAGTACATAAACATAGTTATTGGAAACGGCAATGCCTCGTGCTCCCAGTTCGGCATCAGGATTATCACTTTCCGCATACACACCGTCTGGGCTTGAATTGAACTGATAATGATAGGGTGCTAACAATAGTCTTTTATGGAGCGTTAATGTTTCCGGCTTATAGTCCCATAGCTCAAGTACATTACTGGTAGCACATGCCAGACGTTTCCGGTCGGTGTTGTAACCGAATTGTGATTGATGAAACATACCTTTAGCCGTATTGGGTATGTTTTCTTCTCCACTTTGATAGTTCGGGAAGTCGCCGCATTTGGATATAACATTGCCGTCATTATCTAAAATAAGGAATCTGCAATCTTCAAAAACACCGGACGCTATAAAGCGTGATTCGCTTATCGGATAGACTCTGTCAATGCTCATGGGCAGGTGTATCAACTCTCCTTGTCGCTGGATGGAAAAGTCTTTCGTGTTGAATATATAGTTTTGCGCTGTGAAGTGCCATCGATTGTGTATGAAGGCAGACGAATCAGACAGAAAGAATTCGACAGGGCTTAAAAATTCATCAGGTCCTTGTCCTTGTGGCAGCATTTGATTTACAAAGCGTTGTTCACTAAGACTATAGCAGTATAAAAGGCTGTCTCCTTTAAAATCACCGGCATATAAGATATCTCCTTTCTTTTTTATATCCATTGGAATGGAGATAAAGGCTTCCTTCAAAGCGGTAGATTTAGCAGTTGTGCTTTCGCTAAAGGATACTCTTTTTTGTGATTCACTACAACTGAACAATGGCAATGCCAAAGTAAACAATAGAATGATGTTTTTAGATTTCATTTTGTTTTGCTTTATTTTGTACTATAACTACAAAGATAACGTATGTGTTTTGAAAAACAAGGATATTGAAGAGAAATAGGGCTAAAATATTTATAGTGAGAACATAATAATATAATTGGCATTCGGTAATTACCATATATTGTGTTAACTTTGTGATTTATTTGATGGTAATTGTAGTTGCGTTTTTGCTAAAGGGTATATTTATTGCCATAAATAGTATTGATCCACATACCAAAGAACTTGTCGGTAACCGAATATACTTTATTGATTTCTGTAATAATGTCTTTTTCAAGCAGTTTTTTAGTTGCGGACTGTACAGAACTTGCGGATGTCAGACTGTATCGTTTGATAAATTTCGCTGATGTGACGTTTTCTGCTTCACCTACTTTGGCAATGGCATAAAGCAATTCCTTCTGCTTTTCGGGAATATTAGATAAGATTTCCCGAAAGATTGTATCATTATATGCAATAAGGTTATCTATAGCTGTTTTGATAATTTCCAGTGTACATTCTTTCCCTTTCGGTGTATCTGCAAAAGCTTCATTGAATGTTTTTTGAATATAAAAGGTATGTCCTTTGAATAGCCGATATACTTTTTCTATATTTTCGATTTCAATATGCCGTTTTCTTTTTTGGAAATGGTCTGCGATAAATGGTATATAGATTTCCGGTACAATGGCTTTCAGTTCCAAAATATCGGCACTGTGGTAGAATGGACGGGATGAAGATAGAAACATTTCCTGCATCATATGCCGTTCACTTCCGGCAAAGATGAAGTTACTGTTTTCTATTGTCTGTATGTGTGTGCGTAGTAATGCTTCTATATTCTTCTCGGGATATTTAGCAATTTGTTGAAACTCGTCGATGGCAACAATACAAGGTTTGTCTGCTGCTATCAGACATTGAAATATTTCTTCCAGTGTATATTCGGGTCGATCAATATCCCCCAGTTCCAGATTGAAAGTAGGTAGATTGGTCAGCGGGTCAAATCCGAATTTACCATTGATTGATTTAACTGTCTGGATAAACAGGCTTGCCATTTTCTTACTGCGGGGCAATAGTGTTTCATAAATTTCTTTGCCAAGCAGATAAGTGAATTCTCTTAAGCTTGATGTATGGAGTATGTCAATGAAGAAAGTATAATATTCTTCTTTTATTTCAGGTTTCTCATAACAGAAACGGATTAGTCCCGTTTTACCCATTCTTCTGGGTGAGATAATGACAAGGTTATTGCCATTGGTTAATGATTTAACCAGCCTCTCTGATTCTTTCACGCGATCGCAGAAGTACTCGGGTTCTATTTTTCCAGTTACTATAAATGGGTTAATTTCTTTAGTCATACCTGTTTCAATTTTCCGTAAAGGTAGTTATTTGAATAGAATTATGCAAATCGAATAATGTTAATAAAGTACCTACCACGTAAGCGTTCATATCATACGTAAATCATATTTTCGCTTTCGGACTTGCAGGTTCAATACTTTTGTTATATATTGCGATTCGGTTTCCGTTAAACTCTTTATTATAGTTTGGTCACTACAAATAAAGGAATACCTTGGCAGGTACGAAAATCTTCTTATTTTTTATTTCAATCATTTTTTAACAGGCTCTTATAAATAATAAAAAAGTTTATGAATAAAATCTTTTTAAGTATCACAGCATTGTTTGCTATTAAAATATATTCATGTATCACTACATGCCCGAATTGAATAGTTTAATGGATTATTTCTCAGGGGATTACCCCTGAGAAATAATTGAAAATACCCAATTTATATTATGAATAAGATAATTATACTTCTATTGTTAATGATTATATGTGCTTGCTCATCTAATAAACAAAAAATCATTGATGGTATCGAAAAAATACCTATTGAAGTACGTAATGCTTCTTCTGATGCTTCCGTGTTTCTAGAGAAAATAGAAATTACTCCTTTAGAAACGAAAGATTCATCATTAATAGGTAAATTTAAAAAAGTCATGTATGACCAAACAATGGATATATATGCGATTTATGATAAAGATCAAGTTGTCTCTACATTTTCAGGTACAGGTAAATTTATTTCTAATTCAATAAATAGACAAGGTCAAGGGCCTGAAGAGTATTCTATGGCTGTAGATATAAAATTTAATCCATTTTTAAAAGGAATTGATTTGTTGGATCCATATGGAGTAATATATACATATAGCCTTGATTTTAAATTATTATCAAAACGAAAAATTAAATCAAAATTTGCGCTTAATAGTCTTATGGCCTTAAGTCTTGATAAATATGTATTTACTAATCCTTTTATTTGGACAGATGAAGAAGTGTTATTTGCAAATTTGAAAACTCAGCAAATTACTAATGTTGGTTATAGTGGAACTATTTCTGTAGAAAATACGATGGACAAGGAGAAATTTTATACAATAGGTGAAAAGTTCTATTTTGTACCTAATGGTGTTAATTATTATTTTTATCAGATTGATGACAAAGCAATGGAGCTTACTCCTATTATGTATCTAGACTTTGGGGATTCAATGATAGAAGAAGACGATTTACCGGGATGTGCAACTGCAAAAAAATATAAATCAGATAAAGAAATGATGGAATTAACAGAAGAAACAGCAGGGAGAGCTGATTTTTTACGAAGTTCTAACTATGTTATTCCATTGATTAAATTCTTTAATGATGATTATGTTTATGTTGTTTTTGTACAGAATAGAGATACTGGCGGTAATTTTATATTTAACAGAAAAAAGAAAGAGGGATTTTTACTGAGGGATAAGAAGCCTTTTATTATGAAATTTTGTTTTGGTATAGTAGATAATATTTTAATGGCAATTTGTCATCCAGACGAAGTCGCTATATATACAGATCCCAAATTCATGTCATCTGAGGATATTTTAAAAATGACACAGTTGAAAGAAGATGATAATCCTGTAATATTGAAATACTATTTGAAAAAATGATACGTATTCTAGGTCTTATATTTGTCATTATTTTGTTGTGTTCGTGTAAGGAAACGAAGAAAGATAGAATTATATCTCCTTATACTATATTAAGTTGATGTGTTAAATGCTTGCAGACATATTCCTTGTAATATGCTTGAAATATCTGAATCCTCCCGAATGGAACAGGATAAGGATAATCATTATTTCCGCATCATTCATACGGTTCGGTTTGTTCTGATGCGTATGAGTCGTATCTTCGAACATATATTTTCCCTGTTGCAATGCAAATTCCTTGCAGAAATCATCCGCCATACAATAAATCTCTGTACCTTTAGCCTCTGTGAACATAGTGGTAATCGTTTAAATGTTATAATTGAGCACTATAAATTTAATACTTTTATCGCTATGTTTCTTATAATCAAAAGAATATTTTAATCTTATATCTAACTCACATTATATTAAGTAGTAATAATGATTGCTGGAAATAATAGCTCGTTGGCGGGAGTGGTACATGTGGGAAAAATTATTATGATAATTTTTCTAACTATGTCATCCTGTCAACGACAGGTTTCAAATCATAAAGGTGATGTTGAAATTATTGATGTTTTGAATAGAAATAATCCTATACAAATCAATTTGTACGATATTGTAGATAGTGTCAAATATGTTCCATTGAGAACAAGTGAATGCTTATTAAGTGATATTGAATGTATAAAGAATGATGGAAATTTTTACTTTGTAAAAGATTCAAGAGGATTATTTGTCTTTGATGAAGAAGGATATTTTATTAATGAAATAAGTCATAGAGGAATAGGGCCGGATGAATATGTTTATTCGGATAATTTCTATTTGGATCGTGATAATAAATTGGTATGTCTTATCTGTAATTCTATGAGAAAAATTTTACAATATACTTATTCTGGAACTTACTTTAATACAATTCAATTAGATGCCAAAGATGCTAACATTGAATCTGCCTTGATGTGTGGTGAAGGTGAGCTTATTGCATATTATCCGTTACCAAATAATTATTCTCAAAGCAAAAGTGAATACAGTGTGTTCAGAATCAAGAATAACTCATTCATTGGTGAAACGCTGTTAAAAGCAAAAGAAATAGGAACTCAAAATATACATTATCCTTTTTTGCATTATCCAATAGCATTATTAGATAATCAATGTATTTTTATATCGGCATTGTCGAATGAGCTTTTTGTATATGAGGGAGGTCAAATAATGCCTGGATATTACGTAAATATACCAGAAAATGAGCCAAGTGAAGATTTTATAGAAGAACATAAAGACTTGAACTTTTTTGAATTGATTGAAACTTTAAAAAAAAGTAATATAGGTTGGGGAATCACTGCTGTTGAGTCTTCTTCTGATTATTTATTTATGTCAATTAGTAATAAAAGTACGTTGATATGGGATAAAAAAAGATCAATTCAAATATCTAATATTTATGATCCTAATTTGAATCTTTATTCTGACTTACTTTTGCCTGGTGGAGTATCAGATGAGCATCTGGGTTTTTATTCTGCAGATTTTCTTTATGCTAACAAGGAGCTAATATTGAAAGGTAATGATAGATTTCTAGCTAAATTGGTTGGCAATTTGTTAGAAGATGATAACCCTGTCGTTTATCAATATTACTTTAAGAAAAATGCTATAGATATATTAATTGAAAAATATGGGATTTGATTATGACTAGAGGAAAATGTTTTCAGAAGTTTTTATTGCGTGACGATTAGAATTGACTTTGTTCTTTTTAGCTTTGTCCAAAAGCTTAAAGCATGAATCAAGGCAAATATATCTTCGCTCAATTTACAGATTTTCTTTCTCGTAGACAGTTCGACAACATCGTTGCAAGATATTCCGGCAACAAGTATGTGAAAAGTTTCACTTGCTGGAATCAGATGCTCTACATGATCTTCGGTCAGTTAATGGCATGCGATAGTATGCGAGATTTGATGTTGGCTTTAGAAACCCATCAATCAAAATGTTATCACTTAGGTTTCGGTTCTACTGTTACCCGTACAAATCTTGAGAAAGCTAACCGCAATCGTAATTGTAAAATCTTTGAAGAGTTTGTTTATCTACTGATAGAAACTGCTCGTAAGCGTTACTACAAGGATGATTTTGAGACAGCGGTTGAAGGTAATGTGTATGCTTTTGATTCTTCTACCATTAACTTATGTTTAAGTGTCTTTTGGTGGGCTGAATTCAGAAACCATAAAGGAGGTATCAAACTGCATACTTTATATGATGTGAAGACTTCCATTCCAAGCTTTATGCTAATAACTCCTGCTAAGATGCATGACGTCAATGCTATGGACTGGCTACATTATGAGAGTGGAAGCTTTTATATCTTCGATAGAGGGTACGTTGACTTCTCCCGCTTGTATCGCATAGATCAGTCTGAGGCATGGTTTGTCATTCTGGGGTACAACGATGAATGCTGTTAAGACGCAGGTCTATTGTGCGCTCATCACGTACTGCTTGGTGGCGATTGTTGCTGACAAATTGAAAGTAGGCCGACCGATCTACGAAATTCTATAGATTTTAGGAGTATCATTACTGGATAGAACACCTGTAAATGAGATACTTACTGAGCACGATTACAAAAATGTCAAAGAACTAAATTATAAACAATTGAAAATCATCTGGGAATAAGTGCCCAGTAATGTTATCGGATATTGAATATTGTTAACAAACTTATTCTTTTTGCTTTAATATGGTCCGTTTCTTTAAAACCAAAGGCCCGTTGGTTTTAAAGGAACGGGGTCTTGGTTTTAAAGGAACGATACTTTGGTTTTAAAGAAAAAATAGCGATTTGTATAAGGCTTGTAATCAGGTGTTTATGAAAATGTGCTTTTGAACTTGTGGAATTGAGAAATATTTAAACAATCATGATTTAATGAGCTAAAGATAATGATACGGTATTATTTATATTATGGACATTTATTTGATTATAATACCACTTTTGTACTTAATTTAGTAGAATGAATTATATCTTTTAAACGAAAATATTTCAAATGTTATGAAAGATGTTATCTTTGTGTTGTAAAACAACATAAATTAAAACAAAATGAGGTCTAAAAGCATAATTCTGTTATCTGTTATAGCTTGCATTGGAGGAATTGCATTCTTCTTCGCTTGTAGATATACTTATAAATCCAAAGTAGCCGAACTTAAGGAGAAAGCAAAAAAGACTATTGTTGAGGCATTAGATCAAGAGTTAAAAAGTAGAAATATGGATGGATATTCTTCTCTCACTATTAAGTTAGATACTGTGATAGTTGATATTCCGGATACTGTTTATTTGGAAGATGAGTCAGGAAAACACTTATATCCATTAAATCCCCAAAAGAGTTTAATGAATATATCTAATAATACTAACGTACGCTTTTTGCATTCTATTGCATTTAGAAAGAATCCTCTTGTTGCAGATTCATTGAATGCTAAATGGAGAGAACATCTACTAAAGTCAGATGTTTTCTTTGAATCAGCTTTGCATATCTCTTTGATACATGCTAATAGTAGCGTGAAATCCCAAAATACGTTTCAGAGTGAATGGTGCAATTCTTCAAATTTAGTTTTTACTTTTTATATTGGTTATGTGTGTGAGATAGAGGTAATGGGTTATTTGCATTATACTGTGTGGAGTCTAATATATAAGGAGATGCTGCTATATGCATTGTTGTATATAATTGGGGGATATGGATTTTATAAGTTTTATAATGTTCTTCTTCGAAAGAAGCATTTATTACGTAGCAATGAAATAGTAGAGGTCGTTAGAGAGATTCCCGTAGAAATTATAAAAGAAGTTCATGTAGAAAAACAAGTAATAAAAGAAGTACAGAGAGTGGATAACATTCCTTTATGTTCTTACATATTAGGCGAAAATATAATATTTTATGCAGATCAGAATATCATAGAGGTAGATGGCATTAAGCAAAATATTCAGCCTCAATCAGGCCTACTCTTGGAACTATTTTTTTTAGAGAAAGATAATAGATACACATTAAAGGAAGACTTTATCATAGATAAATTGTGGCCTGATCATTCAGGCAATGATAAACGAATGCATTCAGCAATTGGACGCTTGCGTTCATTGCTCAAAAAAATAGATCCTTCATTTAATATAATAAATAAAAATGGTACATATCAGTTGATTATTCCTGAGAAGACACCTCTTTCATGAAATAGCCAAAAATGTCGATGAAATGGGAATTTTTACATTTTTACTTGACTCTATATTGCAAAAAATAATGCTAGGTTAGGATTGGTTAGCGATATTCTTTCCTTGTTTGTCATTTTCCTACTACTTTTACACCAAAATTAATCTTTAACGCAAAAGTAGTATGAAAAAAATTCTTTTTCTATTATGCATTATAGTAGCTGTTTTGTCTACTAAATATTTCGCTTCTCATAAAAGTGGGCAGAGTGTTTTGCTTCTATATAATATAGAAGCTTTGGCTGCTGCTGATGAGTATCCTCTCGTTAGCCATTGTTATGGGTCAGGGACCCTTGATTGTCCTGTAACTCATAGAAAGGTTGAATATATTGCTGGAGGGTATAGTCTTGAAGATCTTTATTAGCCTTCTTTTCTTTATCTGTATTTCTTGTGGAACAAGAAATAAGGAATATGCAGAGAATGTGTTTCCTTATTCTGAATTTCCACATGAGAAAGAGTTAAAGGGGGAGGTGATAAAGCTTGATACTGCCTTATTTCGTTGTCCATTCCGGATACGAGTTGAAGGGGATAAAGCCATTGTAATGGATTTGCATGGTATTGATTATTATGCTCATTTGTTTCAATATCCTAGCTTTCAATATTTATCTTCTTTTGGGAGGCGTGGTGATTCACCTACAGAAATGCTATCAATAGAGAATGTCCGTTTCTACAGTCATCAAGTATGGATATTAGATGCTAATAAAAGAGAATTAACGCGGTTAGGTTTTTCTTCATCCAGTGATTCGCTGCTCCGTGACGAAGCGGTAACATTGGGTGAAGATATTTTAAGACCGCTTGATTTTGCCATATATAATGATACTACCTTTATAATTCCTGATTATTCAGGTGAAAACCGTTTATGTACGGTAAATCGTAATGGGAGGTTAATTGGAAAGATTGGTACCATTCCAACGGTAAAGAAGAAGGTATTGCAAAATGCTCGACCGGCTTTAGCACAAGCATGGCGCAGTTTTCTTGATTATAATCCTCATAGCGGTGTATTGGCAATGGTTACTCAATTAGGTGAAGTGATTGAAGTGTATAATTTAAGAGATAGCACGTCTGTTATTCGTGTTGGAAAAAATGGTGAGCCTGAGTTTAAAATATCTGATGGGTATGGAATACCAACAGGAATTATGGGATTTAGTGATGTACAGGTTACAGATAGTGCTATTTATGTAGTATTTAATGGAACTACTTTTAAAGAGATTGCAAAGAATAACGGTCATCTTCCAGATGGGGGAAAGTATATCTATGTATTCAGTTTGAAAGGGGAACCACGATGTAAGTACTTACTTGACCATTATGTATATGGTATTTGGGTAGATGAATCTACTAAAACTATTATGGCGACGGATGTAAATAATGATCAACCAATAGTGGAGTTTTATTTTGGTTGAAGATGAGATCGTTAATTTAATTAAAAAGGAGCAGGGTGATGAATTGATTAATCTTGCCGGATTTTCTTCTACATCATCTGCTCCTTAACCACGTTAGAAAGGAGGTCAGGCAAAGATAGAAATAATATAGATTTGTGGCAAATGCGTTTTGCCGGATTTAGAGAAATAGTATAAATGAAAATATGTAAATAAAATAATTAAAATGAAAAAAGAAAATAATGAGTATTATTAGTCTTGTTGCTATTGTTATGGCTATAGGATATAATATATATTCTTCTCAAAAGAGATATGTAGTCTTATCAGATTTGGTATTGGCTAATGTAGAAGCTTTAGCGCAAGATGAAAATCCTCCTAAATTATACTCAGCAGTAAAAGGTACTCTTTCATCTAATGGAAGCTTGAAGAGAATAAACGATGATAACGGTAAGTGTATTTTTAAACTCCTTATAAATGTTTCGACTGCTGCTGATTGTAAAATGTAAAGTAATATTGATATGAAAAGAAGATGGCTAATATATTGTATTGTATTGTTTATTAGTGCTTGTAGTGAAAATGTAGAAAATAAAAAGATATTTATTTCAGATGTACCAACGGAGAAAATTCGTGGAACTTTATATTTATCAGAGAATGCAAGCTTAAATGTGTTTTATGATATATGTGCTAGTGATTCTTTTGTCTATTGTTTAGATTTTTACAATGATTCAATATTGAAAGTTTTTCCTAGTATCAATTCTTCTTCACTGATTGGATATTGTATGAAAGGTCAAGGACCAAATGATTTGCTTTTTCCTTTTTTTATGCGCAATTCATTTCAATCAAGAAATAATAAGATAAAATTAGTTGATTTGAATTCTTGGAGTGTGAAGGAAATCAATCCCTTCAATAATAACAGTTTGTCAAGAATAAATATTGATACTGTATTACCTTTACCGATAATGCCAGCCATAAAAGAGTATAATGAAACTGATTCTTGTATTTATGGAATAGACGCTGACATGCAGCATGGTTTGTTTTTCATATATAATAAAAATACTCAAGACATATCCTCTGTGGATTATTATTATGATGATAAGGAAATATCTAATAAATATTCTTCTAAAATAATGCCTTATCTATTTGAAAATCACCTGGTTGTTAATGAGCGTGCAGATGCGGTTTGCGTAGGTATGATTAATGTAAATGCTTTGTATTTATTTGATTTAACAGGAAATTTAAAAAAAGAACTGATTGTTGGAGATAAAATAACTTATCCAGAACCTGATCCGCAATATTTAGATTTTCCCAATGCAAAAAAATATTTTGTATCAATGACTGGTACTAACGATTTCTTGTATTGTTTATATAATGCAGATGCATCTGTATTCTCTAGTGTCTTTAAATTTGATTGGGAAGGAAATCTCTTATCAGTCATGCAAACTGATATGAAACTTGAGAAAATATCAGTTAATCCTACAAATAAATACATATATGGCATTAAAATGTCTGAGGAAGGGGGAAGTGATATTTTTAAATTTGATATGAGGAAATGATGATTAGATAAGAGATTATTAATTGTCAAGAAAAGAAAGGGGCAGGCTAATGATTTGTTAAATCTTGTCGGATTGATATACATTATCTTGCTCCTTAACTTCATAAAAATGAATTGTGGAAAAGATTTTCTGATTGAAGGGAAATTGGATATAAATAATTTATAAAAAATAGAGAAAAATGAAAAAGAAATTAATGGGTATCATTTCTATAGTTGCTGTTGCAGCAGTTGCAGGATATAATATGTATTCTTCGCGATCTGAAATAAGATTATCTGATTTGGCTTTAGCAAATGTAGAAGCTTTTGCACAAAATGAATCGAACCCCAATAAGCAAAAGTGCTATAGAAAGTGGAGAAAGGCATCTTCTCAAGATGCTTTGGCTATATGGGATTGGGTATGTCAAGATTGCGAATCATATTGGCTATTAGAGGCAGGGCAAAGAAATGAATGCTCAAAATAATGATTAATATATGAAGCCACACATTGTTGCATTGTTCCTTATGAGTATTCTTATATGTAGCTGTACTTCTCATAAGAAAGAACTTTTGTCTTTACCAGAACCTGCTGAAATTCATTCGGATAGTATTTTAGTACCTCCAGTAATATTATCTGCTACACGAATGTTTATAGCTCATGATATGTTGGTAATTTATGAACAACAGAAAGATACTTTGTTTTCTTTTTGGAAGTTGCCTCAGTGCCAATATTTATTTAGTGCGGGTTCTAAAGGAGAGGGACCTGATGAATTATTACTGTTAGATCGAGTTTTCGTTGAAACAGCTAATGGTTTTAAAACTTTCGAATTACCTTCAAATAAGATAAAGGATTTGAAAATTGATATCGTAGGTGATGGTAGACTAAAACTATATGCTGATAAACGTTTGGCGATAGACCAAATACCACTCAATCGTTTTACTTTTCTATCTGACAGTTCTTATTGTTTTTTATCTAATAATGAAGAATATGAATATACATTATTAGATAAAGAAAATAACATTCATTCGTTTAGTCCTTACCCTGATCTATTATATGGGAGAAATGAAGAAGCTAAAGCTTACTTATATAATAAGTTGCTTGTAGGTAAACCAGATGGTGAAAAGTTCGCATCTTTTTATGCTTATATTAAAATGATGAAGATTTATGATAAGAATGGAAATATGTTGAAAGAACTACTAATGGAACAACCTACTGACGTAACTAATGATGAAAGTAGATTTGCTTATTATTCAACTTTTCCATATGCTACTGATCAATATATATATGTATTAGCTAATGAATTGGATGGATGGAAATATTTACAAATATGGTCGTGGGAAGGTGTTCCAATTGCGCATTATATTTTAGACCAAAGTGTAGATACTTTTGTTGTTTCAGAGAAATATAAAAAAATATATGCTATCAGTAATGATAGAGATAATGTCATATATACTTATGAATTATATGACATATTTTGATCTATTGCTGATTATTAGAACCTAGAAAAACTAGAGTTACTAAAATTTTAACGATAGTAAATATATTATTCTTAATTGATACTACGGTTCAAACCTATGTAAAATACAATATAATAGTCTTGCAATAGTCAAATTTGAGTTGAAAAAATGATACGTTTAATGTCTTTGTTGTTTATAGCTATATTATTTGTATCTTGTAAAGAATCAGAACAAGATAGAATAGCTCGTTTGGTCAATGTATGGATTGGAAAGACCATTCAATTTCCTAGTCAGATGTGCCTTACTTCTTTTGTCAATGATACGGTTATAACGCAGTGCACAAGAAAACAATCTTCATATACAATTTTGAGCTATGTAGATACAATAGGGTGTACCAGTTGTAGATTACAATTGCCAAAATGGAAAGAAATGGTTGGATATCTAGATTCTATTTATCCTAATAGAGTAAATTTTTTAATGGTCTTTTATCCGAAAGAGAGAACAAAATTGATTAAATACTTAAGAAATGAACGGTTTGATCGTTTTGTATATATTGATGAAATGGACTCTTTAAATCTGATGAATAAATTTTTGCATGAAGAACATTTTTGTACATTTCTTCTTAACAAGGACGATAAAATAGTAGTAATAGGAAATCCTGTTCTTAACTCTAAGGTAAAGGAAATTTATTTAAATGTAATTTCTGGTGAAGTAATGCCCTCGTCAAATATAAATCAACCTTTGACTATCGCATCTTTGTCAAAAGATTCTGTCGATATAGGAAATTTCTCCTGGCGTGAAGAGCAGACTGTTGAGATTGTCGTTTCTAATTGTGGAAAAGTACCGTTAGTGATTAATGATGTAATAACCTCTTGTGGTTGTACTACTGTCGAATACTCAAAACAACCTGTACTAAAAGGTAAAGATTTAACTTTGAGAATAAAATATAAAGCAGAGCATCCCGAGCATTTTGATAAAACTATCATAGTACATTGTAATGCTGAAAAAGCGCCTTTTCGGTTGAAGATCAGTGGTAATGCAAAATAAGTAGCGCATAATATATGGCAAAGTATTGGAGAAATGTTCAATATATTCTTGTGATAATATTGATAATAGGGTTGGGATGGTTAGTCGTAAATAAAGAAAATTTCAAGGAAGAGTCTATATCTTCTTTGGAATTTGCTTTGCGTGTGGCAAAAAATAATCGTAGGGAGCTTGAAAAAGTGCTTTGTTATTATCAAAAGAATTTGGCAGATAGCCTGAAATATAAGGCCGCATGCTTTTTGATAGAAAATATGCCATATTATTCTTATACATACGGAGAGGAATTAGAGGAATATAAAAAATATTATGCATGGCTGAAGGGCAGTCATGGAAAAACACCTGAAGAAGTGGTGGACTCCATAATAAAAACGTTTGGTTCAATTGGAAAGTTAGACATAAAATATGATCTGCAGGAAATTGATTCAGCTTATTTATGTAGTAATATAGAATGGGCTTTTAAAGTTTGGCGTGAACAACCTTGGGGAAAGAACATATCATTCGATATGTTTTGTGAAAATTTGTTGCCTTATCGTATTGGTGATGAGTCTTTAGGCTATTGGCGTGAGATGTATTATGAGAAATATAATCAACTATTGGATTCATTAAAGATGTCTGATTCGCTAGATATAGAAGATCCGGTAGTAGCTGCTAATTATTTAATAAATAAATTGCCTGATAAGTGGCATTATTATACTTCAACGACTCCTTATTCTTTTGGGCATATCGGACCTGAGTATGTACAATACTTATCAGGAACGTGTCGTGAAGTGACTGACTTTGCGGTATATCTATTTCGGGCTTTGGGAATTCCTTGTGCTATTGATTTTGTTCCTGTACGTAGCTATGTTAATGCCGGGCATTTTTGGTTGGTAACATGGAATAAATATGGCGAAACATATATGGCTAATTTCCCGGAGAATTTGGGAATGGTTCGCAAAAATTGGTGGTATCGTTGGGATGATAGTCCCAAAGTGTATAGATATGCTTTTGATATAAACAAAGAATTATATGAGCGAATGGCGCAATATAATGAAAAGGTATATCCATTTTGGAGTTTACCGAAATTTATGGATGTTACTTATGAATATGCTTACTCTTTTGAAAAGGAACTGGTTATTCCATTGGAAAAACTTTATAAGAATAAAAGTAATGGGAGAATAGCTTATTTATGTGTTACTAATAGAGATAACTGGATACCCATTGATTGGACTGAATATGACGCACAGCATCTGGCTTTTCGAAATGTTCGAAATGGTACGCTTATGAGGGTGGCTACTTATGAAAATGGTACTTTGAACTTTTTGACTGATCCTTTTTATGTGGATAAACAGAAGAATGAGCAGCATTATTTCTCTGTCGAAGGAGATACACAAGATGTGGTATTGTATGCTAAATGTAATATAGACGGAGAAAATATGTTCCGTGACCGAATGATAGGGGGTGTTTTTGAAGGCAGTAACCAACTGGATTTTGCAGTAAGCGATACCTTGTTTATCATACAGTGTAAACCTGATCGTTTGAATACGACAGTAAGAAGTTCTTCAAATAAAGAATATCGTTATATCAGATATGTAGGTCCTCCCGGAGGATTATGTAATGTGGCTGAAGTTGCATTTTATGAAAAAAATGATGCTCTTCCATTGTCTGGGAAAATTATAGGAACTCCCGGATGCTATCAACATGACGGGACGCATGAATATACAAATGTGTTTGATGGAAAAACGTGGACTTCTTTTGATTATTTTAAATTTTCCGGGGGATGGGCAGGACTTGATTTGGGTAGAAAGGTGCAGATAGACCGTATTGTATATACTCCGCGCAACAGGGATAATTATATTCGTCCTGGTGATATCTACGAGTTGTATTATTGTGACCGATATTGGAAATCCGCCGGAAGAGTTAAAGCTACAGTTGATTCATTAGTATACAGAGGGATTCCCCAGAATGCACTTTTGTTCTTACGTAACCATACGCGCGGCGTAGATGAGAGAGTCTTTGTTTATGAAAAAGGAGAGCAACTATGGAAATAAGACTTAAAATTAAACTAGTTGTGCTGTGGAGGACAATCATTCTATTGGGAATTATTTTCTTGTTATCTGCTTGTTTCCATTTGGAGAAGGAGGCTATACCTTCTATTGGTATTGTTCCTGATGAACATACGTTATTGGCGATTACACCTGAATTTTCTATAAAAATGGCAGGAGATACATTGAATAAACATTATCTACGATTGAAGTCCGGAAGGATATTTCCAGTGGCAGGGATTTTGCAGGTAGATGGTAGGACCTATCGTTTTATGGGAGGAGACTCTTTACGTATATCCCCTATAGCTTCTCTTGCAAATGACAGCGTCAGTTGGTCAGGAAAATATTCTTATTTGTTTCCTGGAAAAGGGTGGGAGCAAAAGGAATATGATGATTCTTTTTGGGAAGAAGGAAATGCTGCTTTTGGACCTGTAAAAGGAAATTCTAAGATTCGTACCGCTTGGGGGGCGGAAAATATATATGTCCGCAGGCATATTAAGATTGATAATAAAGATGCTTTGGAAGGGCATAAAATTTACGTCTGTTATATTTGCGATGATCAGATAAAACTTTTTTGGAATGGAGATTTTTTATTTGAAAAAGGAATAACATATCAAACGAAATGTGGACGTTTAACAGATGAAGCTATTGCTCATATTGGTAATGGAACAAATGTTTTGGCAGCTTATGGACGTAACACAGGAGGTCCTGCGTTGTTAGATTTTGGTCTGTATATTGAAAATAAAACTTATAGTGAAGCAGATATGGCCCTATTGAAGCAAATAGATGTACAAGCTACTCAAACTCATTATGTATTTCAATGTGGGGATGTAGAACTTCAGATTGATTTTGTTTCACCTTCTTTGTCAGAGAAGTGGAATATGACAGGATGGCCTGTCGGTTTCCTTTCCTATCAAGTTCATGCAGAAGATAAAAAGGAGCATACAGTGGAAATTTTGTTCGATGTGGATATGGAATGGATGTTTGGTAGGAGGAAGATTGATAGTTGGGTTGAACAAGAGTGGCGGTTTGTCAAGTCTGATAGTTTAAATTTAGGTATGACGGCGGATGGAACATCGTTTTCATGCGATGATAGTCATGTTGTTCTGTCTCAAAAGTTGTGTGCAGAAAATGGAAATAAAGGCATATTGTTAATAGGATACGGAGAAGGGCAGAGGATACATTATGTTGGTGAGCTTTTACAACCTCTTTGGAATGACAATGGAAAAGGAGAGGTTAAAGAATTAATGAAGGCTGTCGGAAACAGGTATCAGAAACTTAAGGAAGAATGTAATAATTTGGATAATCTGTGGAATAATAAAGCATTTCAAGTGGGTGATAAGACATTTGCAGAACAGATTCTTCCTTCATATCGTAATTTTATTTCTTCCCATAGGTTTGTGTTATCTTCGGATAATAAGTCATTCTGCTTCGGAGATACTTTGGGTAATGTTAGAGATGCTTATAGGAATTTTCCTGCTTTGTTATTTTTTAATCGTGTTGATTGGATGAAAAGTTTATTAAATCCAATATTTGAATATTGTGAAGATAAACATTGGAAAAGAAAATATCCGCCTTACGATATTGGATTATATCCGGTTGCAAGCAAACAAATAAAAGTGGATAATTGTGCTGAAGAGGCTGCTGCAAATATGTTGATGATGATGGTTGCTATTGTGGAGGCAGAACAAGATTTCAGTTATGCTGAATTGCATTGGAGTCATTTGTGTTTGTGGGCAAATTATCTGGAAGAAAAGATGAAAGGTGAAGTTCTTCCTTCTATTGAGTTATTAGATGCAAATGACAAACGTGTGAAATGTGTGCTGGGATTGATGGCTTATCATAAATTGATTCAACTAAAAGATGCATATGAATAAAGTGAAGAAATTTCTAGCAATAATAGAGAATTCAATATTCATGATATTCTGCATGATAGTAATTTTGTTCTTGGTACAGTTATTCTGTTTCACATCGTTTAAAATTCCATCAGATTCTATGGGACCTGCATTAAAAGATGGAGATAGAATATTGGTTAATAAAATGATAAAAGGAGCCAGATTGTTTAATGTGTTTGCTGCTTTGGATAACAAAGATGTTACTATTTACCGGATGCCGGGATTGGGGCATTTTAAAAGAAATGATGTACTGGTTTTTAATTTTCCTTATCAGATGAATCGGTGGGATAGCATCCGGATGAACGTAATGCAGTATTATGTGAAACGTTGTATAGCTTTGCCTGGGGATACATTGGAAATCAGAGGAGGATTTTATAAAGTGCGTGGATGTCGCGAACAGTTGGGAAATTATGAAGCTCAGCAATATCTTGCCGGACTACAGCAACCGGAAAAACAAGGAATCGTAGTAGGAACATTTCCTTATGATCAAAGGCTAGGATGGAATATTCGAGAGTTCGGGCCATTGCCTATCCCACAAAAGGATCAGATTGTAATAATGAACCATACTACTTATCTTTTATACAGACAACTGATCGCATGGGAGCAAAAGAAAAAAATAGAACTAAAACAAGGACAGGTGTTTATTGGTGATAGTCTTATTCATCAGTATTGCTTTAAAAAGAACTATTATTTTGTATCGGGGGATAATATGGCTAATTCGCAGGATTCCAGATATTGGGGCATGTTGCCAGAAGAATATATTGTAGGTAAAGCTACCTGGGTTTGGTATTCAAAAGAAAGGTATACAGAGAATGTGCGTTGGAAAAGGATAATGAAGAGAATTGGCTAAGATTTAGAAATAAATAATGGATGGAAATATAATAAATTATGGAAAATAGAATATGCTAATATTGTGTCACTCTGATGAAATGTCAGAGAGGCTTATAAGAATTTTCCTATTTTGTTGTTTTTTCAATCGTATTGATTGGATGAAAAGTTTATTGAATCCTGTTTTTTTATTGAAAAATATGTATTTATATTATAGTTATTATTTAAAAATTAGTGTTATGAAAAAAGTAAATGTATTGCTAGCTATTTGTGTTGCTGTTTTTAGTGTGTATTCATGGGCTTATTGTAGCAAAAGCTCGACTAATTCTCTTTTTAGTTTAATGGATATAGTTAATATTGAAGCTTTGGGAACTCCTGAGACCGGAACAGCTACATGCTCTATTAGTTATGACTGTATAAATTCGTCGGGCCAAAGAGACGGTGAAGTTAAGTGTACGGGGACTGAAAAATGTCATCGAGGGATTGATAAGAGTGGCACTATCATAATAAAAGAGAAGCGATGGGTTGAATGTGACGGATTGAAAACATATTGCTAAATAAATAGAAAAATGAGGCTGATTATATTGTGTATTTGTACTCTTTTATTTGTGTTTAATATCATGAGTTGCAAAGAGGAAAGAAACTTAATGGAACTTGAATGTTCTCTATTTTCCTCTTTTAGAACTTATCCTGATTCAACTTTTTTTAAGAGTATTTCATGCTTATATTTTGAGGATGGTAAACTTTATATGTTTGATCCGTCAAGGGCTGATGTCGCTATTCTGGATATTGATAAAGATACTTTCTATACTGTTGGCAAATTTGGAGAAGGCCCTAAAGAAGTGGTATCGCCAACAGGATTTTATGTACAGAAGGATACTATTGGCATCTTAGATGCTGGTTCAATGGCTTTGAAATTTTATGATGGGAAGGGATTCATAGAATCAGTATCGGTTCCAACATGTAATGAATTTCGTTTCTTTATAGAAAATGACACTATTTATGCAACAACAATGACTGATAGTTCATGTTATGTTAAGACTGAAAGAAATTGGGACCGTATAAATAGTGGCGACATACAATTTTGTGGGGAGGTATTTTCTATAACTGAACATACAGATATGAATATATTACGTAATCAACGCCATCTAGTAAAAGGTGAAGATTGTTTGTATGCTATATGTCCAAGTTATCCTGTAATAGAAAAATATGATTTGCATGAAAATAGACTACTTGCTTCATGTGATCTCTCAGATATTAATATTATTAAAAATAATCTATCTTATATAAAGCAGAAAAATATATCTTCTAGAAGCTTTTTTACATATTTATGCGATGCTTATTGGAATAAAGATAAATTATATTTGTTGTGTGCTACTTGGGAAAAAGGATATGAAGTAAATACTATTCTTGTTCTAGACTCGGCTTTAACCCCATCTTATGTTTGTCGTTTGCCTGGTAAAATATATAATACGATTTGTGCTAATGAAAATTATATTTATGCAATGAATTATGAGCAGTGTGCTATGGAAATATATAAGATTAATATGCCTTTTTAGTTTTTTTCTTTGTTTGTTTCCTAATTGTAATAGCAATAAAAAAAATAAAATGGTAGAGCAAAATATTTCATCTTTGTTGAATCAGGATGTTGATAGGCTGAAAGGAAGGCAAATTCTTTCTTTGGATTCTGTAGTGGGGGAGACTGAAAAGTGTGTAATTGTATATATTTTTAATTATTATGACTGTGAGACATGCATAGATAAAGGCTTTGAAATAGTAAACCTCATTGATAATAGTAAAAAAAGAGAATATGTAAAAGTAATTGTAAGTATGTTTCATGAAGTTACGTCTACTCAAAAAAGGAATTCATATAGAGGGTTTATTTATAAAGACAAGAATGATTTAATAAGAAAAGAATTGAGGTATATACCGACTCCTGTTATGATAATTGTTGATAATAATTGTCGAATAAGAGATGCGTGTATATTCGAAATATCACAAGATAAAAAACAATTAGATGACTTTATTAAGAAATGTCTTTCTATTGATGATTAGTTTACATTCTTTTCGAAATGATGGAGGTGATTTTACGATTTATTAACATTGAATTGTACTGACATAGACTCAAAAATGGCACGTTTCTTCAAAACAACGTCCCTTTGATTTTAAAGAAATGTGCCATTCTTGAGTAAACGTCAAAATATTGTATAGGAAGAGAGTTGATTTGTACAGTCGTTCTGCTTTAATAAAAAATTGAGAAATGGCATAGGGATACAAGTTACAGACCCGTCCTCTGTTCTAGTGGAAGGGACTTTAGGTATCATAAAAACCTGATAACGAGCTTCGAACCTGCCGTTTCGATATATGGCTTTGAGGACAAATTATACAAGAGAATGATTTACCTACTCTATATTGAATTATGCCGATGTAATGTGGTACATATTTGTGGATTACAATTATTAGCTAGAAGGAGATAATAGAGGGATTAGATTCAATTAATCTTATATTTTTTATATAGACAACTGATCGCATGGGAACAAAAGAAAAAATAGAACTAAAAGAAGGATAGGTGCTTATTGGTGATAGCCTTATTCATCAATACCGTTTTGAAAAGAACTATTATTTTGTATCTGGTGATAATTTGGCGAATTCACAAGATTCCCGTTATTGGGGAATGTTGTCGGAAGAATATATTGTAGGTAAAGCTACCCGTATTTGGAACTCAAAAGAAAAATATACCGATCAGATACGTTGGGAACGGATTTTAATGAAGATCAAATAAAGATGGGAGATGATAGAAGATGTTATTACAGAATAAATATATCGTTCATTTATTAATGCTGTTTGGAGTCATTGCGCTTTTAAGTGTTGTGACTGTTTCATCTTATACTATTGCGGTTGGAGATATGGCATATCAGAAGCTATATTTGGGGCGTGTGACTATTGTATTTGTAATATGTAGTCTTATTTCTTTATGTTTAGATAAAAAGGGAAATACTTTTTATTTATCAGTCGTTTGGTCTCTTATTATATTAGGTGGGGTTGAAGCTGTTTGGGGATTAAGGCAGATATACGGTTTAGCTGTTTCTAATCATTCATTATATGCGCTTACAGGTTCTTTCTACAATCCGGGGCCTTATTCCGGATACTTAGCAATGGTATTTCCTATTTGTTTGAGTGAATGGTTGAATCTAAAAAAGGTGAAGAAACGTACTTGGATCGAGCAAAGTAAATATTGTGTGGCTTTAGGAGTCTTGCTGTTAATTCTTTGTGTTTTACCGGCAGGTATGAGCCGTTCGGCATGGATGGCTGTTGCAATTTCTGGGATATGGGTATATGCTACATACCGTTCATGGGGAACTAGTTTAAGGAAGATAGGCCGAAAATATAAGAAAAGAGTATTTCCGGCTATTATTGCCGGGGGAATGGTATTGATAATAGTTGGTTATTCTCTTTTTCAATTAAAAGTAGATTCGGCTAATGGACGTCTGTTAATTTGGAAAGTGAGTGTTATGGCTATTGTGGAAAAACCTTTCCTTGGACATGGTACTGGAAACTTTGCATCGGCTTATGGAATGGCTCAGGAAAAATATTTCTCCCAAAAAGAGTTTACATCTACAGAAGAATTAGTAGCTGGAAGTCCTGAATACGCTTTTAATGAATATCTGCAAATAGCTGTAGAATATGGAGTCTTATTTCTATTGGTTGTGTTATTGATTATTGTTTTTTGCCTTTGGATAGGAATAACAGAGAAAAGACTAAGTGCATGTGCTGGTTTGATTTCTGTTTTAGTATTTGCATTTTCATCTTATCCAATGCAAATACCCGGATTTGCTATAGCATTCTATTTTTTATTGGCTGCTTGTGTAGTGGGTTCTTCACGGTTACAAATATTGTTCTTTATTATAATGATTGCTTTATTGGGAAGTTACTATTGGAAATATAATCAGTATAATGCTTGTGAAGAATGGTTTAGGTATAAAATGCACTATAATATAGGCGCATTTCGTTTAGCCAAAGAAGGGTATGAGAAAATTTATCCGGAATTGAATGATAGGGGAGCATTTTTGTTTGAATATGGACATTCTTTACATAAGTTGAAAGAATATAATAGTTCTACAGCAATTTTGAAAGAGGCAATGGCACATAGTTGCGATCCTATGATTTTGAACATAATAGGAAAGAATTATCAGGCTATAGGAAAATATGAAAAGGCTGAAGAGTATTTCATACGATCTACTCATCGGCTTCCGGGAAGAATTTATCCATATTACTTGTTGGCAAAGCTTTATGCGGAACCGGAATATCGACATCCGGAGAAATTAAAACAGGCGGTTCAGATTGTATTGACGAAGGAACCAAAGGTACAATCGACTGCAATAAGGGAGATGAGAGAAGAAGTGAAACTGCTAAAATAAATGGGTGAAGAAAAAAATGACTGTACAAACTTGATTATTAGATATTTTTGTCTAAATTTGGCAAACATGATACAAACTTACATACAGTATACAAGAAATTATATGTGAGATAATTAGAATAAACAAACCAATAAATACGATGAAAAATAATTCTACATGGATTTTATTGTGCCTTGCATGTATGATGACGCTCTCTTGTTCCGACAAGAAGAATACTGCAGATGAATCAGAGAAAGGTGTCTCCACAGTCCTTCCGGATACGAAGAATGAAGTAGCTGTTCAGATATTAAAGAAGCGTGATTTTCATCACGAACTGATGAGTAACGGCAAAATCAGTGCCCGTGGCAAAGCCGATCTGCGTTTTGAAACCGGTGAAGTCATCGCTCATATCTATGTGAAGAATGGCGACCGTGTACAGAAAGGGCAGAAGCTGGCTGATCTGGATAAATTCCGTCTGGAACAGAAGTTATCCCAGTCGGAAGATGCTTTGCTGAAAGCCGAACTGGAATTGAAAGACGTACTGATCGGGCAGGGATATTCTTCTGACGACTTTAGTAAAGTCCCTGCCGAAACAATGAAAATCGCCAAAGTAAAAAGCGGGTATGAACAGTCGAAATCCCAGTATGAACTGGCGAAAAGAGAGATGGAGCATGCTACGTTGATTGCTCCTTTTGACGGTGTGGTAGCCAATTTATTTTCGAAGCCTTATAATCCGGCAAATACTGCTGAAGCATTCTGTACTATTATCGATTCCAAAGGAATGGAAGCTGATTTCACAGTGCTGGAAAATGAGCTCGCTTTTATCAGGATGGGAGATAAAGTGGTAATTACTCCTTATGCCGGAGGAGATGCGTTTGAAGGCAGTGTGTCAGAAATAAATCCATTGGTAGATGCCAACGGCATGGTGAAAGTGAAAGCATTGGTAAATGCGGGAGGAAAACTGTTCAGCGGAATGAATGTAAGGGTAAGTGTCCGCCGTTCGCTGGGAGAGCGGCTGGTTATTCCGAAGAGTGCCGTTGTATTGCGTTCCGGCAAACAAGTGGTATTTACCCTGAAAGACGGCAAGGCAATGTGGAATTATGTGAATACGGGACTGGAGAATGCGACAGAATGTGTCGTCTCCGACAAGTCGCAGAAAGGCATTGAGGATGGTCTGCTGGAAGGAGATACGGTGATTGTCACCGGAAATCTGAATCTGGCGCATGAGGCGGAAGTCTATGTTAAATGAAGAATTAAGAATTAAATAATGAATCTATGATAAAATTCTTAATTCAGCGCCCTATTGCCGTATTGATGGCCTTTACCGCCTGTTTCATCATCGGACTGGTGACGTACTCTACGCTACCTATATCGCTGCTTCCCAATATCGCTATTCCTGAGATTACGGTACAGGTGGCGTCTGCCAATACCTCTGCCCGGGAATTGGAAAACACGATTGTCAAACCTTTGCGGGGGCAGCTGATTCAGGTCTCTACCCTGAAGGATATTCATAGTGAATCGAGAGACGGGGCGGGCATTATCCGCTTGTCATTTGAATATGGAACGAATACGGACCTTGCCTTTATCGAGGTAAATGAGAAGATAGATGCCGCCATGAACTATCTTCCGAAAGAAGCGGAACGCCCGAAGGTAATCAAAGCGAGTGCAACGGATATTCCCGTATTCTATCTGAATCTGACACTGAAGAATGACAGTGCTTACGGAGCTACGGAACAACAATCCTTCCTTGAATTGTGTGAGTTTGCCGAGTCTGTCATCAAGCGCAGGATAGAGCAGCTTGAAGAAGTTGCCATGGTGGACGTGACCGGAATTTTGGAACGACAGGTACAAATTGTGCCCGACAAGGACAAGCTCGCCATGATGGGACTCTCCATTGGAGATATCGAATCGGCTTTATCTTCTAATAATGTGGAACCGGGCAGCATGACAGTGCGAGACGGGTATTATGAATATAATATTAAATTCTCGACATTGCTGCGTACGGCGGAGGATGTGGAAAATATCTATCTGCGTAAGGGCGACCGCATCGTACAGTTAAAAGACTTCTGCAAAGTAAGCGTCGTACCTGTAAAGGAAAAAGGAGTATCCCTGTCCAATGGCAAACGGGCGGTGAGCCTTGCCGTCATCAAACAGGCGGATGAGAACATGGATAAGATGAAGCAGGCGCTGGTAGGCACGATGACCTATTTTCAGTTAGTATACCCGGAGATCGATTTCAGCATCAGCCGTAATCAGACGGAACTGCTGGACTACACCATCTCTAATCTGCAACAGAATCTCTCCCTGGGCTTTCTCTTTATTTGTCTGGTAGCGGTTCTGTTTCTGGGAGATGTAAAGTCTCCTTTGGTTATCGGACTCAGTATGGTGGTGTCCATCGTGATCAGCTTTGTCTTTTTCTACCTTTGCAATATGTCTCTCAATATCATTTCTCTTGCCGGATTGATCCTGGCATTGGGAATGATGATTGACAGTTCGATTATTGTGACTGAGAATATATCGCAATACCGTGAACGGGGATACTCCTTGCGCCGTGCCTGTGTGACGGGAACCAGTGAAGTGGTCACCCCCATGCTGAGCTCTTCTCTGACGACTATTGCTGTCTTTGCCCCGCTGATTTTTATGAGCGGTATTGCAGGCGCTATTTTCTTTGATCAGGCTTTTTCTGTCACTGTAGGACTAATGGTGTCTTATCTCACCGGTATCATGCTGCTTCCCGTACTTTATCTGCTGGTTTACCGGACAGGTGTCCGCACCCGGAAATGGAAGTGGCTTTCTTTCAAAATTAATAACCCGATCAAGGACCACACGCTAGACCGATTCTATGATGCGGGTGTCGACTGGGTATTCCGCCATAAAACGTTCAGTGTACTGTTCTGTGTGATTTCCATTCCGCTTTGCATATTCTTCTTTTTCTTTATAGACAAAGAACGGATGCCCGATATCGAGGAGAATGAACTGATCGCCCGGATAGAATGGAATGAGAATATCCATGTGGATGAAAACAAACGACGGGTGGATGAACTTTTCAAGGAACTGAAAGATGAAGTACTGGAGCAAACAGCCTCTATCGGTAGACAGGACTTCATCCTCAATCGGGAACGGGAACTGTCTTCTTCCGAAGCGGAACTTTATTTCCGTACGGAGACTTCCGACGCTATTGCTCCTTTGGAACAGACGGTATACCGGAAACTGAAGGAACGTTATCCACTCTCTGTCATCTCTTTCTCTCCGCCGGAAACGGTCTTTGAGAAACTCTTTGTGACGGGTGAACCGGATGTGGTGGCGGAATTTTACACCCGTAATAAAGCGGAAGCCCCCAAAGCGGAAGCAATCCGCAGCATGGAACAGGAACTGGGACGAAAAACCGGAATCAATCCGACAGGTATCGCCTTCGAAAACCAGTTGAATCTGAGTATCAGTAAAGAGAAACTCTTGCTCTACCGTGTTTCCTACAACGAACTGTATCGGGTACTGAAAACGGCTTTCCGGGAAAACAGTGTGACGATGCTGCACTCTTATCAGCAATATTTGCCGATCAACATTGCCGGGGATGAAAAGACTGTGAACGAGGTGTTGCAGGAAACACTGGTGCAGACGCAACCGGACAACCGTGGGAATGTCGATTTTATCCCGCTTCGGGAATTGATCAACGTAGCTCCCGCCGAAGACTTGAAAAGTATTACTTCCGGACGTAATGGCGAGTATGTCCCGTTCGACTTTTACGGCGTGCAGGATGCGAACCGGCTGATGCGTGAAGTGAAACAGGTGGCGGAGGAAACAGGGGACTGGGATACGGGCTTCTCCGGCAGTATCTTCTCCAACAAGGAGATGCTGGATGAACTGGTCGTGATTCTGTTGATCTCACTGCTGCTGATGTATTTCATTCTTGCCGCACAGTTCGAGAGTTTTCTGCAGCCGTTGCTGGTACTGGCGGAAATCCCGATTGATGTGGCATTTGCCTTACTCTTGCTTTGGATATGCGGGCATACGCTGAATCTGATGTCTGCCATCGGTCTGATTGTGACCTGTGGTATTGTAATCAATGACTCTATTCTGAAACTGGATGCGATCAATGAACTGCGCAAGGCAGGCGTTCCTTTGCTGGAAGCTATTCACGAAGCAGGCCGCAGGCGTCTGCGTCCGATTATCATGACTTCGCTGACGACCATCTTTGCCATGGTGCCGTTGCTGTTCTCCTCGGATATGGGATCGGAACTGCAAAAGCCGTTGTCTATCGCCATGATAGGCACGATGTCCATCGGTACGGCGGTCAGCCTCTTTATCATACCGCTGCTTTACTGGTTTATCTATCGGGGAAAAAGCGGGAATCACAAACCAAATGAAAAACATGTTGAATTATGAAGAAATCATCCGTTCTTTTTGTATTGATGGCAGCATCGGGGATATGTTTCTCTTCAGTATATGCCCAGAAACGTCTGGTGCTGGACTTGAACCAGACTATCGCTTTAGCTAACGACAGTTCGCTGGAGTCATTCCGCACACAAAATATGTATCTGTCCGGTTATTGGGAATACCGGACGTACCGGGCAAACCGTTTGCCGAGTCTGACAATGGACCTTACCCCGGCACAATATAACCGGGATATCACGAAACGTTATGATTCGGGACAGGACCTGGATGTCTACCGTACGCAACAGTCATATTATGCCTATGGAGGATTAAGTGTCCGTCAAAATCTGGACCTGACCGGAGGTACGTTCTATCTGGAGTCGAACCTTGCCTATATGCGTAATTTCGGGGATAATAGTGCGACGCAGTTTACCAGCGTCCCGATACGGCTCGGTTATTCGCAGAGCCTGGTCGGGTATAATCCTTTCAAATGGGACCGGAAGATCGAACCGCTGAAATACGAGCGTGTGAAAAAGGAATTTCTTTATAATGTGGAAAAGGTTTCGGAAACGGCGACGAATTATTTCTTTTCGCTGGCGATGGCGCAGGCGGAATACAAACTGGCAAAGGAAAACCTCGCATCTACGGATACTTTGTACCGCATCGGACAGCAACGGCACCGGATCGCCGCTATTTCACAGGCGGACCTGTTGACTTTAAAGCTGGATAAAGTGAATGCACAGAATACATTGCAGAATAGGGCAAGCGCCTTGAAACGGGCAATGTTCTCACTGGCATCTTTTCTGAATCTGGATAAGAATACCCAGATCGAACTGGAGCTTCCTTCACGCCCAAGTATGATGGAGATTCCGGTGGATGAGGCTTTGAGATGGGGAAGGAGCAATAATCCGCAGTTGCTGGAACTGAAGCAGAATGTACTGGAAGCGGAGCGGAATGTGGACAGAACAAAGAAGGAATCCCGTTTCAATGCCAGCGTGAATGCCAGTATCGGTTTCAACCAGGTGGCGGAAAGCTTCGGAGATGTGTATCATAAACCGATGCAGCAGGACTTGGTAGCGGTCAGCGTATCGATTCCGCTGCTGGACTGGGGCGTTCGTAAGGGCAAATACAACATGGCACGGAATAATCTGAATGTAGTGAAGATTTCGGCACGTCAGGATGAGATCAGTATTGAGGAGGAAGTCATCATGACGGTGAGTGATTTTAATATCCAGCAGCAGTTGATTGCCAGTGCGGAAGAAGCGCTGGACCTGGCGATACTGGCTTATAATGAGACAAGGCAACGTTTTATTATCGGTAAAGCGGATATTAATAGTCTGACGCTTTCGCTCAACAGGCAGCAGGAGGCGCAGCGCAACTACATTTCTGCCTTGCAGAACTACTGGCTGAATTATTATAAAATACGTCGTCTGACTTTATTCGATTTTGCTACGAAGCTTTCTCTTTCGGATCGTTTCGACTTTAATGGAGGAAGACTGATCAGATAACAGTGAGGAATCGAAGTTAGATTTTGATTGATAAATCAGTACTAACAGAAATTGAGACCGACTTTTTAGTCACCCCCAAGCCATGCGGGGTGTACAGCTTATGAGAGTTAAATTATATAATAATTGATAGTGGAAAAAATAAATTCTCCAATAAAGAAGTCATCAAAGGCTTCCGCTTTTACGCTCATTGTCGCTTTTATCAGCGTGGCGTTGGTCGGGCTGGCACTTGTTCCGTTGCTGCCGGTGAAGCTGAATCCGTCACGGACCTTACCCGGATTTTCTGTATGGTTCGGCATGGGAGGGACTTCGGCGCGTGTCGTGGAGATGACGGCTACCAGCAAACTGGAGGCGATGCTTGCCCGTGTCAAGGGAATACAAAGCATATCTTCGACTTCCGGCAATGGCTGGGGAAGTATAAATGTGAGTCTGGACAAGCATGCAGATGCGGCTGTCGCACGTTTTGAGGCTTCGACCATCATTCGTCAGACTTGGCCGGAATTGCCGGCGGGAGTTAGTTACCCGTACATTCAGATGGCAAGTCCGGAGCAGAAAAGTCAGGGACCTTTTATCGCATTCACGATTAATGCGCCTGCCACTCCCAGTCTGATTCAGAAGTATGCGGAGGAACATATAAAGACACGCCTTGCGCAGCTTCCAGGAATCTATAAGATAAACGTCAGCGGAGCCACACCGATGGAATGGCGTCTGGAGTATGATTATGAGCAGTTGCGTGCGTTGGGGGTGAGTACGGATGAAATTAGTCAGGCAGTCGGTCTGCATTATCAGAAAGAGTTTCTGGGGACTTATGATGTGGAACAGGCGGCTTCGGGCAAGGAATGGATTCGGTTGGTGCTGATGCCCGAACATGATAACCGGGAGTTTGACGCCGGGCAGATACAGGTGAAAGTGAAGGATGGGAGAATCATCCGCTTGGACGAACTGGTGAAGGTCGTCCGTATGGAAGAGCAGCCTCAGAGCTATTACCGGATCAATGGGCTGAATTCGATTTATCTGTCTGTTGTCGCTGAAGAGGCGGCTAATCAGCTGGAACTGAGCAAAAAAGTACAGGCGTGTATGGATGATATCAGACTGTCGCTTCCGGCGGGATACGAGATTCATACCAGTTATGATACTACAGAGTTTATACATGACGAGCTGAACAAGATTTATTTGCGTACGGGAGTGACGGTGGCTATCCTGCTCTTGTTTGTACTGCTGATTACTTTCAGCCCCAAATATCTGTTTTTGATTGTCACCAGTCTGACCGTGAATATGGCAATAGCCGTTATCTTTTACTATGTCTTCGGACTGGAAATGCAGTTATATTCTTTGGCGGGTATCACGGTTTCACTGAACCTGGTGATTGATAATACGATTGTGATGAGTGATCATTATCTTCGATGTAAAAACCGGAAGGCGTTCATGTCTGTATTGGCGGCTACACTGACAACAATGGGAGCGTTGGTCATCATCTTCTTTCTGGACGAGAGGATTCGTCTGAATCTGCAGGATTTTGCCGCAGTGGTGATGATTAATCTGGGAGTTTCATTATTGGTTGCTCTGTTCTTTGTACCTTCTTTGATTGATAAAATCGGGTTGAAACGACGCAGGAAGTCTTCTCTGACCGGAGTGAAGAGAAAATGGAAAATGGGGAATACCCGTTTCTTAGGATGGCTGCGTTCGAAGATGCGAAGGGGGCCGGTCTATTTCAGTCATTTCTACAGGTGGCTGATACAGAGGCTTTGCCGCTGGAGAGTAGCGGTTTGTCTGTTGCTGTTGCTGGCATTCGGATTACCGGTCTTTCTGTTGCCGGAAAAGATGGATGGGGATGGCAAATGGGCAGAGATTTATAATAAGACACTGGGGACTCCTACCTATAAGGAAAAGGTGAAACCGATAGTGGATAAAGCGTTGGGAGGAAGTCTGAGGCTGTTTGTGCAAAAGGTGTATGAAGGGAGCTACTTTACCCGGAATGAGGAGGTGGTGCTTTATGCCAACGCCAATTTACCGAACGGCAGTACGCTTGAACAGATGAATACACTGATCAAGCGAATGGAAACTTATCTGAGCGAGTTCAAGGAGATCAAGCAGTTTCAGACATCGGTAGAAAGCGCCCGCAGGGCATCTATCAGCATTCGTTTCACAAAGGAAAATCAGAAAAGCGGGTTCCCATATACGCTGAAAGCTAACATGATCAGTAAAGCTCTCCAGTTGGGGGGAGGAGATTGGAGTATCTATGGATTACAGGATCAGGGATTCAGTAATAGTGTACGCGAGAACGCGGGATCATTCCGGGTGAAAATGTACGGATATAATTATGATGAACTTTATAACTGGGCTACAAAACTGAAAGAGGTCTTATTGTCTCATCGCCGTATCAGGGAAGTTACGGTCGGTTCCAATTTCTCGTGGTGGAAGGATGATTATCAGGAGTTTTATTTTGAGCTGGATAAACAACGGATGATCGGAGCGGGGATCGGAGCCGGAGAACTGTTTGCTGCTATTCGTCCCATATATGGGCGGAATCAGGAAATCGGTTCCGTTGTTACCGAAGATGGAACGGAAAAAATCAAACTCTCTTCCCGCCAGTCGGATCAGCGGGATATATGGGCCATGCAGTATTATCCTTTCCGTGTAGGCGATAAAGAGTATAAACTGGCGGAACTGGCTAAGGTAGAGAAGGGACAGATGCCGCAGGAAGTGGCGAAGGAGAATCAACAATACCGCTTATGCCTGCAATATGAGTATATCGGTGCGTCGGAACAGGGAAATAAGTTGCTGAAAAAAGACCTGGAAGAGTTTAATGAACTTCTTCCGATGGGATATAAGGCGGAAGCGGAAAGTAATAACTGGTCATGGGGTGGAGGTGCCAACAAACAGTATCGCTTGCTCCTGATTGTGATTGCTATCATTTTCTTTATTACAAGCATTCTGTTCAATTCGTTGAAACAGCCGTTAGCGATCATCTTTGTCATTCCGATCTCTTATATCGGTGTGTTTCTGACGTTCTACTGGTTCAAGTTGAACTTTGACCAAGGTGGTTTCGCTTCGTTCATTCTGCTCTGCGGTATCACAGTGAATGCCAGTATTTATATTTTAAATGAGTACAATGCGATTCGAAAACGCTTTCCCTGCCTTTCTTCTCTTCGTGCTTACGTGAAGGCATGGAATACGAAAGTGATCCCCATTTTTCTGACGGTTGTTTCTACCATCCTTGGCTTTATCCCCTTTATGGTGGGAGCAGAGAAAGAAGGTTTCTGGTTTCCTTTGGCTGCAGGTACTATCGGTGGATTGGTAATGTCCGTGATCGGCGTGTTTATTTTCTTGCCGGTACTGACTTTGAATAAAAAGAAGATGA
Organism: Bacteroides sp. B1-V-101; assembly: GCF_023656585.1. NCBI lineage: Bacteria > Pseudomonadati > Bacteroidota > Bacteroidia > Bacteroidales > Bacteroidaceae > Bacteroides > Bacteroides sp. B1-V-101. The sequence goes on along the minus strand of NZ_JAMOKH010000003.1, from coordinate 324,510 downwards.
TGGTGAAGAAGCCTTGAAGAAATAAATTAGCTATTAGCATATTTCGATTAGCTAATAGCTAATTTGTTTTTGCTAATAGCTAATCGAAATAAGGTATAGGAGATAATTCACCAGTTATTTCCTGCATTGCTGCTGCCGATCAGCATTTCTACCCGTTGCTTATACAAGTTGGCTCCCTCAGCGATGTTCTTTCCCGCATCTGCGGTTCCCATTCCGTAAACAACAACAGGCGTTTGCCACGACATCCCCGAATGAATGGCACTAACCTGATAAGGACGTAAAAGCTCATCCACTGTGAAGCGGTTTCTGCCTCCGCTACGGTATGCTTCATATTCGGAACCTGTGGTGGTTACTACTGTCAATGGTTTCCCGGCTACTGCCGGAGTCTTGGAAAGGAAGGTGAATACTTCGTCCTGCCATTTTTTGAGCAATGACGGCGCAGCCATCCAATGAAAGGGAAATTGATAAATGAGGGCGGAAGCATCGGAAATGATTTTGCTCCATTCGTCAACATCAAAAGAAGCGCCTTGCTGGTCGTAAAGATTGAATACTGCTACGCCTTCAATATCACTCACAGCATCAATCAGTGCTTTGTTTGCTTGTGATTCCTTCATATTGGGATGCGCCAGGAGAATCACCACTTTTCTTAAATCTTTATTCATAATCAATCGGGTATTTAGGATGAAACAACTACATCTATAATATAAAGGTCTAAAAATAAGAAAAAGTTTTCGAAACTCAATATCTTAATTAAAAATAAAAGAATCTCTCTTTGCTTTTGAATTTGTATTTTTGCAGGCACGTCCGTAAGGCGTTATTTTAGATAATAAATTTATATATGATAGATTTCACCCAATTTCCTTCTCCTTGCTATATTATGGAGGAAGAACTCTTGCGAAAGAACCTGTGTCTGATAAAAAGCGTAGCCGACAGGGCAGGAGTAGAGATTATTCTCGCCTTCAAGTCATTCGCCATGTGGCGTTCATTTCCGATATTCCGCGAATACGTGGAGCATTCCACAGCAAGTTCTGTGTATGAAGCGCGTCTGGCATTGGAAGAATTTGGAAGTAAAGCCCATACTTATTCTCCTGCGTATACGGAACAGGATTTTCCGGAAATCATGCGTTGCAGCAGCCACATCACTTTTAATTCAATGGCACAGTTCCGTCGTTTCTATCCGATGACAGTGGCCGAAGGAAGCGGAATCTCCTGCGGTATCCGTGTGAATCCCGAATATTCGGAAGTAGAAACAGAACTTTATAATCCGTGCGCACCCGGTACCCGTTTCGGAATGACCGCCGACTTATTACCGGATACCTTGCCCAAAGGAATCGAAGGTTTCCATTGTCATTGTCACTGCGAATCTTCTTCTTTCGAGCTGGAACGTACTTTGCAGCATCTGGAAGAGAAATTCTCCCGCTGGTTCCCGCAAATTAAATGGCTGAATCTGGGAGGCGGGCATCTGATGACCCGAAAAGATTATGATACAGAACATCTGATTAAATTATTGCAAGACCTGAAAGCACGATATCCTCATTTGCAGATCATCCTTGAACCCGGTTCTGCTTTTACATGGCAGACAGGAGTCCTGACTTCGGAAGTGGTAGATATCGTTGAGAGTCGCGGTATCAAGACGGCTATTCTGAATGTGAGTTTCACCTGCCACATGCCCGATTGTCTGGAAATGCCTTATCAGCCTGCCGTTCGTGGTGCGGAGACGGGGAATGAAGGAGAATTTATTTATCGTTTGGGAGGTAATTCTTGTTTGAGTGGTGATTATATGGGATTATGGAGTTTCGATCATGAGTTGCAGATCGGAGAACGGATTGTGTTCGAAGATATGATTCACTATACTATGGTCAAGACAAATATGTTTAACGGAATCCATCATCCCGCCATCGCTTTGTGGACAAAAGAAGGGAAAGCGGAAATATACAAGCAATTTTCTTATGAAGACTATCGGGACCGAATGAGTTGATAATCAAAACAATTGTTTGTTTGCGGAAACAAAGTGTGCAGATTCTTGTGAAAAAAAGATGCAGAATGTTTGCAGAATTACGGAAAATCCCTACCTTTGCAACCGAAAACGAAAAAATGCGGAAATAGCTCAGTTGGTAGAGCATAACCTTGCCAAGGTTAGGGTCGCGAGTTCGAGTCTCGTTTTCCGCTCATGTTTCTTTGAAATGTTGGAAATATAATCTTTGCCCAGGTGGCGGAATTGGTAGACGCGCACGTTTCAGGTGCGTGTGTCGAGAGGCATGCAGGTTCGAGTCCTGTTCTGGGCACAAAGATTTTAACTTTAAAATTCTGGAGAGGTGGCGGAATTGGTAGACGCGCTACTTTGAGGGGGTAGTGACAGTTATGTCGTGGGAGTTCGAGTCTCCTTCTCTTCACAGTCATTAAAGTTATTTGCGGAAATAGCTCAGTTGGTAGAGCATAACCTTGCCAAGGTTAGGGTCGCGAGTTCGAGTCTCGTTTTCCGCTCATGTTTCTTTGAAATGTTGGAACTAAATTTTGCCCAGGTGGCGGAATTGGTAGACGCGCACGTTTCAGGTGCGTGTGTCGAGAGGCATGCAGGTTCGAGTCCTGTTCTGGGCACAAGAAATTCAGATTTCTGAATGGAGAAAATTTAGTTTGCGGAAATAGCTCAGTTGGTAGAGCATAACCTTGCCAAGGTTAGGGTCGCGAGTTCGAGTCTCGTTTTCCGCTCAAAGTAGTGAGGTTGTCAGTCGATAAGATTGGCGACCTCTTTTTGTAATTACGAAAGTCGATGTACTTCCCCCAAAAAGAGTGTCATCGACTCACACAGACCTATAATTAATTTAAGAACTTGTGATATGTTAACACAAATCATTAATGCGCGCATCCTCACCCCTCAGGGCTGGTTGAAGGATGGGTCCGTACTTATTCGTGATCATAAAATTCTGGAAGTGACTAACTGCGACCTGGCGGTTATCGGAGCAAAACTGATTGATGCCAAGGGCATGTATATCGTTCCGGGAGGAGTAGAAATTCATGTTCATGGCGGTGGTGGAAGAGACTTTATGGAGGGGACGGAAGACGCCTTCCGGACAGTGATTAAAGCTCACATGCAACACGGAACTACCAGTATTTTCCCCACACTTTCTTCTTCTACTATTCCTATGATCCGTGCAGCCGCAGAAACAACTGAAAAGATGATGGCAGAGCCGGACAGTCCCGTACTCGGCCTGCATCTGGAAGGACATTACTTCAATATGGAGATGGCAGGCGGACAGATTCCGGAGAATATCAAAAATCCTGATCCGGAAGAGTATATCCCTTTGCTGGAAGAAACCCATTGCATCAAACGTTGGGATGCGGCACCGGAACTTCCGGGGGCTATGCAGTTTGGAAAGTATATCACCGCAAAAGGCGTATTGGCATCTGTAGGACATACACAGGCTGAATTTGAAGATATCCAGACTGCGTATGAGGCAGGATATACGCATGCTACCCATTTCTACAATGCTATGCCCGGATTTCACAAACGGAAGGAATATAAGTATGAAGGTACGGTAGAAAGTATTTATTTGATTGATGATATGACAGTGGAAGTCGTGGCCGATGGCATTCATGTGCCTCCTACCATTCTTCGTCTGGTCTATAAGATAAAAGGAGTGGAGCGTACGTGCCTGATCACTGATGCGCTGGCTTGTGCGGCAAGTGACAGTAAGACTGCTTTTGATCCGCGTGTCATTATCGAAGACGGTGTGTGCAAACTGGCAGACCGCTCTGCATTGGCAGGAAGTGTGGCGACGATGGACCGTTTGATCCGTACGATGGTGCAGAATGCTGAAATTCCTTTGGCGGATGCTGTGAGGATGGCTTCCGAGACTCCGGCCCGTATCATGGGAGTGCTCGACCGCAAAGGTACGTTGGAACGTGGCAAGGACGCGGATATTATTGCTTTGGATAGAGATCTGAATGTAAGAGCGGTCTGGGCGATGGGACAATTGGTAGAAGGTACAAACAAGCTGTTTTAACGACTAAAAAAGAAAACGATGTTAACTCAAATAATCAACGGTAGAATACTTACTCCGCAAGGCTGGCTGAAAGACGGCTCTGTATTGATTTGTGATGGAAAAATATTAGAGGTAACCAACAGTGATCTGGCAGTTATCGGTGCAACAGTGATTGATGCCAGAGGAATGACGATCGTACCGGGATTTGTCAGCATGCATGCGCATGGTGGCGGCGGCCATGATTTTACCGAAGCAACGGAGGAGGCTTTCCGTATCGCAGCAACTGCTCATTTGAAGCATGGAGCTACCGGCATATTTCCTACTTTGTCATCTACTTCGTTTGAGAGGATATATCAGGCGGTCGATGTTTGCGAGAAGCTGATGAAGGAACCGGAGTCTCCGATTCTCGGTCTGCATATCGAAGGACCTTATCTGAATCCGAAGATGGCAGGAAGCCAGTATGACGGTTTTCTGAAAACTCCCGATGAAAATGAATATGTGCCGCTGTTGGAACATACTTCCTGTATCAAGCGCTGGGATATCAGTCCCGAATTGCATGGGGCACATGATTTTGCAAAATACACTCGTTCCAAGGGAATTATGACAGCCGTTACTCATACGGAGGCTGAATATGATGAGATTAAGGCAGCGTATGCGGTAGGATTCTCGCATGCTGCTCATTTCTATAATGCGATGCCCGGTTTTCATAAACGTCGCGAATATAAATATGAAGGTACGGTAGAGAGTGTATATCTGACAGATGGAATGACGGTAGAAGTTATTGCAGACGGTATTCACTTGCCTGCTACTATTCTGAAACTGGTTTATAAACTGAAAGGGGTAGAGAATACTTGTCTGGTGACTGATGCGTTGGCTTATGCTGCCAATGAAGGGAACGAGCCGATTGATCCGCGTTATATTATTGAGGACGGAGTATGTAAGATGGCGGATCATTCTGCATTAGCCGGTAGTTTGGCGACTATGGATGTGTTGGTCCGTACGATGGTGAAGAAAGCAAGTATTCCTTTGGAAGATGCCGTGCGTATGGCTTCCGAAACTCCTGCCCGTCTGATTGGTGTGAGCGATCGGAAAGGGGCATTGTCTAAAGGTAAAGATGCTGATATTGTGATACTTGATAAGGAATTGAATGTACGGTGTGTCTGGTCGATGGGAAAAGTTGTTCCGGGGACAGATAGGTTGCTGCATAAATGATAAGCGCTATCTGTTTAATGATATTTTAATTATAGGACATCGCATGGAATTGAAATATCATACCTTCTAGCTGTTCCATGGCTTTATTTTGTATTAATTGTACCTGATGTCCTATTTTAAAATAGAAAGTCCGAACCTTTAAATTGCAAAAAAGCAATTAGGATTCGGACTTTTTCAGTAAGAAAAGTAGTTATGTGAGTGCTCTATATTCTATTTTATCATGAAAATAGAGTCGTTTCTATAAGTTCTTTCAATTGAACCTTATTCATTGTACCGAGTTTCATTATCGGTTTGCCATTCACTGGGCAAAGCAAAAGGTTGGGAATTGTCCGAATCTTGAATGCACTTTCCAGTTCCTCTTCCTGATCGACGTCTACTTTATAAATGTCCAGTCTCCCTTTATATTCTTCTGCTAATTGGTCCAATATGGGTGATAATGCCTTGCAATAACCACACCATGGAGCATGAAAATCGACTAAACAAGGTTTATCCCCTTTATATTCCCAATTATCCGGATAAGACTGATAATCAGCAATTTTCTCAACAAAACTTTCTTTGGTTAAATCTATAATTTTCATATTTCCTGTTTTTAATGATTCATTATTTATTTCTACTTTGCAAAGATAGGGGTATGGTAGAGAAAGAGGGATAGCCATTCTTCCTGTTGTGTTTACAATTTTTCCTTTCCCTAGATATTTTCTAATCAAATTCTAATCTGAAATGAGAGCCTTATAATCGCTTTTATCCAGCCTCTACCGTTGCAGAGTTGTACTTTTGTCGGAAAACAAATTAAGGTAACAAAAAGATTGCGATGAACAGAGCATTTTTATTTTTACTATTTCTTCTATTGGCAGGAAAGATGTGTGCGCAACAGGTTGCAGGCACATTGACACTGAAAGAAGCAGAGCAGCGTTTTTTAGAGCGCAATTTATCGTTGATAGCCGAGCGGTACAATATCGACATGGCACAGGCGCAGGTATTACAAGCCAAATTGTTTGAAAATCCGGTCATTTCGCTGGAACAGAATGTCTACAACCGATTGAACGGGAAGTATTTTGATTTTGGAAAAGAAGGGGAAGCTGTTGTTGAAATAGAACAGGTGATCCATCTTGCCGGTCAGCGGAATAAGCAAGTCCGGCTGGAAAAAATCAATAAGGAAATAGCTGAATACCAGTTTGAGGAAGTAATGCGGACGCTCCGTCAGGAATTGAATGAAAAGTTTGTAGAAGTCTACTTTCTTTCTAAATCCATTGCCATCTATGAAAAGGAAGTAAATTCCCTGCAAGTACTTTTGGGCGGAATGAAAGTTCAGCAGGAAAAGGGAAACATCTCTTTAATGGAAATTTCCCGTCTGGAATCGATGCTCTTCTCCTTGAAGAAAGAGAAGAACGAACGGGAGAGTGATTTACTGACTACCAGGGGAGAACTGAATTTATTACTGAACCTTCCGGAAGATACACAAGTTCAACTCTCATTAGACGAAGAAGTACTGCAACAACTGGACCTGTCGCAATTATCATTTGCAGACCTGAAAGTAATCATCAATGAACGGCCCGACCAAAAGATTGCCCGAAGCACAGTGAATGCCTCCCGTGCAAATCTGAAACTACAGAAGTCAATGGCCTTTCCCGAGTTCTCTGTAAAAGGGAATTATGATCGTGTCGGAAACTTTATCAATGACTATTTCGCGATAGGAGTAAGCCTGTCCGTACCTATCTTCAACCGTAATCAGGGAAATATCAAAGCAGCCCGCTTCAGTATCCAGCAGGCGGGAGTGCAGCAGGAATATGCTGCCAATCGTGCCGATATGGAACTTTTCACCGCTTATACGTCTCTGAAGAAAGCAACTCAACTCTATCAATCCACTAATATGGACCTGGAACGTAACTTCGAGAAATTGATCACAGGAGTCAATGAGAATTTCACCAGAAAGAATATCAGCCTGCTGGAATTTATCGACTATTATGACAGCTATAAAGAAACCTGTATCCAACTATACGAGATAAAGAAAAACGTATTTCTCGCTATGGAAAACCTGAATACAGTTGTCGGACAAAATGTATTGAACTACTAATAAACCGACCAATATGAAACGATTAAAGATCACAATCCATAAATTATCAAAGACTATGAACTGGAATAAATTTCTTCCTTGTATATTGTTTGGCAGCCTTTTGGGAGCATGCTCCGGAAAAGGAGAACAACCCAAAGTAGAACCGACTACACTATGCCTGACGGACAGCCTGCTGAGAATCGTATCCGTCGATACCGTGCACGTCTGTGAAGTGGTAGATGAACTGACATTGAATGGACGGGTCACTTTCAATCAGGATCAGGTGGCAAATGTGTATCCGATGTTCGGAGGAACCGTGACGGAACTGCGTGCCGAAATAGGAGACTTTGTTCACAAAGGAGAAGTGCTGGCAGTGATCCGTAGCGGGGAAGTGGCAGATTATGAGAAACAATTGAAAGAAGCTGAACAACAACTTTTGCTGGCCCGGCGGAACATGGATGCCACACAGGATATGTACACTTCCGGCATGGCATCGGATAAAGATGTACTTCAGGCCAAGCAGGAACTGGCAAGTGCGGAAGCGGAAGAAAGACGAATCAAAGAAATATTCTCCATTTATCACTTCTCCGGAAATGCTTTTTATCAGCTTAAATCTCCCGTATCAGGCTTTATTGTGGAAAAGCAGATCAGCAGGGATATGCAGCTGCGCCCCGACCAGGGGGATGCGCTGTTTACGATTTCCGGTCTGTCCGATGTATGGGTGATGGCGGATGTGTATGAAAGTGATATTAGTAAGGTTTCCGAGGGAGCTGATGTCCGTATCTCGACTTTGGCATATCCGGAAAGGACATTTACAGGTACGATCGACAAGGTCTATCATCTGCTGGACAGTGAAAGCAAGACAATGAGCGTACGCATCAAACTGAAAAACGAGGATTACCTGCTGAAGCCGGGTATGTTTACAAACGTGAGCGTAAAATGTAAAGCGGAAGATACTTCCATGCCTCGTATCGACTCCCATGCGCTGGTGTTCGAGGGAGGAAAGAATTATGTGGTCACAGTAGAGCCTGACCAGCGTCTGAAGATAAAGGAAGTAGACGTTTACAAACAGTTGAGCAAGGAATGTTATGTCCGTTCCGGTCTTTCCGAAGGAGACAGGGTACTGAATAATAATGTATTGTTAGTGTATAATGCTTTGAATGCGGATTAAAAATCAGAGAATAGTATGCATAAATTCATAGATAATATAGTAGCCTTCTCGCTGAAGAATAAGTTCTTTATATTCTTCTGTACGGTGATTGCCGTTATAGCCGGAGCCGTCTCATTCAAACATACGCCGATAGATGCCTTTCCGGATGTAACGAATACAAAAGTGACGATCATCACGCAATGGGCGGGCCGTAGTGCGGAAGAGGTGGAGAAATTTATCACGATTCCCATTGAGATAGCCATGAATCCCGTACAGAAAAAAACGGATATTCGTTCGACCACTCTTTTCGGACTTTCTGTGATCAATGTAATGTTCGAAGATCGTGTTGATGACTTTACAGCCCGTCAGCAAGTCTACAATTTGCTGAATGATGCCGATCTGCCCGAAGGCGTGACTCCCGAAGTACAGCCTTTGTACGGACCTACCGGAGAAATCTATCGCTACACCCTGCGCAGTGACAGACGTAGTGTACGCGATTTGAAAACGATTCAGGACTGGGTGATCGAACGAAATCTCCGTTCGGTATCAGGTGTAGCTGATATCGTCAGTTTCGGTGGCGAGGTGAAGACATTCGAAGTGAGCGTGAATCCTCATCAGTTGATTAATTACGGAATTACCTCTCTCGAACTTTATGACGCGATAGCCAAGAGTAATATCAATGTAGGAGGAGATGTCATCACGAAAAGTTCTCAGGCATACGTAGTCCGGGGAATCGGTTTGATAAACGACCTGGATGAATTGCGAAACATCGTAGTGAAGAACATCAACGGGACGCCGATTCTCGTAAAGAACCTGGCAGATGTTCACGAATCCTGCCTGCCCCGCCTCGGACAAGTGGGACGAATGGATGAGAACGATGTCGTTCAGGGAATTGTGGTGATGCGTAAAGGGGAGAACCCCGGTGAAGTCATTGCAAATCTGAAAGATAAGATAGAAGAATTGAATCAGAATGTACTTCCTGAAGATGTACGGATAATACCGTTCTACGACCGTGAGGACTTGGTGAACCTGGCGGTAAAAACGGTGACCCATAATCTGATTGAAGGAATATTGTTGGTTACGTTTATTGTGTTAATCTTCATGGCAGATTGGCGGACAACCGTGATTGTTGCGGTGATTATTCCATTAGCTTTGTTATTCGCATTTATTTGTTTACGCGTGATGGGGATGTCTGCCAATCTGCTTTCTATGGGGGCCATTGACTTTGGTATTATTATCGATGGGGCAGTGGTGATGGTGGAAGGTGTGTTTGTCGCTTTGGACAAGAAGGCGAAAGAGGTGGGAATGCCCGCATTCAATGTGATGTCCAAGATGGGACTGATCCGTCACACCGCCAAGGATAAGGCAAAAGCGGTATTTTTCTCCAAACTGATCATCATTACCGCTTTGATTCCTATCTTCTCTTTTCAGAAAGTGGAAGGAAAAATGTTCTCACCTTTGGCATATACATTGGGTTTTGCCTTGCTGGGTGCACTTATTTTCACATTAACGCTGGTTCCCGTCATGTCGTCCATGCTGTTGAAAAAGAATGTACGCGAAAAGAACAACCGTTTTGTTCATTTCATCAATCAAAAATGTACGGCTCTTTTTGATACCTTCTATGCTCATCGCAAGCTGACTATCGGACTGGCAACCGTGGTTGCAGGAGTCGGTTTATGGCTTTTCTCCTTCCTAGGGACGGAGTTTCTTCCTCAGCTCAACGAAGGTTCGATTTACATCCGTGCTACGCTGCCGCAAAGTATATCGCTGGATGAATCCGTAACACTGGCAAATAAGATGAGAAAGAAACTATTGACTTTCCCCGAAGTGAGGCAGGTGCTGTCTCAAACCGGACGTCCCAACGACGGAACGGATGCAACCGGATTTTATAATATTGAGTTTCACGTAGATATTTATCCGGAGAAAGACTGGGAAAGCAAGCTGACCAAACTGCAGCTTATCGACAAGATGCAGGACGATTTATCCATTTATCCCGGCATTGACTTTAACTTTTCGCAGCCGATTACGGATAATGTGGAAGAAGCGGCCTCTGGTGTAAAAGGTTCTATTGCGGTGAAAGTGTTCGGTAAGGATTTGTACGAATCGGAAAAACTGGCCGTCCAGATTGATAAGATCTTAAATACCGTGCAGGGAATTGAAGACTTGGGAGTGATTCGCAATATCGGCCAGCCGGAACTTCGTATCGAACTGAACGAACGTCAGTTGGCACGTTATGGAGTGGCTAAGGAAGATGTTCAGTCTATCATTGAAATGGCTATTGGCGGGAAGTCAGCTTCGCTGTTGTATGAGGACGAACGGAAATTTAATATCATGGTGAGGTATAGTGAAGAGTTCCGTCAGAATGAAGAGGAGATAGGTAAGATACTGGTTCCGGCGATGGACGGAACGATGGTGCCTATTAAGGAACTGGCAGATATCACTACGATTACAGGACCATTATTGATCTTCCGTGACAACCATGCCCGTTTCTGTGCTGTCAAGTTCTCGGTGAGAGGACGGGATATGGGTACGGCAGTTGCCGAAGCGCAGAAAAAGGTAAATGCTTCCGTCCATTTACCGGCGGGATATTCTTTGAAATGGACGGGTGATTTTGAGAATCAGCAGCGTGCTTCGAAACGTCTGGCGCAGGTAGTACCTATTAGCATTGCCATTATTTTCATTATTCTGTTTATTCTCTTCTCTAATGCAAGAGATGCAGGACTGGTATTGCTGAATGTACCGTTTGCTGCCGTGGGAGGTATCGCAGCCCTTCTGATAACGGGTTTCAATTTCTCTATATCGGCGGGTATCGGTTTTATCGCCTTGTTCGGTATCTGCATACAGAATGGCGTTATTATGATTTCCGATATCAAGGCAAATCTGAAACTGGGTTCGCCCTTACAGGAGGCCACTAAAGAAGGAGTCCGATCACGTATCCGCCCTGTGATAATGACGGCGGCTATGGCGGCTATCGGTCTGTTGCCTGCGGCTATGAGTCATGGTATCGGTTCGGAATCACAGCGTCCGCTGGCGATTGTCATTATCGGCGGATTGATAGGAGCGACTTTCTTCGCCTTGTTCATCTTCCCGCTGATTGTGGAAGTAGTGTATGAACGAATGCTATATGATAAAAACGGAAAATTATTGCAAAGACGTATCTAATTCATTTTCTATTCTTTCTATGAAAGAAACGGCATAGATTAAATTTTAATTTCGTTTTCAGTAGGTAGAAGTGAGGAAGGGACAAAAGTCGGTTGAATCAGAAGATCACCCGTACTTTTGTTCCTTTTTCTATTTCCGAAGATATTTCCAGTCTGGCGTTGTAGGCAGATACTATTTTCAGCGTCAGACTGAGGCCGATGCCCTGACCTGCATAGTCATGTGTGTTGCTGCCCCGATAGAAAGACTGGAATATATGTTCTATTTCTTCCGGAGGAATGCCGATGCCCTGATCTTTTATTTCAAGAACGAGGTGTTGATCTTTACGGCTGAGTGTAATGTCTACTTCCTTTTCTGAATATTTGCAGGCGTTATCGATGATATTCTTTAAAGCTATTTTGAGCAGATAAGGATTGGCCTTTACAGTGGCAGACTTACCTGTTTCTTCATGATGGAACCGGATTCGTTCGTTCGTTTTTATTAAGTCATTCAGCATATTCGGCAGAGACACTGCTTCCATATTGCTTTTTAAGAGCTCTTCATCCTGACGTGAAAGGAAAAGAAGATGGCGGATCAGATTGGAGATTCGCTTGCTTTCGGATGAGATTCGTTGCAGGGCTTCGATATATTCTCCGGTACTTCTTTCTTTCAGCAGACTGATTTCGCATTCTCCCTGTATGGCGGTTATGGGGTTGTTCAGTTCATGCGAAGCATGGCTGACAAAGGACTTTTCAGCTTTGAAAGCACTGTCCAGACGGTCGAGCATGCTATTCAGTGTTTTGATCATGTCTTCCAGTTCATCGTTGTTTCCGGTCGTCTTTAACCGGCGGTTCAGGCTGTTGGCTCGTATCCTCTTCAGTTCCTTCAGTATATGCTGCAGGGGGATAAGAATACGGCCGGAATAGATTTTCCCGACTAAATAAATCAGGATGGAACTGAATAAAACCAGAAAGATGGAGAGAAGCAAGAGGTGTTCTTTGATTTCTGCACCGTACACATTCCGGGACATGACGAGGACGATGAAATTCCCTTCATTATCGGGATAATAAAGGGCGGCTCCCAACTGGTCTTTGTATTTAAAAGAAAAAGGGATGCTGTCTTCACCGGCTATCAGGAGTGCCTGCTGATGCTGGGTCAGATATTTGTTCAGTGTGTCACGGACTTCGGAGAGACTGTCCATATTTAAAAGAATCTCATGAGCTTCGGGCAGGAGTTCGTCATATTTGCGCTGGATAATCTGGTAACTCTGTTCGTCTATTTCGTCTTTCTCCCAGTGCTTTTGTGCGGTCAGATATGCTTTTTCACGAAGGTAGGAGGCATAGAGTTTATTGATAAACTGTGTGCTGAAAAGATAGAATACGGCAATAATGATGATAGTTGTCAGTACACTGAGCAACGTATAGAAGAGAGCTATTTTAGAACCTATTTTCATACACGGATTTATTTGATGGATGTTCAGGCATTCATGATATATCCTAATCCTACTACCGTATGAATCAGTTTCTTGTCGAAGTCACGGTCTATCTTTACCCGTAGATAATTGACGTATACGTCTACGATGTTGGTATTCGTATCAAAGTTCTTGTCCCATACGTCTTTGAGCAGCGTAATGCGCGACAAGGCTACCCCCTGGTGAGTCATGAAATATTCGAGCAGGCGGTATTCTTTTACGGTGAGATCGATATCCGCATCACCTCTTTTTGCCCGTCTGGTGTTACAGTCCAATACCAGATTGTCGCAAGTCAGTTGATTGGTTACAGCCTCCTTGTTTCGTCGCAGCAGCGCCTTGATACGTGCTTCCAGTTCCTGAAAACTGAAAGGCTTGACGAGATAATCGTCTGCTCCTGCATCCAGTCCTTTTACAATGTCTTCCGTAGTGCCTAAAGCCGTCAGCATAATGACCGGTGTCTGGTAACCGAACATCTGCCGATAGAGATGGCAAAGTTCGAGCCCGTTTATTTTCGGCATGATAATATCCAGGATTAAAAGATCGAAAGGTTCTTCCTGAAGGATTTTCCAACCCGTATTTCCGTCATGACAGACTGTTACCGAATGTCCGAACTCTTTCAGTCCCCGTTCGATAAAGGAGGCGATATTGACTTCATCTTCTGCTAATAGTATTTTTGCCATAAATCTACATTGTTTAGATGCAAAGATACTTTTTCTTTGCATCTGAAGAAAGAAAAACGGCATACATTTAAGTGTTTCTCCTTTCTGAACTGTATTATATATAAACAGACGATTATACTATGAAAGTAAAACATTTAGTTGGAGCTTTTCTGTGTGTGCTGGGATGCTATGCTTGTAGTAGCCCGAAAACAGAGGTCCAGTCACCGGACGGACATATCAAGATGACATTGACGGTAGACGAAAACGGCAAACCGTTTTATAATGTGTCGGTGGATGACTCCCTCTTGATAGAAAATTCAGCCATGGGCTTTACGGCGGCTAACGGCATCATTCTGGCAGAAGGTTTTCAGGTGAAGAACACGACTTTCAGCAGTGAAGACGAAACTTGGACACAGCCGTGGGGAGAAAACAAAAAGAACCGGAATCATTATAACGAAATGGCAGTCAGCCTGACAAATGAAGATCAGGTACAACTGACACTCCGTTTCCGTGTATTTGATGATGGAATCGGTTTCCGCTATGAATACACGGTGCCGACTGTAGATTCTTTATTGATTACCGACGAACTGACTACTTTCCGTTTCCATCGTGACGGAACTTCGTGGTCGATTCCCGCCAGTGCCGAAACATATGAACTACTCTATCAACAACAACCGATTTCCGAAGTGGAAACGGCTAATACACCTTTCACATTCAAGACTGCGGATGGAGTTTACGGAAGTATACACGAAGCCGCTTTGTATGATTTTCCGGAAATGACTCTGAAGCAAATCGGCCATTATACATTGAAAGCGGAACTTGCCCCGTGGCCTGACGGCATTAAGGCGCGTAAGGGAAATTACTTCACGACCTCATGGCGCACCATACAGATCGCACCGGAAGCTGTCGGTTTGATCAACTCTTCACTCATTCTGAATCTGAATGATCCTTGCGTACTGGAAACTACGGACTGGATTCGTCCGCTGAAATATGTAGGAGTGTGGTGGGGGATGCACCTCGGCGTAGAGACCTGGAAGATGGACGAACGTCACGGAGCTACTACTGCCAATGCAAAGAAATACATAGATTTTGCCGCGGCCAATCATATCGAAGCTGTCCTGTTCGAAGGTTGGAACGAAGGTTGGGAGAGTTGGGGCGGTATGCAGAGCTTTGATTTCACCAAGCCATATGCGGATTTCGATATTGATGAAATCGTACGTTATGCCAAAGAGAAAGGTGTTGAAATCATGGGACATCATGAGACCGGAGGGAATATTCCTAACTATGAACGTCAGATGGATCATGCCATGCAATGGTATACCGATCATGGTATCCACCTCCTGAAGACGGGATATGCAGGCGCATTTCCGGATGGGTATCTGCATCATAGCCAATACGGTGTCAATCACTATCAACGGGTAGTGGAAACTGCCGCCCGTCATCAAATGACTCTGGATGCACACGAACCGATCAAAGATACCGGTATCCGTCGTACATGGCCGAATATGATGACACGCGAGGGGGCAAGAGGCATGGAATGGAATGCGTGGAGTGAAGGCAATCCTCCTTCTCATCACGTGATGTTACCGTTCACCCGCCTGCTGTCCGGTCCGATGGATTATACGCCGGGAACTTTTGATATTCTGTTCTTGAAAACGAAGGATTCTCCGCGCCGACAGAAGTGGAACGATCAGGATAAAGGCAATAGCCGTGTGAATACGACGCTGGCTAAACAACTGGCTAATTGGGTAATCCTGTATTCTCCTTTGCAGATGGCTTCGGATATGATCGAGCATTATGAAGGACATCCGGCATTCCAGTTCTTCCGTGATTTTGATCCGGATTGTGATGAATCGAAAGCACTGGCAGGTGAACCGGGAGAGTTCATTGCAGTGGTACGTAAAGCAAAAGGCAATTATTTCCTGGGAGCAGCTACTAATGAAAGCCCCCGTACTTTAGAAGTAAAATTGGACTTCCTGGAACCAGGCAAGCAGTATAAGGCTGTCATCTATGCGGATGGCGAAAAGGCTGACTGGAAAACGAATCCTACCGATTATAAGATTACGGAACAGATTGTAACATCTGAAAATACGTTGAGTATACGGATGGCTCCCGGAGGCGGGCAGGCTGTTTCGTTTATAAAAAGTAATAGGTAGTAAGTAATAGGTAATAGGTAATAAGTAATAGGTGAGGGTAATAAGTGAGGTTGTTAAAGTAGAGAGATTGTCGGAGGATGACAAGATAAAATTAAGTTGGTTAGGTTAGACTGAAAAAACGGTGGACAGGGTTTTGATACCTGTTCACCGTTTTTGTTTTTATTGAGTATGGTTTTGAAAGGATGTGTTATCCTTTTGCTTCCTGATACATAAAGCGTTTGATTGATTTCTTCGCAGTCTTTTCAAATTCCTCGAAATGGATTTTGACTTTGCTTATCTGAGAATAATTGGGAAGCTGCTGATTCAGTTCAACACGATTGGCTTCCATAACTTTTATGATATCGGCCTGTTGCAAGCCATGGGCAAAAGCATCGTCAAAGTCCGGATAAATCAGTGCGACCAACTTGTCGTGCTGCAAAACGATCAGTGACTCGGCAACATAAGGCATATTATTCAGTTTGCTTTCTATCTCTTCCGGATAGATATTCTGTCCGCTGGAAGTCAGAAGCAGATTCTTGCTACGACCGCGAACTGTCACATATCCTTCGTCGTCGATTGTCCCTAAATCACCCGTGTGAAGCCATCCGTTGGCATCAATAATTTGTGCCGTCGCTTCCGGATTTTTATAATATCCCAGCATCATATTCATTCCCCTGCATACGATTTCTCCGGCATGTGTTTTAGGGTCGGGCGAGTCGATGCGGACTTCCATTCGGGTGGTTGCCTTGCCGCAGGAAGCCAGTTTCAGTGTTTCCCAACGGCTGGAGCAAATAATCGGGCCACATTCGGTCATACCGTAAGCGATGGTGTAGGGAAAGCCTATCTTTTTGAGGAACGCTTCTACTTCGGCATTGAAAGGAGCACCACCGATAATGATTTCATCGAAGTTCCCACCGAAGATTTCCATAGCAGCCTGCCGCGCCAACGATTTGATTTTATCGTTTACAATGGGCACTTTAAGCAATAGTTTACCGATTTTGCTGTCCACTCTCGGAAGAATATCTTTTTTGATAATTTTCTCTACGATCAAAGGTACACAGGAGATCACTCTTGGCTTTATTTCTGCAAAAGACTGCGCAATAATCTTCGGAGACGGCATACGTGTCAGGAAGTAAATGTGCGCTCCGGCAGAGAAACCATATAAGAAATCGTATACCATGCCGAATACATGACCCATCGGAAGCATGGAAACGATGTGATCGCCCGCTTTCACGGGAAGCATCTCGAAACAGTATGCCACGTTCGACCAAATACTGCGGTAGGGGAGCATGACTCCTTTGGAATATCCGGTAGTGCCGGAGGTATAATTGATGATAGCCAGTTCTTCCGGACGGTCCTTCCGGTAACAGATATGTTCGGGGCGGAAATTCTTCGGATAACGCTGACCGTAAATAGCGTTCCGGTGTTCGAAGGCGTAAGTCAGTTTCTCGTTGCGCGATACCAATGCAGTGAAATCGGTGAGTGAAGCGATACCTTCCAGTAGCGGCATTGCGTCTTCATTCAGATTTTCCCATGCCTGATCGCCGACAAAGAGTAATTTGGCTTCGGAGTGATTGACGATATTATGAATATTATCCGCTTTGAACTCATGCAGAATAGGAACGATGACGGCTCCGTAAGTGATAGTGGCTAAGAAGGTGACTCCCCAATGGGCACTGTTCCGGCCGCAGACTGCTATTTTATCTCCTGGCTGGATACCGGCACTTTCCAATACAATGTGAAACTTGGCTATCTTGCGCGCTACATCCTTATATTGAAGCGTGATTCCTTTGTAGTCTGTCAATGCATCTTTATCCCAGTTTTTAATGATGCTCTGTTCAATATAATCAATGAACTGATGTTCTTGTTCCATTCGATTTTTGCACATTTGATTTAAAATTGCGCAAAAATAACATTTCATTAACGGAAACCGAAGTTTACAATTAAGTTTTACGGTTAATTAACGGGGGAGGAAAAGCTGACTAAAAAGTCGGTAGTACCTTAAATGGGGCTGACTAAAAAGTCGGTAGTATCTTAACTCTCCTCCTTCGGGAAGGAGGAGTCCCCGTAGGGGGAGGTGGTAGGTGAACACATAACTCTGTTGTTTACAATAGAATAGGAATAAACCTTATTTTACCTACCACCCCGGCTTTCAGCCACCTCTCCTTTCCGAAAGGAGGGGAATTGGAGATACTATTGACTTTTTAGTCAGTCCCTATAAACATCAGGATTCGCTGTTGGCTTCCTCGTCCTCTTTGGGCTTTTCGGAGATGAGCAGCAATTTATCGTTCACATGCAGTTTCAGCGTTCCGTTCGGTATCAGGAACTCATCCCCACGTTTCACAATCATTACCAGCGTGCCTTTGGGGAGATTCATATCTTTCAGCGTATCTGCCTCTTCCAGCATTTCCTGTGTGATAGTCATATCTTTGAGGTCTGTATCAATCTCTTCCGGAAGTTCCACTCCGAAATCATTCCCCGTCTTTTCCAGCGGTTTGGACAGATGTAACAGGCGGGCAACGAAAGAAACCGTTGTTCCCTGCACTACCAGTGAAACGATTGTGATGAAGAATACGACATTAAAGATAATATTCGATCCTTCGACTCCTGCAACCACCGGATAAGTGGCGAAGATAATGGGAACTGCTCCACGCAATCCTACCCAGGAGACGAACAGCCGCGATTTCATTGTAATCTTCCGGAACGGAAGCAAACAGAGGAATACACTCAACGGGCGACCGATCACAATCATGAAGACACCGATCAATAGTGCTACTGCTGCAACTTCCAGCATTTCATGAGGATTAACGAGAAGTCCGAGGCAGAGGAACATGATGATCTGGAACAACCAGGTAAGTCCGTCCATGAACGTATAAATGTCTTTGCGGTGCATGATCTTGTTGTTTCCTACCATAATACCTGCGATATATACGGCAAGGTAACCATTTCCTTTCAGTAAATCAGTGATAGAGAAGGTGAAGAAAACAAACGCCAGCAACAAGATAGGATACAACGCCTGATTGTCGATGTTGAGCTTGTTCAGCATACGGATAGCCAGTTTTCCGAGCACGTATCCGGCAGCCGCGCCGACTATAAACTGAATGATGAAAGAAGCGGCGATAGCCCCGACTCCCATACCTGCCGATTGGATAAACTGTATCAGGACAATGGTGAGCATGTATGCCATCGGGTCGTTACTTCCACTTTCCAGCTCCAGCATGGGGCGGAGGTTGTGTTTCAGATTCATCTTCTGCGAACGCAGGATGGCGAACACCGAAGCCGAGTCCGTAGAGGACATGGTAGATGCCAGTAGCAATGACGTGGTGATAGGCAGATAGATATTCGTCCAGCTCATTCCGGACAGCCACCAGATAAATAATCCGGTGAAAAGAGCGGTTAGTAGAACTCCGACGGTAGAAAGCACGATACCTGGACCTAAAATGGGTTTGATTTCTCTGAATTTCGTATCCATACCTCCCGAAAACAGGATGATGCTTAAAGCAACCATACCGATGAATTGCGCATCTTTTGCGTCATGAAACTGGAGTCCGAGTCCGTCACTTCCGAACAACATTCCTACTACGAGGAACAGTAATAAGGTGGGCACTCCGAAGCGATATCCTGTTTTTCCGACAACGATGCTAACGAAAAGTAAGATAGAACCAATTAGTAGGGTGTTTTCTGCTGTAAATATCATAGGCAATATATTATTAAGTTATTAAATGTGTCGTAATAGGTCTCACCGTGCGAAGTTACACATTATTTAAAACAAATAAAGAGTCTTTTTGGATGTATTTTTGTGAAAAAAGGTAGTTAAATTGTCTAAAAAGATTAATTTTGCACTCAATTAATCTACATCATACTTATGGATTCAAACAATCTTACTCCTTTACGGAAAGGAGTGGTAGGAGTACAATTCTTGTTTGTAGCTTTCGGAGCTACGGTGCTCGTGCCGCTTTTAGTGGGGCTTGACCCTTCCACCGCCTTGTTCACAGCCGGCATTGGTACACTCATTTTTCATGCGGTTACCCGAGGGAAAGTGCCTATCTTTTTAGGAAGTAGTTTTGCGTTTATTGCCCCGATAATAAAAGCGACAGAACTTTACGGATTAGCGGGCACTCTGTCCGGAATGGTGGGCGTCGCATTGGTTTATTTTGTAATGAGCGCGTTGGTCAAATGGCAAGGGGTGAGGGTGATTGAACGTCTGTTTCCTCCGGTGGTTATTGGCCCGGTTATTATTCTGATCGGTTTGTCACTCGCGGGGACAGGAGTAAATATGGCGAAGGAGAACTGGGTGCTGGCCTTGTTGTCGCTGGTTACGGCAGTCGTTGTCTCGATGAAAGCGAAAGGACTTTTGAAGTTGATTCCTATCTTTTGCGGTATCATTGTCGGTTATCTGGCGGCATGGCTTTTCTATGATCTGGATTTGTCCGGTGTGAGGGATGCGGCATGGATCGGGCTGCCGCAGTTCGTGTTTCCCAAGTTCTCATGGGAGCCGATACTGTTTATGATTCCGGTAGCTATTGCTCCGGTGATAGAGCATATCGGAGATGTATACGTAGTCAATACAGTTACAGGAAAAGACTTCGTGAAAGATCCCGGTCTGCATCGTACGTTGTTGGGCGATGGGCTGGCTTGCTGCTTTGCCGGATTGGTCGGCGGTCCTCCGGTGACGACTTATTCGGAGGTGACGGGTGCGATGTCATTAACGAAAATCACCAATCCGCAAGTCATCCGGATTGCTGCCATATCCGCTATCTTATTCTCCGTTGTCGGTAAAATCAGTGCGTTGTTGAAATCCATTCCGAGTGCGGTATTGGGGGGAATTATGCTTTTGCTGTTCGGAACCATCGCTTGTGCCGGAATAGGTAATCTGGTGAATAACTGTATTGATCTGAGCCGTACAAGAAACATCATCATTGTCTCTCTGACATTGACTGTCGGCATTGGCGGAGCTGTTCTCACGTGGGGAGACTTTTCATTATCCGGCATCGGACTGGCCGCTTTGGTCGGAGTACTTCTTAATTTGATATTACCGAAGGACGATTGACTCTGTTCTTGAAATGGTCAGGACTGTGTCAAGGTTAATAGTAACTAAACTAGGACCGACTTTTAATCAGCCCCAGTTTAGTTACTATTAACACCCCTCCTTTTTATATTTAATAGTTAAGGCTTAGCATGTATATACGTCTTGTGTTTATGACAAGAACTTCATAATATCTTCGTCTGCGGTACTGATGCCACCGATTCCGAATTGTTCGATCAATACGTTTTTTACGTTTGGTGAAAGGAAGGCCGGAAGAGTAGGTCCCAGATGAATATTCTTCACTCCCAGTGCCAGCAATGCCAGCAATACGATCACCGCTTTCTGTTCGTACCATGCGATGTTATATACGATAGGAAGTTTATTGACGTCGTCCAATCCGAATACTTCTTTCAGTTTCAGTGCGATGACAGCCAGTGAGTAACTGTCGTTACATTGCCCTGCATCCAATACGCGGGGAATGCCGTTAATGTCCCCTAAAGCCAGTTTGTTGTATCTGTATTTAGCGCAACCGGCAGTCAGTATGACTGTATCTTTCGGAAGTTTCTCGGCAAATTCGGTATAATATTCACGACTTTTCATACGTCCGTCACATCCTGCCATAACGAAGAACTTGCGGATCGCTCCGCTTTTCACGGCTTCTACTACCTTATCCGCCAAAGCCACTACCTGTGCATGGGCAAAACCTCCGATCAACGTTCCGCTTTCGATGGCCGTCGGCGGTTGACATTGCTTGGCATGTGCAATCAGTGCGGAGAAATCTTTCGGTTTTCCGTCTTTGCGTTCGGGGATGTAATGTGCTCCCTCCAGTCCGCAGGCTCCGGTGATGTAGATACGGTCTTTGTAAGAAGCGTTGGCACGCGGAGGAACGATGCAGTTACTGGTAAACAGGATCGGTCCGTTGAAACTTTCAAACTCTTCTTTCTGTTTCCACCAGGCATTTCCGTAGTTTCCTGCCAGATGCTTGTATTTTTTCAGTTGGGGGTAATAATGTGCGGGGAGCATTTCACTGTGAGTGTAAATGTCTATACCTGTTCCTTCGGTCTGTTCCAGCAATTCTTCGAGGTCTTTCAGATCATGGCCGCTGATAAGGATACCGGGATTATTGCGGACACCTAGATTCACTTCCGATATTTCCGGATTTCCGTAGCTGTTTGTATTGGCGGCATCCAGTTGTGCCATGGCGGAAACTCCGTGCTTGCCTGTTGCCAGAGTAAGCTGAACCAATTCTTCCATCGTAATATCATTGCGGGTGAGCTCGGCCAGTGCACTTTGCATAAAGGCGAAGATTTCCGGCGACTGGTATCCAAGGTTATGCGCATGCTCAACGTAAGCCGCCATACCTTTCAGTCCGTAGTGTACCAGTTCTTTCAGCGAACGGATATCTTCGTCGGGTGTGCGAAGTACTCCTACTGTCCTGGCTTTCTCTTCAAACTCATCTTCATTCCCATCCCAAAGACATTCGTCGGGAGCATTTGCAATGGTTACTTTGCTGGCGAGTTCGTTTTTCAGTTGTAGTCCTTCTTTTATTTTTCTGATGATGGCCGCTTTGTCAAAATTGGCGTTAGTGATGGTGATGAACAGGGCATCGTAGATAAATTTGTCTGCTTCTTCAGAAGGATGTCCTTCCCGGCGCAGATGTTCGTTGTACACGGCGATTCCTCGTACTACAAAGAGCAGCAGGTCTTGCAGGTTAGCCACTTCGGATGTTTTTCCGCATACTCCTTTTAAGGTACAGCCTGTACCCATTGCGGTCTCTTGACATTGATAACAGAACATACTCATAACTTTTACGTTTTAATTAGTCTTATTTGATTATGAACGCAAAAGTAGGGGGAAAGTTTGAGGTAAGTTTGTAACCAATGTTACATTGGGCGAAAAAAAAAATCGGATGCTATGAGCTAAATAAAATTAGCTATAATCATATTCCGATTAGCTATAATGAAAACAAGATTAGCTATAATGAAACCGGAGTGAACTCTTGGTCATTGAATCAGCCGGATCAGCCATTCTTTCTGTAAGATAGTAATCTGTTTCCGGTCGGCTATGATCATACCGTCTTCCTGCATGTGCGACAGTTCACGTGCCAGAGAAGGACGGGAGACACCGAAGTAATCGCTCAGTTCCTGTTGCGAGCGGTCGAGGGTGATCTGTAGCTGTTGCTGCTGTTTGTATAACCGTAGCAGATAAGATGCTATCTTTTGCCGGATAGTCTTGAAGGACATAAAGAAAAGCTTATCCGATAGGGTACGGGCATAATTGGCGGATAGATTCATATAATTCTCCAGAAACTGCTCGTTCCTACGAAAAAGCTCCAGTACGCTGGCTTTGGGGATTTCGATTACTTCCGTCGGTTCGTTGGCGGTCACTTCTACCGGAAAGCGATTCTCTTCTCCGAAAAGGAAAAGAGGGGCAAGGGCCCTTGGTGCGGCAATGTCTTCTACTTTGATGAGTCTTCCGGAATAGTCAATCATTTCACCACGGACACTTCCTTTGGTCAGTATCACGAGACGGTTGCACACATCTCCCTGTCGTGCCAGTATTTCTCCTTTTCTATAAGAACGGGTGTGGAAACTGATCTCTTCCAGATTGGCGGATAACTTCTCCGGAGTAATCCCCCGGAATAATGGGTTATTGGTGAGTGCAGGTGTCATAGGCTGGTCTGTTATTTGAATTTTAATATGAATTTCGTTTCCTTGTTGTCCGGTAACAGCGTGAGGCTTCCACCCGAAAGCCGCATGATCTGACGCGAAATACTTAGTCCGATTCCGCTGCCTCCTTCTTTGGTAGTGAAGAAAGGGATAAAAATGTGCTCCACTATTTCCGGTGGAATGACGGGACCGTTATTCTTAATCTCAATCAGCACTTCTTCCGTTTCGTTGCAATAAACCTGAATGTCGATTTGTCCGTCCGGCTGATCACCGATTGCCTGAATCGCATTTTTCAGAAGATTAATGACTACTTGCGAAATCAGATTTTCATCTGCATGCAGGATCAGGTCGGCAGGATCGATCTTTGTATGGAACGTGATGTGGTCACAAGGATTCTGATGGCGGGCAAGTTCCACCATTCGTTCGATGAATGCTTTCAAGTAAAACAATGAAGGTTCCGGAGTCGGTATCCGTGTGAATTTGCGGTAGGATTCTACGAAAGCAAGCAGCCCTTTTCCCGTGGCACTGATGGTTTGCAGTCCGTGGCTGATCTCTTCGTCTTTGTCCTCCACCATCGAGAGAAGCGTATCGCTGAGCGAAGTGATGGGAGTCACGGAGTTCATGATCTCATGAGTCAGTACTCGGGTCAGGCGAATCCATGAATCTATCTCCTTTTCGTCCAGCTCAATATTAATATCATTCAGTGCAAGGATGCGCAGATGTTCTTTGTGTACATTGATTTCTGACACGCGAATAGACAGATTGACCGTTCCCCGTTCATTGTGAAACACCACTTGCAGCTTATCTCCGGAACAACAACTTTCTATCTTCTCCATCAGTGTAGCATCTACTTTACTCAACTGGCGGACATGGGTAAATACATTCAGTCCCAAAAGCCGGAGTGCTTCTTTATTTTTCTGATAGACCGCTCCGTTATCATTGAGCACCAGCAGTCCCGTGCTGACAAAGTCAAGAATCAGTTCGTAGTACTTTTCCTGTTGGGCAGTCTCCGCTTTTACATTATATAAAATGTGGCCCACCCGATTGAGTGCCCGATTGATCTGTTTACTCTCGGGAGTACCGGACTCTTCGGGGAAACGGAAGGCACTGTCATTATTCTCCAACGCATCGATCATGAAGAGCACCTGCTTGATGTGCAGGCGATAAAGCCGGACTTGCCAGATGATACTTAAGATCAGCAGACAGGCACTGACGCTGAACCAGACATAAGACTGATGCACGCCCAAACAGATAGTCGCCAGACAGCAAATGACCGTCAGTGATACCCTGAACCAATATTGGTTGGCTACTTGTTGTAGAATCCGGTTCATAATCCGAATTTTTTCATCTTGTTATAGAGAGTCTGTCGGGTAATTCCCAGTTGCGCAGCTACTGCCGAAAGATTTCCTGCACAGGCATCCAGCGCTTTCCGTATCATTTGTACTTCCATCTCTTCCAAGGTGGAAATATTCTTCTCGGAAGTTTCTGTCTTTCGGGAGGATAACTGGAACAATTCCGCAGGGATTTGCACCCCGTCGTTAATGATGACCACCTTTTCGATTGCGTGCTCCAATTCGCGGATATTGCCGTACCAGGGATGCGCGGTAAGCTTTTCCTTCGCTGCCGGACTGAATTTCATCGGTTCCTTATCATATTGCTTGCAGAAGCGGATGATAAATCTTTCGGCAAGAGGGACAATATCTTCTTTCCGTTCCCTCAAAGGAGGGATTTCTATATGAATGGTGTTGATACGGTAGAGTAAGTCTTCCCGAAACTCTTCCCGGTCTGCCATTTCCTGCAAATTCCGGTTGGTGGCGCATATCAGACGGATGTCAATAGGAATCGGAGTGTTACTTCCCACTCGCACGATACTTCTTCGTTGGATAGCCGTCAATAGTTTGGCTTGCAGGTGATAGGGGAGGTTTCCTATTTCATCCAGAAACAATGTGCTGTGATCGGCAGCCTCAAATTTTCCTGTCCGGTCGGTATGCGCATCGGTAAAAGAACCTTTCACATGCCCGAAGAGTTCGCTTTCAAATAAAGATTCGGTGATTGCTCCCATGTCCACAGCAATCATTTCCTGTTGCCTGCGGTTGGAAAGAGCGTGAATTTCACGGGCAAGCATTTCTTTTCCTGTTCCGTTTTCACCGGTAATCAGGATATTGGCGTCTGTGGAGGCTACCTTTTCGATCAGCATTCGGAGTTGTTGCATAGACTTGCTTTCTCCCCAATAGAGTGCCGGAGTGTTGACCGGTTCCTTTTTGTTTCCCGTCTTTCGTTCTTGCTGTGCGGATGAGACGGCAGCCTGTAGTGTTTCTACCAGTTTCTGATTGTTCCAGGGCTTGACGATAAAGTCCGATGCACCTTCTTTGATTCCCCGGATGGCGAGATCGATATCCGCATAAGCAGTAAAAAGTACGACAGGAAGCTCCCGTCGTACTTTCTTTATTTCGTGCAGCCAGAACAATCCTTCATTGCCGGTATTGATGCCCGAAGTGAAATTCATATCTAATAGTACCACTTCCGGCGTTTCCTCCCGTATCGCAGTGGCCAGTGTGACCGGTGACGACAGCGTGATGACTTTCGAAAAGTAGTTTTTTAAAAGGATTTGTACCGCAGTCAGCACCCCTTTATTATCGTCTACAATGATGATGGTTCCTGATTTACTCATGTCCGAATTGGTTTGTACGCTACAAACTTACGAAAAAGTAATTCATAATTCAAAATTCGGATTTGAATTTATAGCCATTGGAACTTTAATCCGAATGATAAACTCAGATAATCACGGGGACGGAGGTAGCTATTTGTTACACCACTGATCAGATAAAGATCGCATGTACTTATCTCGTAGAAGAAAGTCACGGACTTTGCCAGAAATCGGCGGTTAGGGTCAATATCATAGGTCAGCCGTTGTCCCATGAAAACATGGATACGCACCTTGCTTGAAAAACCATAGTATCCTTTCGGATAACGTTCCGGTTCGCTGACCCAGAACTGATTGCCGAATACGGTATTCAGATATAGTCCGCAGGAAAGCGGCTCGGTAGAGAATCCTTTCCCCAGGTTGATGCTCCAGGGCATATAGTTCTGTTTCAGTGTCATGGTCACTTTTGCCTTCTTGGACGAATACTTCGGGATAAATCCGAGCAACAGGTCAGTTTCCCACTGATTTCGTTTTCCGTAATCCCATCCGGTACCGAAGGAGAGTAATCCCATATTTCCGGCATATTGTATTTTAGAGTGGGTCGGAATGATGCGTTCCCAGTTTTTGCGGAAGCGATGTACACGTCTGTCGTAGCCGGTGCGAAGAACCGGTTCGGCAATATAAGGAAGTACTGTGTCTGCTTTGACTATTGTGAATGCAGAATCACCCTCATGAAAGGCTATGATAGAATCTGCCTTAATTGCCAGTTTCAGCGAGTCGGGTTTATAGTTCCTGATAATTGTATCTGGCTTGCAAGTAGCCGAAAGCAGGCTGGGGAAGAGTAGAAGCATAGTCAGTACTCCTGCGCGGATCATATATTTAGTATTCAACCAGTTCATATTCGTATTTTTCCGGGGTTATAGTAAATACCAGATAACTGCGACTTTTCATGCAGTCGCTGGCAATATAATGCACATCGTCATCAAAAAGGATTCTGTCATCGAATCCGTGATTATGGGCGGCCGTGCAGAACTGTAGTCCCGGATATTGGGTGATGTAGTACTGGAACGGCTTCGCCACATTATCATTGAACACATCTGCAAAAGGATGTGCATGCATGCTGACTACGGTTTTTTCAAACTCATCTGCCCTGTCCGTCAGTTCCTGTTCCATAAAACCGAAATTGGGAATAGGCTCCGAATAATCATATTCCAGCGCATTGGTATTAAGGCAGACGAATTTCACATTGCCCGCAATGAATGAGAAGTTGGTAGGTCCGAAAACAGCCTGATAAGTTTCTGCTCCGGTACCCAGACAGTCATGATTCCCGATAAGGACGACATAAGGCACTTTCAGTCCGTTCATGATGTCCCGCTGCCAAAGAAACTCTTTGGTCAGCCCGAAGTCACTCATATCTCCTCCGTGAATGACGAAATCGATATCATCTCTCTTATTGACCTCTTTTACAAAGTCTTCTGTCTCATCATACCATCGCTGCGAATCGCCCATCGTGATAAAACGGATGGTTGTCTTTCCTTTGCACTTAGCTTCTATTTGTTCAATGTTATGAGCATTTACGTCTGTCTCTCCACTGATACGTACATCGTAGGGGTGGTAGTCTATCAGATCGCATCCGGCCAGAAGCAGGCAGACCAGGAGAGTGTATAAATTCTTGTTTACCATAAATAGAATAATTTATTTAATTGAAAACTTGATGCGAAGATAGAGTTTTCAGTTGAGATATGGGCGATTGCTTGGGCGAAATAAGAAAAATGGAACAATAAATAGGCATTAATGCATACTTTCCACTGAGAAAGGAAATACGATTGTCTTTGTCTAATAATTAGACGCATGTGTCTAATTATTAGACAGTAGATGATAGGACAGATAACTATAAATGATTGAGAATGAGTATTCTCACTATTGTGGCACGTTATCTGCACTGCATCATAAAAAAACAGGAATATATTATATAATCATGAGACAAATCTATTATGTCATTCGAACTTTGCTGCGGGGGCGTAGTTCCAATGTTGTCAAGGTCATTTCTTTAGGGCTTGGGCTGACAATGAGTATTTTATTATTTGCTCGCGTGGCTTTTGAGCAGAGCTTTGATAAATGCTTTAAGGATTATGAAAACTTATATCAAGTCTTTTCCATCTTTACGATGAATGGCGAACAACTCGAACCGCAAGATCAAAATTGCGGACCGGTAGCGGGTGCAATTCTTGAAAACTTTCCCAAAGAAGTGGAGGCGGCTACCAGTTACTGCCTTTGGGTGAATGATCCTCTCTATCATGGTAGTGTCCGTTTTGAAGTCAGAAAGCTGGCGGCAGATTCCCTCTTTTTCCAGACGATGGGAATCGAGGTCTTAAGCGGAACTCCGGTGAAAGATTTAGCCCAAAAAGATGTAGTTTACCTGAGTGACCGTTTGGCACGAAAGATGTTCGACACAGAGAATCCGATAGGCAAGGTTATCTCATACAGTAAAGAGATAGAACTTACGGTAAAAGGCACCTATGCTGATATACCGGAGAATGCGACGGTAAGGCCTGAAGCGGTGATTTCTCTGCCGTCGATATGGAGCCGTAAATGGGGAAATTACTCATGGAGAGGCGGCGACAGCTGGCTGGCGTTCATCCGTTTTCGTCCCGGAGCCGATAAGTCGGTAGTGAATGCCCGGATAGACGCAATGATACAGAAGTATCGTCCTGCGGAAGATCAAAAAGTGGTTGGATATACCGCTTTTGTAAAGCCCATCCGTGATGTATACCGTGACAATAAAGATGTAAGGCGGATGCGGAACATCATGACTATTCTGGGTATTACTATTCTTTTCATCGCTTCATTGAATTATGTGTTGATTTCTGTTTCATCACTTTCCTATCGGGCGAAAGCGGTCGGTGTGCATAAATGCAATGGGGCAGGAAACATGACCATATTGAGTATGTTTCTTTGGGAAACAGCGATTATCATTCTGTTTGCCCTGATCCTGATGGGATTGATCTTATTGAATTTTCAGGATTTCTTTGAAGATACGGCAGCTGTCAAGTTAAGCGCTTTGTTCAGCTTGGATCGTATTTGGGTACCTTTATTAACGGTGGCTGTACTTTTCGTTGTGGGTGGGGTATTGCCGGGACGACTGTTTGCAAGGATACCCGTTACTCAGGTATTCCGCCGATACACGGAAGGTAAAAAGGGCTGGAAACGACCGTTGCTGTTTATCCAGTTTGCCGGTGTAGCATTTATTTGCGGACTGATGTATGTGGTGATGATGCAATATTATTATATCTTGAATAAAGATTTGGGTTATAATCCAAAGCGTGTAGTGGTGGCCAATGCCAGCTTCGGTGAGGAAGAAAAAGGAAATTATGCCTTGAATGTTTTCCGGAATATGCCTTATGTGGAATCCGTGTCCAGTGCCACTTATCATCCTGTCTACGGATATAGTGGAACGATTATTAATGATGAAAGCGGACAGTCACTATTTTCATCCCGTTATTGCAGTGTTCCGGATGATTATCCGAAGATGATGGGGATGGTTCTGAAGGAGGGACGTATGCCCCGTGGTGACGATGAGACAGTCGTCAATGAGACTTTTGCCGAGTGGATGCATTGGGGAAACAATATACTGAATCGTACGGTTTATAATTCGGGATACGTATGTAAGGTAGTGGGCGTGATGAAAGATTATCGCATCGGAAGTTTTACCAGCCCGCAACAACCGTTGCTGCTTATGCACACCAAGAGGTTTGGTGATTGTATCCATGTCCGGTTGAAAGAACCTTTTGCCGAGAATCTTCTCAAACTGAATAAGGAGATGGAGAGTGCATTTCCTGATAAGACTATCGAATTTCGGTCGATGCAACAGATGATCAAAGAGAATTATAACTCTGTTCGTGTTTTCAGTAATGCTACGATGCTGGCGGCAATAACAATGTTTTTTGTGATGTTGATGGGATTGATAGGCTACACTACGGATGAGGTCCGCCGTCGTTCCAAGGAGATAGCCATACGCAAGGTGAATGGTTCTGAAGCAACCGGAATCTTGGAACTGCTGGTGAAAGATGTGCTTTATGTAGCTGTTGTTGCAGTTTTAATCGGAGTGGTAGCAGCATGGTACGTCAATGGTATGTGGATGGATTTGTTTGCCGAACATGTTCCGCTCAGTTGGGCTGCCTATCTTCTGATAGCAATTGCAAATCTGGCAGTCATTGTGGCATGCGTACTTTGGAAATCATGGAAGATTGCCAATGAAAACCCGGTCAATAGTATAAAGAGCGAATAAAGAAGAAATAAAAAGTATAACAACATAATAAATGAACAAGATGATACAGATTGAAAACATTAGTAAAGTATTCCGTACTACCGAAGTAGAGACAGTTGCATTAAATCACGTGAACCTTGAAGTAAAGGAAGGAGAGTTTGTTGCCATTATGGGACCTTCGGGCTGTGGCAAGTCCACCTTACTGAATATTCTTGGTTTATTGGATAACCCAACCGAAGGTTCTTACCGATTACTGGGAGAAGAAGTTGCCGGACTGAAAGAAAAGGAACGTACCGGCGTCCGCAAAGGCAAACTGGGCTTTGTATTTCAGAGTTTTAACCTGATAGACGAACTGAATGTCTTTGAGAATGTAGAACTTCCGCTGACCTATCTTGGTATCAAATCTTCCGAACGCCGCCTCATGGTAGAAGACATCCTGAAAAGGATGAATATCAGTCACCGTGCCAAACACTTCCCGCAACAACTTTCCGGCGGTCAGCAACAACGTGTGGCAATTGCCCGTGCGGTAGTGACTAATCCAAAGCTTATCCTTGCCGATGAGCCTACCGGTAATCTGGATTCCAAGAATGGAGCGGAAGTAATGAACCTGCTGACAGAACTGAACAAGGAGGGAACCACCATTATCATGGTAACGCACTCACAGCACGATGCGAGTTTCGCACATCGTACCGTACATCTGTTTGACGGTAGTGTAGTGGCAAGTGTAACGGCATAAACCGGAACGACAATGAGACAAATCTATTATAGCATCCGAACCTTACTGCGCGAACGCGGCACAAATATCATCAGGATAATTTCTCTTTCGCTGGGACTTACTATTGGTATTTTACTCTTTTCGCAGATTGCGTTTGAATTGAGTTATGAACGTTGCTATCCGGAACCGGAACGACTGGCTATTGCACGTTGCCTGACCACTAACCTTAGCACGGGGGAGACAATGGGAGACGACGGCAACAATTATGATTACACACTTTTTGATGTGGTTGCATCTACTTTGGCGCAGGATATGCCCGAAGAAATAGAGTTTGCCAGTTGTGTCCTCACCGGACAAGGGATGAGTATATATTACGAAGACAAATTATTATCGGATGTTAACTATATATACGCTGATACTTGTTTCTTCCAGACTTTTGGTATCCCTGTCTTAAAAGGGAACCCGAAAGATATGATCATGCCGGGAAGTGTGTTTGTGTCAGAGCATTTTGCCCGTGAAACGTTTGGAGATGCGGACCCTATCGGTAAAATTCTTAAAGCAGACAGGCAAAATGATTTTACTATTCGTGGTGTATACAAGGATATGCCGGAGAATACGGTGCTCACTCACGACTTTGTTGTCTCCATCCATCGGGATGGAGGATATCAGGGAGGATATGGCTGGAAGGGAAATGATGTCTTTTACACGTTTCTTCGCCTGCGTAATGCTGCGGATATTGACAAGGTGAATGACAACATCCAACGGGTAATCGAGAAATACACTCCTGCCCAGTATGATGACTGGAAAATGAATTTCAGTGTCATCCCATTGGTGAAGTATCATTTGATATCTTCCGATGTGCAGAAGCGTTTGATCATATATGGCTTTCTGGGATTCGCTATCTTCTTTGTGGCCATCATGAATTATATGCTGATATCTATTGCCACCCTAAGCCGTCGTGCCAAAGGAGTAGGAGTACATAAATGCAGTGGTGCCAGTTCCGGAAATATCTTCGGCATGTTTTTGGCAGAAACAGGAATCCTTGTTATCTTTTCCGTACTTCTTAGCCTTCTGCTGATAGTCAACGCACATGAAATAATCGAAGATTTGCTTTCTGTCCGTCTGTCCTCACTTTTTGCGTGGGAGACACTATGGGTGCCTTTGCTTACGATTGTGATACTTTTCCTTTTGGCAGGTGGCATACCGGGACGGCTGTTTTCGCGTATACCAGTCACGCAGGTGTTCCGTCGTTACTCTGATGGTAAAACGGGTTGGAAACGTTCGTTATTGTTTATACAGTTCACAGGTGTCTCCTTTGTTTTGGGACTGCTGCTGGTAACGCTCCTGCAATACAACCATCTGATGAGCCGCGATATGGGAATAAACGTTCCGGGACTGGTTCAGGCAGGAACCTGGTTGCCGAAAGAAACGGTAGAGCATGTCACCGATGAACTGCGTCGCCAGCCTATGGTAGAGGGAGTGGCTGTTGCCACAAGCGGAGTAATCGGACAGTACTGGACACGCGGACTGATGAGTAATGACGGTAAAAGAATCGCTACACTTAACTTTAATTATTGCAGTTATAACTATCCCGAAGTAATGGGAATAAAGATTATCGAAGGCAGCACTCTTAAGAAACAGGACGATTTATTGGTGAATGAAGAGTTGGTACGTCTGATGAAATGGACAGATGGGGCGGTAGGAAAGAAACTGAATGATATACAGGGTACGATTGTCGGTGTCTTCCGGGATGTCCGCAACTATAGCTTCTTTTCAACTCAGGCACCTATTGTCTTGATAGGATCGGAGAATGCCAATCATGTATTTGATGTCCGTCTGAAAGAGCCGTATGATGAAAATCTGAAACGTCTGAACGAGTTTGCCGATAAGACATTTCCGAATGTAGCCTTGCATTTCAGTTCTGTAGACGGTATGATAAAGGATATATACAAGAGTGTATATCGTTTCCGTAATTCAGTCTGGATCACTTCAAGCTTTATTCTGCTGATTGTAATAATGGGATTGATCGGATATGTGAATGATGAAACGCAACGTCGAAGCAAAGAAATAGCCATCCGGAAAGTGAATGGAGCCGAAGCCTCTCATATTTTGCGTCTGTTGATACGCGAGATTCTGTATGTCTCCGCTTCCTCCATATTGATTGGTACCATTGTTTCCTATTTCGTTGGAAAGGCATGGCTTGACCAGTTTGCCGAACAGATTTATATGAACCCGTTATTGTTTGTGGGTACGGCGCTGTTTGTCTTATTGCTGATCGTAGTTTGCGTTGTGTTGAAAGCGTGGCACATCGCCAATGAGAATCCGGTGAAAAGTATAAAGAGCGAATAAGAATATTATTATCTTTTAGGCACGGATTAACGCGGCTTTTATGAGATGCATTCATTGCAGAAGTAATCTTAATCCGTGTATTCGTGCCTAAATATTTTTCATACTGATATATCTTTTAGCATAGCGTCCTTTTTGCTTTATTCCGCCACTTTATCTGCTATCGGATGTTCTTTCGATACTTTCTTTATATAAATCATCAGACTGATAACTGCCGTAATAAATGCTAAAGAGTCCGATACCGGCAGACTGATCCATATTCCCTTCAGTCCCCACCAATGCGGGAATAACAACAGGCAAGGAAGCAAATAAAGCAACTGCCGCGTCAACGAAAGGAAAATACTTATTTTTACTTTGCCTATACTTTGGAAGAAGTTACCGATTACAATCTGTGCTCCTACAAACGGGAACATAAGTACAGTCAACCGAAGACCGTCCACCGCAAGTCCGATTAACTCATCACTATCCGTGAAGACTGCCGATACTGCATGAGGGAAAAACTCGCAAATCAGAAAGCCACTGCTTGTAATCACTACACCGGAAATAATTCCCAGCTTTAGCGTCTGTTTCACCCGGTCTATCTTCTGTGCTCCGAAGTTGTAGCCTACAATCGGCTGCATGCCCATCGTCAGTCCCAATACGATCATGACATAAAGCGTCAGCAACCGGTTGATGATTCCGTAAGCACCGATAGCCATGTCGCCTCCATGTTCCTGCAAACTATTATTAATCACGATAACGATGGCACAAGCACAGACATTCATCAGGAAAGGAGACATGCCGATAGCGAAAATACTCTCTACAATCCTTCCTTTCATTTTCCAGACCTTTCCCTCAAAATGCACCGTACTGTCTTTCTTGCAGAAGTGGCTCACCACCCATACCATTCCGATCA
This sequence comes from Bacteroides sp. B1-V-101, assembly GCF_023656585.1. Lineage (NCBI taxonomy): Bacteria > Pseudomonadati > Bacteroidota > Bacteroidia > Bacteroidales > Bacteroidaceae > Bacteroides > Bacteroides sp. B1-V-101. Next base: position 290,147 of record NZ_JAMOKH010000003.1, on the reverse strand, counting down.
GCTGTGAGATGACCGTTGCTGTAGCCGCTCCCCGCATTCCCCATTCAAAGTGAAAGATAAAGATAGGAGCGAGGATGATATTTGCTACTACCGTTACCATAGAAGTAAGCATCGCTTTCTTCGGATATCCGGTGGCACGCATCACATTATTCAGGCCGATCATCGTGTATGTGATGGGAGTTCCCAATAAAATCACCTGCATAAAACTCCGTGCATAAGGCAGTGTGTCGGGACTGGCACCAAAGAAAGTCAGTATATCATCAAGAAAGATAAAAGACAGGATACCGAAAAAGAAAGAATTTGTGATACAGAGCATCAGCGTATGTGACAGAATCTCCGTAGCCCCTTTCATATCTTTCTGTCCCAGGCGAATAGAAGCGATGGTAGAACCACCCGCCGAAACGAGTGTACAGAAAGCAACGACCAGATTCATCAAAGGAAAGCTCACCGCCAGTCCGGCAATAGCCATCGCACCCACACCGTGACCGATGAAGATGCTGTCGATGATATTATAGATAGACGTGATTGTCATCCCGATGATAGCGGGAATGGAGTATTGCAACAGTAGCTTACCGATGCTTTCTTTTCCTAATATGTGCGGATCGTTTTTGCTCATGCGCTCGTATGGATTGTTGGATGAAAACGAATGTTACGTTTTTTTAAGTGGGGCAAAGGTACGAATTATTTGCCTGATTCGATGATTATTCGGAACTTTGCACAATTCAATACACAAGGTTTAACGTTTTAGGTAAAAAGAAAGATTACGTATGGATACAACAAAGACAATTGCGGCACTGTTCGATTTTGATGGTGTCATCATGGATACGGAAACACAGTACACTGTTTTCTGGGATGAACAAGGACGTAAATATCTGAATGAAGAAGACTTCGGCCGTCGCATCAAGGGACAGACGCTGACCCAGATTTACGAGAAATATTTCTCGGACCTCCCCGAAGCTCAACAAGAGATTACGGCCGGACTCAATATTTATGAGAAAAGCATGTCCTATGAGTACATCCCCGGTGTAGAAGCTTTTATTGCCGATCTTCGTAAACACGGAGCAAAAATAGCCGTTGTAACCAGCTCCAACGAAGAGAAGATGCAAAACGTCTATAACGCCCATCCCGAATTTAAAGGAATGGTAGACCGCATCCTGACCGGAGAAATGTTTGCCCGTTCTAAACCCGCTCCCGACTGTTTCCTGCTCGGTATGGAAATATTCGGTGCTACTCCCGAAAACTCGTACGTGTTCGAAGACTCCTTCCACGGTCTGCAAGCCGGAATGACTTCCGGTGCCACTGTTATCGGTCTTGCCACTACCAATACAAGAGAGGCCATCACCGGAAAAGCACATTATATAATAGATGACTTTTCGGAAATGACCTTTGAACACTTATTGGCCTTGCACCGTTAGTTCTTTCTTATTATCTTCTTAATTTGTCTTTTTGGCCGCCTTCTCATTAACTTGGGGAGGTGTTTGAAAGGATTTTTTCTTTTTCTTTCTCACTTATGAAAGAAATGTTATAACTTTGCCGCAATTTTTGATGGCGTTGACGCCTTATTTAATTTCTAGTTTTAATTTAAAATTTAAGAAACATGGCTGGTTATATATCAGATGACACAAGAAAGGTGACTACTCATCGCCTGGTTGAAATGAAGCAAAGAGGCGAAAGAATATCTATGCTTACTTCTTATGATTACACAATGGCACAGATCGTAGATGGTGCGGGAATGGACGTAATTTTGGTAGGCGACTCCGCTTCGAACGTGATGGCGGGTAATGTGACTACATTGCCTATTACTCTCGATCAGATGATTTATCACGCTAAATCAGTAGTACGTGGCGTAAAACGCGCTATGGTCGTAGTAGACATGCCTTTCGGTTCCTATCAAGGTAACGAAATGGAAGGTCTTGCTTCTGCCATCCGCATTATGAAGGAAAGCCATGCCGATGCTTTGAAACTGGAAGGCGGAGAAGAAATCATCGATACGGTGAAGCGTATCATCAGTGCGGGTATTCCGGTGATGGGACACTTGGGACTGATGCCTCAGTCTATTAATAAATACGGTACTTACACGGTACGTGCCAAAGATGACAACGAAGCTGAAAAGCTGATTCGTGATGCTCATCTTCTCGAAGAGGCAGGCTGCTTTGCCATCGTACTCGAAAAGATACCGGCTACTCTTGCAGAACGTGTGGCTTCCGAACTGACGATACCTATTATAGGTATTGGTGCCGGTGGTCATGTTGACGGACAAGTATTGGTCATTCAGGATATGCTTGGAATGAACAACGGATTCCGTCCGCGCTTCTTACGTCGTTATGCAGACCTGTATACGGTGATGACTGACGCTATCAGCCGTTACGTATCCGACGTGAAGAATTGCGACTTCCCTAACGAGAAGGAACAATATTAAAACAGTATATGGCAGTTAAATTGTGGACAGTTCATTTTATGCGGATATGCGTAGCTAATTTGCTGTTGTTTATCTCCTTGTATATCTTGTTTCCGGTACTTTCCGTTGAGATGGCAGACCGTCTCGGAGTACCGGTGGCACAGACAGGAGTGATCTTTCTTTTTTTCACTTTAGGAATGTTCCTTATCGGTCCGTTCCATGCTTATCTCGTAGATGCTTATAAGCGTAAGTACGTATGTATGTTCTCTTTTGCCACGATGGTGGCAGCAACGGCAGGATACGCCTTTGTGACGAACATCACGGAACTTATCTTGTTGAGCACCGTACAGGGACTGGCTTTCGGAATCGCTACCACCGCAGGAATCACACTTGCCATTGACATAACGAACGCTACACTTCGCAGTGCCGGAAATGTCAGTTTCTCCTGGATGGCACGTCTGGGGATGATTATAGGCATTGTTCTGGGTGTCTGGCTTTATCAGAGCTATTCCTTTAAAAATCTATTGTCCGTATCGGTGATTACCGGAGCAGCAGGTGTTTTGATGGTATCCGGAGTGTATGTGCCTTTCCGTGCACCGATTGTGACCAGGCTTTATTCATTCGATCGCTTTTTGCTGTTGCGGGGATGGGTGCCTGCCATCAATATGATTCTGATCACCTTCGTTCCGGGGTTGTTGATTCCGCTTGTACACCGTTTCCTTAACGATTCCGTATGGGGAAGCAGTGGAATCCCTATACCGTTCTTTGTCGGTACGGGCATCGGATATCTTGCCTCCCTGCTGCTGGCGCGTCTGTTTATTCTGAAAGAAAAAACTTTGCGGCTGGTGCTCGTCGGCATCATACTGGAGATTGTAGCCATCACTCTACTGGCCTCCGGCTTTCCGGTAGGCGTACCTTCCATACTCTTGGGTTTGGGACTGGGGTTGGTGATGCCGGAATTTCTGGTCATGTTCGTGAAACTGTCACATCATTGTCAGCGGGGTACGGCAAATACCACTCATCTGTTGGCCAGCGAAGTCGGATTCGCATCCGGAATAGCTGTTGCGTGTTACTTCGATTTGGAAGCGGATAAGATGCTCTATACAGGACAGGTGGTAGCTGTGATTGCTTTGATTTTCTTTATACTGGTTACATATCCATATTATAAGAGAAAGAAAGTGAGATAAATCGTTTCGCACTATTTCCGTGACATGATTGTCTATCATAAATAAAAAGACTGGCGTTATCCTGACGGAGATAATGCCAGTCTTTTTATTAAAGACCTGTCAACAGATTTGCTGTTAGCATAGAGTGCTTAGTTTCTGCTTACCTGTTTAACTCCCTTCACTGTCCGCAGCTTTTTGATCAGCGCTTCCAGTCGTCCGGTATCACCCACCATGACCGTAAGCGTTCCGGAGAATAGTCCGTCGTTGGAATTGATTCCGATGGACCGCAGACTGATTCCATTCTCTTTGGAAATGATGGAAGTAATATTGGTAACAATGCCGATATCATCATGACCTACTACGCGCAGCGTAATCGGATACTGCGTACCGACTGACTTGCCAGCCCAACGCGCTTTAACAATCCGGTATCCGAACCGTTCGCGCATCTGATTGGCATTCGGACAGTCTGCCCGGTGAATCTTGATACCTCCGCTCACGGTTACAAATCCGAATACATCATCCCCATAGATCGGGTTACAGCATTTGGCCAGTTTAAATTCCAGTCCTTTCAGATTCTGATCAATGACTAGTACATCCTCTTTTGAACTAGGTTCTTCCTGAGTTGCCTGCAAATTATATCCTTCGGCACTGCGATACACAATCTCATCGTGCGTGTCATTGTCCCGTCTCTGCTGTTCAAGGTATTTGTCCAGAATGTCGTTGACATCCAATGTCTCGTCAGCAATCTTCTGATAAAACTCTGTCACATTTTTAAAGCCCAGCCGCTTGATCAGGCGCATCATGGTGGCTTCGTCATACTCCATCTTCCGGTTCTTGAACTTCCGTTCCAGTGTCTCTTTGGCGAAATCGTGCTGGCGTGCTACCATCTCTTTGAGTGCCTGCCGTATCTTGGTGCGGGCTTTGGAAGTCGTCACGATGTTGAGCCAGTCCTGTTTGGGAGTCTGGGTATTCGACGTCATGATTTCTACCTGATCACCGCTGTTCAGTTTCTGTTTGAGCTGTACATTTTTGCCGTTTACTTTCGCACCGATACACTTGCATCCCAGTTTGCTATGGATGTGGAATGCGAAATCGAGCACAGTAGCTCCTTTGGCAAGTTTGAATAAGTCTCCTTTAGGCGTGAATACAAATACCTCATCCTCGTAGAGGTCCATTTTGAACTGATCCATCACTTTCAGTGAGTCGTTATCCGCATTTTCAAGCGCTTCACGTACCGAAGTCAGCCATTCGTCCAGTCCTGTTTCCCCTTTGATACCTTTGTATCTCCAGTGTGCGGCGAGTCCCCGTTCAGCGATCTCGTCCATCCGGCGGGTACGGATCTGTACTTCCACCCATCTTCCTTCCGGGCCCATCACGGTAATGTGCAACGATTCATAACCGTTGCTCTTTGGAATCGAGAGCCAGTCCCGCAGACGTTTCGGGTTCGGCTGATACATATCCGTTACGATAGAATAGACCTGCCAGCATTCCTGCTTTTCTTTGGCCGGGTCCGGTTCGGAATCCAGAATGATACGGATAGCGAACAAGTCATAGATACCTTCAAACGGAGTCTTCTGCTTCTGAATCTTATTCCAGATGGAATGGATGGATTTGGTACGTCCCTTGATGTCGAACTTCAGTCCGGCTTCCTTTACCTTCTTCTGGATAGGATCGATGAAAGAAGCGATATACTTGTCGCGGGATGCTTTCGTCTCGTTGAGCTTCTCCTTTATAAAGTAGTAGGTTTCCCGCTGCGTATATTTCAGCGACAAGTCTTCCAATTCCGATTTCAGCTTGTAAAGTCCCAGTTTGTGGGCCAGCGGAGCATATAGGTAAGCAGCTTCGTTCGCTACTTTCACCCGGTCTTCCTCGTTGCCTGTATCCTTGATTTGGCGCATGATGTTCACACGGTCTGCGATCATAATCAGGATGACGCGCATATCTTCGGCAAAAGAGAGCAGGAGATTGCGGAAATTCTCCGATTCTATCGCCGGACTTTTGGAGTACAGTTCGTTTGTTTTCACCAGTCCTTTGATGATACTGCCTACATCTTCGCCATATTCGGCATTCACTTCTTCGATAGACAGGATATGTGCCTTCACTATTTCGTGAAGCATGATGCCGACCAGACACGAACCTTTCATGCCGATTTCTTCGGCTACGATAACTGCCGTTTGTAAATCTCTGATGACGGGATTCATCCCGAAGTTATTGCGTTGCAGCCCGTTACACTGGGCGGCTTTGATAAGATGTTTCTTTAATTTTTGGCAATCCCTCCAGAAAATCGTATCTCCGGCAGATTGCAACAGATGCCTGTAGAGTGAAAAAAGCTCCTTCTTTTCCTCCGATGTAAAAAAGTCGTCCATATTCAATCTTGTTAATTCGACGTAAAATTACTTTTTTTCCCGGTTATTCGGCAAGAAGTAAATAACATTTTGTATTTTTGGGCATCAATTAATAAAAATAGATATTATGATAACGACACAGGACAAAGAGTTGCTTGCCAAGAAAGGCATCACGGAGGCGCAGATAGCAGAACAGCTGGCTTGCTTCCAGACGGGTTTTCCTTATTTGAAACTGGACGCTGCCGCTTCCATAGAAAAAGGCATATTGGCTCCTGACGCAGAAGAAAAGAACGCATATCTGACTGCATGGGATGCTTATAAGAATACGGATAAAATCATCGTGAAGTTTGTTCCTGCTTCGGGCGCTGCCAGTCGTATGTTCAAGAATCTGTTCGAGTTTCTGTCCGCAGAGTATGACAAACCTACTACAAAGTTTGAGCAGGCATTCTTCGACGGAATCAAGGATTTTGCTTTCTATGACGACTTGAATGTAGCTTGTCAGCGTACAGCCGGAAAAGATATTCCGGGGCTGATGGAAGAAGGTAATTACAAAGCCGTAGTAGCTGCCCTTCTCGAAACTGCCGGACTCAACTACGGAGCACTTCCGAAAGGTCTGCTCAAATTCCATAAATATCCCGAAGGTTCACGTACTCCACTGGAAGAACATCTTGCCGAAGGCGCTATGTATGCAGCCGGAAAAAGTGGTAAAGTAAACGTACACTTCACTGTCTCTACCGAACATCGAGAACTCTTCAAGAAACTGGTGGAAGAGAAAGCCGAAGCATTCGGCAAACGTTACGGAGTAGACTATTACATCACCTTCTCCGAACAGAAACCAAATACCGACACCATCGCTGCCGATATGGACAACCAGCCGTTCCGAGACAATGGTAAACTCCTGTTCCGTCCGGGTGGGCACGGTGCACTGATCGAGAACCTGAACGATCTCGACGCTGATATTATCTTCATTAAGAATATCGACAACGTAGTACCCGATAAACTGAAAGCCGACACCGTTACTTATAAAAAACTGATTGCCGGCGTACTCGTGTCCTTGCAGAAAAAGGCATTCGAATACCTCGAACTGCTCGACAGCGGAAAGTATACGCACGAGCAAATCATGGAAATTCTCCAATTCCTGCAAAAACAACTTTTCTGCAAGAATCCCGAAACGAAGAACCTCGAAGATGCCGAACTGGTGATCTACCTGAAGAACAAATTGAACCGTCCGATGCGTGTATGCGGTATGGTGAAGAATGTAGGTGAGCCGGGTGGCGGTCCGTTCCTTGCTTATAACAGTGACGGAACTATCTCACTGCAAATCCTCGAAAGCTCTCAGATCGACATGAACGATCCTGCCAAAAAGGAAATGTTCGAAAAGGGTACGCACTTCAATCCGGTAGACTTGGTTTGTGCCGTACGCGATTATAAAGGTCACAAGTTCGACCTGGTGAAATATGTAGATAAGGCGACCGGCTTCATTTCTTATAAATCAAAGAACGGAAAAGACCTGAAAGCGCTTGAACTTCCCGGCTTATGGAATGGTGCGATGAGCGACTGGAACACAGTATTCGTAGAAGTTCCTCTTACCACTTTCAATCCGGTGAAAACGGTGAACGATCTGTTGCGTGAACAGCATCAGTAGGATTTAAAACAAGATTGGGTCCAGTCTGTCATTCTTCCTCCTCCGCGGTCGTCCGAATGGCAGATACAGACAAATGTCTCTCCCAATCATTATAATTACTAATTAAGTAAAAGCAAAATCTGAGAGGCTGACTAAAAAGTCAGTACTATCTTAAATCTCCTCCTTCCCGAAGGAGGAGATTTAAGATACTGCCGACTTTTAGTCAGCCCTAGTGTAGATACAACCGACTTTTTAGTCACTACTTATAATAAAAAGAGTATTTAGGATGAATCAGATAGAAAAGATCATTGACATTGCAACATGGAACAGAAAAGAGCATTTTGAACATTTCAGCGCATTCGATGATCCCTTTTTCGGAGTGACAGTTCATGTAGACTGTACCCGTTCTTATCAGGAGGCTAAAGACAAAGGCGTCTCCTTTTCTCTTTTACTATTACATCGTATCATCACTGCCGCAAGCAAAGTCGAGGAATTCCGTTACCGCATCGAGGGCGACAAGGTAGTCTGCTATGACAGTCTTCTTCCCGAAGCGACAGTAGGGCGTGCCGATCATACTTTTTCTTTTGCCGCCTTTGAGTACGATCCCGATGAGCTCACTTTTATCCGTAAGGCGAAAACCGAAATGGAGCGGCTGCAAGCCACCACCGGACTGAACAAAGGAGGAACTTTCCATCCCAACGCCATTCACTATTCGGCTGTCCCATGGCTGGCCTTTACAGATATGAAACACCCTTCGAACATGCGTTCGGGCGATAGCGTCCCCAAAATATCCACCGGAAAATACTTTCGGGAAGGAGAGAAGCTGATGCTCCCCATTTCCGTCACTTGTCATCACGGACTGATGGATGGTTATCATGTTGCCAAGTTTATTGAGACCCTTGATTTATGAAACCGTCAGGATCTGGAGACTAACAATGACGGCACTATGAGAAACAAGACCCTGAGATGGAAAACCATCGCTCTTTGTTCCATCATGTTTTGCCTGCCGAAGACTCCTTTGGCAGGGCAGGAGTCTTCTGGTTTTATCCATCGTTTGGGAATGGAAGCCCGTCCGCAATATGTATTTCCTACCAACCCCTTCCTGCAAGGAGAGAACGAACGCTGGAAACCGATTCAGATATCGTTTGCCGCCCACTTGAAATACTCGTTCAAGTTTCGCCCCAATACTTGTGCCGACCGTATTTACGGTGGAGCTTATCAGGGTATCGGCGTATCCCTTACCACCTTTGGCGATAAAAAACAGTTGGGCGATCCTTTCTCATTTTATGTGTTTCAGGGAGCACGAATTGTCCGTTTCTCTCCCCGTGCCTCGCTCAATTATGAGTGGAATTTCGGTTTGTCCGCCGGATGGAAGCCATACGACAATTATTATAATTCCTATAATGGTGCGGTCGGTTCACGGATGAATGCTTATATCAATGCCGGAGTTTACATAAACTGGGCGTTTTCCCGTTACTTCGATCTGATTGTCGGAGGCGATTTCACGCACTTCTCCAATGGTAACACTAAATTCCCGAATGCCGGAATCAATACTGCCGGAGCCAAGATCGGACTCGTCTACAATTTCAATCGTACGGAAGAAGACCTCTCGAAATCACTCTATCAGCCTGTCATCACCCGTTTTCCCCGGCATATCAGTTATGATGTCGTGCTGTTCGGGTCATGGCGTCGGAAGGGAGTGTGGGTAGGAGAGAAGCAGATCGCATCTCCCAATGCGTATCCCGTTGCCGGATTCAATTTTACCCCGATGTATAATCTGGGTTATAAGTTTCGCGTGGGAGCTTCACTGGACGGTGTCTATGATGGCAGTGCCAATGTATATAGGGAAGATGTAATTGTAGAATATGGAAGCAGCAGTTCTAAACGTGAGTTCCTGAAACCGGGCATTCAGCATCAGCTGGCCTTGGGACTTTCGGGACGTGCGGAATACGTGATGCCTTATTTTACCATTGGTGTCGGCATGGGAGCCAACGTGCTCAGCCGTGGCGATATGAGAGGCTTTTACCAGATTCTTGCATTGAAAATAGCCGTTACCCGCAGTTCCTTTCTTCACATCGGATACAATTTGCAGAACTTCCAGACGCCCAACTATCTGATGCTCGGACTCGGTTTCCGTTTCCACAATAAATATCCTAAGGTACGTCATTAATAAAAAGAAATATACTAATTTTGCATCACTAACATAAAACACTCAAAATAATGAAGAAAATACTGTTACTCGGTTCCGGAGAGTTAGGAAAAGAGTTTGTGATCTCTGCACAGCGCAAGGGGCAACACGTCATTGCTTGTGATTCTTATGCCGGAGCACCTGCTATGCAAGTTGCCGATGAATTTGAAGTCTTCGACATGCTGGACGGTGAAGCATTGGAACGCGTTGTCGAAAAACATCATCCGGACATCATCGTTCCGGAGATAGAAGCCATCCGCACAGAGCGTCTCTATGACTTTGAAAAAGAAGGAATTCAGGTAGTGCCCAGTGCCCGTGCCGTCAACTTCACGATGAACCGTAAGGCGATCCGTGACCTTGCCGCCAAAGAACTCGGCTTGAAAACAGCCAACTATTTTTATGCCAAGACACTGGACGAACTGAAGGAAGCAGCCGCCAAAATCGGTTTCCCTTGTGTCGTCAAACCGTTGATGTCTTCTTCCGGCAAAGGACAGTCTCTCGTCAAGAGTGCCGACGAGCTTGAACATGCCTGGGAATATGGATGCAGTGGCAGCCGTGGCGATATCCGCGAACTGATCATCGAAGAATTTATCAAATTCGACAGTGAAATCACCCTGCTCACCGTTACACAGAAAAACGGACCTACGCTGTTCTGTCCTCCTATCGGACACGTACAGAAAGGCGGTGATTACCGTGAGAGTTTCCAGCCTGCACACATCGACCCTGCACACTTGAAAGAAGCCGAAGAAATGGCGGAAAAAGTAACCCGTGCCTTGACTGGTGCCGGACTTTGGGGAGTGGAATTCTTCCTGAGCCATGAAAACGGAGTCTACTTCTCCGAGCTTTCTCCCCGTCCGCACGATACGGGCATGGTGACATTGGCAGGAACACAGAATCTGAATGAGTTCGAACTTCACCTGCGTGCCGTACTCGGTCTGCCCATCCCCGGCATCAAGCAGGAGCGGATCGGTGCAAGTGCCGTTATCCTTTCTCCGATAGCGAGTCAGGAACGTCCTCAATATCGTGGCATGGAAGAAGTGACGAAAGAAGAAGACACTTATCTGCGCATCTTCGGCAAGCCGTTTACCCGCGTCAACCGTCGCATGGGAGTCGTACTTTGCTATGCACCGCTGAACTCCGATCTGGATGCGTTGCGTGATAAAGCGAAACGAATCGTCGAGAAAGTAGAGGTATACTAAATAAAAAGAATGAGAGTGAGTCAAAAGCAAAAGGATAGTGAATATTGCTTTTGATTCTCTCTCATCATCTTCTCTTATATAACTAATAATGAAAAACATGAAAAAGACTAAACTATTGGCAGCTACTGCTATGCTATTACTGACTTCCTGTTCACCTAAAGTGGTCACTAACATTGTAAGAACCTATCCGGATATTATTCCGGCAGATTCGGTCTATGTCATCGGTTTGGGAGAAAAAGTGCCCAATACAGCCGAGACTATCGGGCGTGTATCAGTAGTGGATCGGGGTACTTCTACGAATTGCCGTTATGATCAGGTATTACATCTTGCACAAGAGGCTACAGGAAAGATTGGTGGCAATGGACTCGCCATCACTAATCACCAGAAACCTTCTTTTTGGGGAAGTTCCTGTCATCAGATTTCCGGACTGATGCTGCGGTTGTCGGATAAAAGTGTGGATACACTGAAAACAAATCCTGTACAAGACGTAATAGATCTCGACCTGGTTATTGCTAAAGACTATGCAGAAAGCAGAAAAGCGCCTGCCAACACGTTTGAAGCGAGCTTCGGATATGGATGGGTGATCAGCAAGATTTATGATATCAACGGTAGGGCGTTAGATTCGAAAGGAGGAGTTGAATGGAAGCTCGCTTACGAACATGTCTGGAACGGTGGGATGGGAATCGGACTTCAATATGCTGGTTTCAAGAAGTCATTCTCCGGTGGCGACATGATGTTCTCCTATATAGCTCCGGAGTGGGTAAGCCGTACAAAATTTGACAGATGGATCTTAAAATCAGGCGTTGGTGTCGGCGTTTTCCTTTATCATGATCCTTTCTACAATGCTGCCGGATTCGGCCTTCATGCCACATTAGGATTTGAGTACATGCTTTCATCTAATTGGGGACTCGGCTTGACTCTGAACGGGATCGGTGGAAGTATGCCCAAACAGGACTGGATGCTGCTGAAAGAAGACGAACGTTGTGGAATCACCCGCTTTAACCTGCTGGGTGGGCTGCGCTACTACTTCTGATGATAACTCCTTCTTTCTAGGAAGAATATCAACGTTTATACTGTACTTAGATTTATAAATAAAGAGAGAGGACAGAAGTCTGAACCTGCATCCTCTCTCTCACGTTTATGACATTGTTATTTCTCTGATCTTACAGACTCATCGCATTACCGCCTACAATACCCAGCACTGCCGAAGCCACCGCGATGACTACTTTCAAAATGGTATCCCAAAGGGATCTCTTGACTGCCATAACTCTACACACCTCCTTTCCGACTCTTTATATGATTGATTACTAAGTGAATCATTACCGAATGATCGATTACTCCCGATAACTTTCCTCCTTTACCTCAAAGCACGGGCACGCCTTGATCCACTCCTCCGGCTCAATCTCTCCATTACCGTTGCGATCCGGCGACAAGTCGCGATGACCGCACACCCGGCAACCGGGGAATCTCTCTTGCAACTGATGCACCAGCAGCCGGAGCGCTGCCCGCTGTTCCGGTGTCCGTGTGTCCGCCGGGCGTCCCCGGCAGTCCAGGCCGCCTTCGTAGCAAATTCCGATACTCTCCGCATTAAAACCTTTCGCATGTGCCCCGATCCGTTCCACCGGACGGGTAAGATGCGTTGTTCCATCCTTGCGGATATAGTAATGATAACCTGTCCCGTTAAATCCCCGCCGGCGGTGCATCGTATCCAGATCAAAAGCCGTCAACTCCTTGTCTGCCCGCGTTGCAGAACAGTGAATCACAATTAAATGAATCTTCCTCATAAAGCCACTAATTCTAACTATCAACCTCTCGTACATTGATTACCAACTCTCAACTCTCCACTTCTTACACTGTCGGGTCCGGAGCTTCCTCGTCGCCTCCGCCGCCTTCGTTTCCACCGCCACCGGGGTTGTTGTCCTCTCCTGATTCGTCGCCTTTCTTCTTTTTCGGGGCTTCGAGGTCGAGAAACTCGATCTTGTCACCGGCACGGGTAGACGTCAGGTTGGGGCGGACGCTGCTGGAAGGGCGGAAGTTGATCTGTATAGATTTGATATTCTTCACCGTACACTCTTCTTTCGTGGTTGCTCCCAGCGTATGGGCGGATAGGCTGAATACACCGAAGTCTCTGATATTGACCGATTTTCCGTCGAAGAGCGCCGCTCGCATTGCCTCCACATAGTTGGTCAGTACGCTTTGGATGTCGCCCAGGGAGAGGGAACTCTTGTCTTTCATGATGTAGGCGATGCCGTCAAGGTCTACACTTTGGCCCATCGTCACCAGTTGGGGGTGGTACTTCAGCACCCCGTCAATTTTTCGCGGGTCTTTACGACCCATTCTTTTAAATGGTATTGCCATAATGATAAATTAAAGATTTAGAAAAATATAAATTAATAATTACTGATTGCTGTCACTCGATCAGTGTCGGGAGAGAGAATGAGCTCTGTTTCTTTCTTTCGATGTGTCAAAGATAGCCTGTTTCTAAGCCATGAGAATACGTACTTTATCGTACTTCGTCGTACTTTCGTTCAGAATGTATTTACTTTATTTCTGATTGATTTTATTTTACTTGTTTGCTTGTGTGCGCAAATATGTTTTAGTATATTTGAAGTACGAAAGAACTTAATAACAACGATATGAAAACAGAAAAAGAAGAAGCGGAAGAAGAACCGTTTGTCATCCGTCCGTATTTGAAGTCGGAGCTGGCTCACAAATACAATCCACATTTGCCATTGATTTATGCCATGCAGAAACTACGGGGATGGATCAGAAATAATAAAGAACTTTATGACGCTATGTATAGCGGTGGAGAAGGAAAAAACGATCATGCTTATAGCAGCAGACAGGTGAGGCTGATCGTGAAGTTTCTCGATGAGCCGTGAATCTGTTTTTCGATGAGTCGTGAATCTGTTTCTTGATAAGTCGTCCGTCTGTAAGGAAGAAACAAATTAGCTATTAGCATATTTCGATTAGCTATTAGCTAATTTGTTTTTGCTAATAGCTAATTTCGATATGCTAATAAGACTTATTGTTTTTTTCTTGTGACAATGAAGTAAAAGTCACGAATTTCCCCTTTCAAAGTCCAGTAAAGTCCAGAAAGTCCATATTAGATTTTCAGAATATACGAACCGTGACCTAACTTGCTGATTCTCCCTGCTTTAATGCCTTTATTCAATAAGTAGTAAACGGTGCTTCTTGAGAGGTTCAATTCCTCTCCCAAAGCACATGCTTCTTTGGCTGAAAAACTCTTTTTGAGTTTCGTCAGAAGTCGCGAGAGATTATCGGGCGATTGTAATGGTTTCGTATCTTCGGCAGAGCTTTTTACCGAAGTACTGACCAGTTTGCTATGTTCGAAGCAACACAGCACGATGGCGAGCGCTGCTTTGAAATGTGCGTCCGAGCAGTATACTTCGGGTGTTTCCATTCTCATGGTTCCCTTGTCGATGGCGGAGAAAATGCAGCAGATGCGTGCCGTTATCACTCCATAACGTTTCACCACCCCCAGCAGGTCATCATTACCTAACTGGTCCGTATCTTTGAGCAGTTGCGTGAATACCCGGTTGAATTCTTTTTTCTGTGTATCTGTCAGCTTTACTTCCGTAGGAGAATCTTTCAGAAACAATGCCATCTGTGCGAAGCGCATGGACAACTCGTTGAAGAGATCGTCCGCCCGCACCTTTTCCTCCGCGAACACATCCTGCCATGCTGCCGGAAGTCTGAAGGTATTGATCAGAAAGCGGTTGTACAGCCCTGTCTCCATGGTCGGGATGAATAAAATGAGGCTGGATGGAGTGCCGGTGAGAAAAGCCGACAGGGAGGGATATTCCACTTTCAGCGGATGTCGTCCGTTGATCTTGTAGGACGAACTGATCAGTTCGTGCTCGAATGCCTTGCAGAGGATATCGTCGAAGTGTCCGTAATCTTGGTTGCGGGCTGTGCTGACGCTGCTGGCTTCGGTACTGGTGAGCAAGGAAGAACAACTTTGGTTGTTGATGAGGTGAGTGATGAGCTGTGCACGGCTGATGTCGGCAGGGATCAGCGGAAATGCCAGCTTCGGCTCCTCCGGTTCGTCCGGCAGGTTGGTGGCGGCAGTATTCTTTTTGCGTATCGCCTGCAAGGAGAGGGTGTAGTCCCTGAGTGCTTTCTTGTATTCCTTTTCGATCTTCAGACTCTGCTTCTCCCAATACTCACAATAGTGCTTGTGCAGGCGTATGCCATAGCCGATGAGGTTCTTGTTGGCACCGGAGGAAGCTACGACGATACAGTAGATATTGGGCTGATAATTCCGTCGGTTGTAGCGGATGCTTACACTGGGGAGCATGCTGCTTATCGTGGTAATACATGACAACAAGAGTCCGTCCCTTTCACGCTCGTCTCTTGCGATGGAGACGCACTCCTTGAAGATGGCGGGAATGAGATCGTAAATTTCGTCAGGAAAGGTCGGAGTCTGCTCTCTGAGCTCTTCTCCGATGATTTTATCCTCCTTTTCTGCCGGATTTTCGTTTTCTGAAAATCCTATAACGGACTTTTGGACTTTACTGGAATTTGAAGGAGGATTTTCGAAGCTTTCCGTCTCTGCCGCAGTCATTACATTCTGGTAAGCTGATTTTACAGTACGTGCGATTTCGGGCTCACGGAAGTTGTCTTCTTCCAAGGTGCGAACCAATTCGGTGGTCAGTTCGTTACGGTCGATGCCGCGTTTGCAGGCAGCGCAGCTGAGCCGGAAAACGGTTCCGTTCCGGTCGCCCGTTGCGGCAGGGTAGAGGGTGAGGTAGGACTGTACGAAGGGAGCGGCGGAAATCCGGTTACCCGGCATCGCAGGCGGATGTCCGTTGGAGAAAGAGGTGGGAGTGCAGGTGGTGCGGGGAGCGGAAGTGACGGGAGCGTAGGTGACGCGCGGAGTGAGTGCACCGTTCGGCAGAAAGTCGTTGACGGCCTTTGCGTCACCGTTGTAGTATGCGTCCGGGTCGTATGATCCGAAGCAGGGATGGGTGATATCCTTGCATTTCCCGTCGTTCTCTACGCCGAGAACGGTGGAAACGAGCTTTGCCGTCGCTTCATAAATGGCAGGATAATCGTTTACTCCATCGATATCTATACGAATGAACAACTTAACACCACGTCCGGAGATGCTGATAAACGCTCCCAGTACGTATTCGAGCAGGCAGGCACGTACGAAAATATCCTTTGTCTGTTCGTCCGTATGGTCGATGTCGATGCAGAGTGCGAGTGACAGGGAGGTAAGGTTGTTTTTTGCGTGTCCATTCTTACATATGCCTGCGGGGATGACACATGCCATGCTGTCTTTGATGGTTTGCGCGTCGTGTTTGCGGTCTTTTGCCAGACAGCTGCGGTGGCCTTCCGTAGGCACTTTCCAATGTCCGTTGCGTACCATTGCGAAAAAATCTTCAAAAGTTATAGTCGTGGGAGTTTTACTCCAAGTGTTGATAAATAGTGACACTTGGTACATGTGCTTTCTCATTTGAAATATAATATATAAGTTGCCGGAAGCGGGTGGTGTAGTTATCACGGGCTTCCGGCTGCGAAGGTAGGAACTTCTCTTTTTTTACCAAATCGATTATTAGGACTGATTTCTGTTCCAATCGTCCCATTGGTCTTTCACCATCTCCTCCAGTTTTCCCAGACAGCTTTTATAGGCTATGGCATGCTTCGGAGAGCGTTCGTCGCGGATTTCGATGCAATGGAACAGCCCTTTCAGTACATCCGGACAGCGTGGCATCAGCGGTATCTGCTTGATGATCCGTTCTTCTTTGTTGCACTCTTTGATGTCTTTATCCTGTACGGATTTCCAAAGAAACTGTTGCTTGAAAATCTCTTTTGCAAGGATTTCAAGTAATTCATTTTGAGTGAATAAGATGGGGAATCCGGGTAGGTGACATTGAGATATATCATCTACTGTCAACGGATTGCCTGCTTTGTCTACCATTGTTACGTTTAACGTAAAGTTGCCGATTTTTTCGGCAAAAGCCAAAAGGTTTTTTTTACCATAATTTTTAGGATTAATAATGCAGCAAATTTCTTCTTTTTTTATCAGAAGAGTGTTTTTTGCTTCTTATTTTTTCTGCTGACATTTAACAAAGTGGCAAAATTAAGGAATTTATAATTTTCTTGCCGAAAACTTTTCCGCTTCAGGCAAATGGGGAGTGTTTAATAGGACGTACGTGCCCGGATATAAAACTAGTTGCATATGCTACTATTTTATCACTCGTTTAAGTGTTTGAATATTACCGTTGAATGGGAAAACTTGATGTTAAGTCATAGTTTTAATGATATTTTATAACTAACAGGCTTGTTTTACTATACAATCGTAATTGGAATGTTCCGATATTGGTCTGTTTGTAGTCTTTGTTGGCCTAACAAGTGTTATTGAACGACAAATAATGAAAAAGGAAGAACAACGATGCTAATTTGTTTCTACATTTGCGCGGTTGTTTATTAAACTATTTTGTTAAAAAGAAATCGGGCATGATTGAACAAAAGCTAAATTTAACTGTTTACTATAGTAGATTAAAGTAGATAAAACGCGAAACGTTCCTTGTCATGCTACTAAAATTCGATAGGTAAAGAAAGAATAATATAAATAAAGATTGCTTATGTCACAGATTATCGGACATATCTCACAGGTGATCGGCCCTGTGGTCGACGTGTACTTTGAAGGTACGGACGCAGAGTTAATGCTGCCAAGCATTCACGACGCACTGGAGATAAAGAGGCCAAACGGCAAAATACTGGTTGTAGAAGTTCAGCAACACATCGGCGAGAATACGGTTCGTACCGTGGCTATGGACAGCACTGACGGACTTCAGCGAGGCATGAAGGTGTATCCCACCGGAGGCCCGATCACAATGCCGATAGGCGAACAGATTAAAGGACGACTGATGAACGTAGTGGGCGACTCTATCGACGGTATGAAGAGTCTCGACCGTACAGGCGCATATTCCATCCACCGTGATCCCCCAAAGTTTGAAGATTTGACAACTGTGCAGGAGGTACTCTTCACGGGTATCAAAGTAATCGACCTGCTGGAGCCGTATGCCAAAGGTGGCAAGATCGGACTCTTTGGCGGTGCCGGTGTAGGAAAGACCGTACTTATTCAGGAACTGATCAATAATATTGCCAAGAAACATAACGGATTCTCCGTATTTGCCGGAGTCGGCGAGCGTACCCGTGAAGGTAACGACTTGCTGCGTGAAATGATCGAGTCGGGCGTTATCCGCTACGGCGAGGCTTTCAAGGAAAGTATGGAGAAGGGCGACTGGGACCTTTCGAAAGTAGACTATAATGAACTGGAAAAGTCGCAGGTATCCTTGATTTTCGGACAGATGAACGAGCCTCCGGGCGCACGTGCCTCTGTGGCATTGTCCGGACTGACGGTAGCGGAATCTTTCCGTGATGCCGGCAAGGAAGGTGAGAAACGCGATATCCTGTTTTTTATCGATAACATTTTCCGTTTCACGCAGGCGGGTTCGGAAGTCTCGGCTCTGCTGGGACGTATGCCTTCTGCCGTTGGTTATCAGCCGACACTTGCCACGGAAATGGGTGCGATGCAGGAACGTATCACTTCCACCCGGAAAGGTTCTATCACCTCCGTACAGGCAGTATATGTGCCTGCGGATGACTTGACGGACCCTGCTCCGGCAACAACCTTCAGCCATCTGGATGCAACGACCGTGCTCGACCGTAAGATTACGGAATTGGGTATCTATCCGGCTGTCGATCCACTGGCTTCTACGTCCCGTATCCTTGACCCGCACATCGTGGGACAGGAACATTATGACGTAGCACAGCGCGTGAAACAGATTTTGCAGCGCAACAAGGAATTGCAGGACATCATCTCCATCCTTGGTATGGAGGAACTTTCGGAAGAAGATAAACTGGTCGTGAACCGTGCGCGCCGTGTGCAGCGTTTCCTTTCGCAGCCGTTTGCCGTTGCCGAACAGTTTACAGGCGTTCCGGGCGTGATGGTAGGCATCGAGGATACAATCAAAGGGTTCAGAATGATTCTCGACGGTGAGGTAGACAACCTCCCCGAACAGGCTTTCCTGAACGTGGGCACGATTGAAGAAGCGATAGAGAAAGGCAAGAAATTGCTGGAACAAGCGAAAAAGTAATCGAAACAACATTCCATGATGAAAGAATTGCATTTAAGTATCGTATCGCCCGAAAAGAGCGTATTCGACGGAGAAGTGAAGATTGTCACACTGCCGGGAACGGTAGGATCGTTTTCTATCCTGCCGGGACACGCGCCGATCGTCTCGTCATTGAAAGCGGGAACGTTGGGTTATACCACGATGGACGGTGAGGAGCATACATTGGATATTCAGGGTGGTTTTGTTGAAATGAGTGACGGGACAGCTTCGGTGTGTGTCTCGTAAGGAAGACGAGATGGATAATATACAGCAGAAAAACACAACGACATGGTGAACATTAGTAAGACTAAACGGAATTTTATCGCACTGAATACGCTGTTTGCTATACTAAGCGGAGCAGCGGGAGCAGTGATTTTACACATAGCCTTGCCGGGGCATTATTTCGGAGGATATCCGTTTATACCGGTATATTTCTATATCTTCGGTTTGTTTAGTATTTATATGTTCGATGCGTGTCGGCGGCATGCTCCGCAGAAGTTGTCGCTGCTGTATCTGGCAATGAAGATGATAAAAATGATTCTCTCGCTGATTCTGCTGCTGATTTATTGTCTGGCAGTACGCGAAGAAGCCAAGGCTTTCTTGCTGACGTTTATCTCGTTCTATCTGTTGTATCTGATATATGAAACGTGGTTCTTCTTCTCCTTTGAAGTGAACCTGAAACGGAAAAAGAAAAATAAGAATAAAAATGAAACAGTTGCGTAACATAGTAGCTCCGATATTTCTGCTCTGCCTGATGTTGGTAGCCGGTCTGCCGGTCTTCGCGCAGACACAGGAAGATGTGACTCCGCAGGAGCAGAAAGAGAATACGGTCGATGTGAAGGAGATCGTGTTCGGGCATATCGGCGACTCATACGAATGGCATATTACGACGTGGGGTAAAACGCACATTACTATACCATTACCTATCATTGTTTATAGTTCTACTACAGGTTGGCATACGTTCCTTTCTTCCCGTCTCGCTGAGAATGGAGGCACTTATGAAGGGCTCTCCGTCGCCCCCGAAGGAAGTAAGTACGAAGGCAAACTGGTGGAGTATAATGCAGCCGGAGAGCAGGTTCGTCCGTGGGATATTTCCATTACGAAGGTGACATTCGCTTTGTTGTTCAACAGTGTGCTGCTGCTGGTTATCGTGCTGAGTGTGGCGCAATGGTACAGGAAGCGTCCGCAGGGAGCATTGGCACCGGGTGGTTTTATCGGATTCATGGAAATGTTTATCATGATGGTGAACGATGATATCATCAAGAGTTGTGTCGGACCCAACTACCGGAAGTTTGCACCGTATCTGCTGACTGCGTTTTTCTTCATTTTCATTAATAACATCATGGGGCTGATTCCGTTCTTCCCCGGTGGTGCGAATGTGACGGGAAACATTGCCATCACTATGGTGCTTGCAATCTGTACGTTCCTTGCAGTCAACATCTTTGGAACGAAACATTACTGGAAAGATATCTTTTGGCCGGATGTGCCCTGGTGGCTGAAAGTGCCTGTACCGATGATGCCTTTCATCGAGTTCTTCGGAATCTTTACGAAACCGTTTGCCTTGATGATCCGTCTTTTCGCCAATATGCTGGCGGGACACATGGCGATGCTGGTACTGACTTGCCTGATCTTTATCTCGGCAAGCATGGGACCTGCGCTCAACGGTACACTGACGGTAGCTTCCGTACTGTTCAACATTTTTATGAATGCGCTTGAACTGTTGGTAGCTTTCATCCAGGCATATGTATTCACCATGCTTTCGGCCGTATTTATCGGACTGGCGCAGGAAGGTGCAAAAGTAAAAGCAGAATAAACGCGAAGAGAGAGCAAATAAATAAACGAGAAAATAAACCATTTTAAAACTGAAAATTATGTTACTATCAGTATTGTTACAAGCCACTGCAGCAGCAGTAGGAGTAAGTAAATTAGGTGCAGCTATCGGTGCAGGTCTTGCAGTAATCGGAGCTGGTTTGGGTATTGGTAAGATTGGTGGTTCGGCTATGGAAGCTATTGCACGCCAGCCGGAAGCCTCGGGTGACATCCGTATGAATATGATTATCGCCGCCGCCTTGATCGAAGGTGTGGCTCTGTTGGCGGTAGTAGTATGTCTGCTGGTATTCTTCCTGTAATATTAAATAGATATGTCATTACTATTACCTGATAGTGGCCTGTTGTTCTGGATGTTTGTCGCATTCGGGGTTGTGTTCGTGATATTAGCGAAATACGGTTTCCCCATCATCATCAAGATGGTGGAAGGCCGTAAAACCTATATCGACCAGTCCTTGGAGGTGGCAAGGGAAGCCAACGCCCAGTTAGCTCATTTGAAGGAAGAGGGCGAGGCGCTTGTGGCTGCTGCCAACAAGGAACAAGGACGAATCTTGAAGGAGGCAATGGAAGAACGTGACAAGATTGTTCACGAGGCCCGTAAGCAAGCAGAGATAGCCGCACAGAAAGAACTGGATGCGGTGAAACAACAAATCCAGATAGAGAAGGATGAAGCGATCCGCGACATCCGTCGACAGGTAGCTGTGCTTTCTGTCGATATCGCCGAGAAGGTGCTCCGCAAGAACCTTCAGGACAAAGAATCCCAGATGGGAATGATCGACCGTATGCTGGATGAAGTATTAACCCCTAATAAGAACTAAGGAAGATGGAAGTCGGAGTACTCTCAATGCGATATGCCAAAGCGATGATCGAATACGCTCAGGAGAAAGGTGTGGAGGATAGACTCTACAACGAATTCTTCACATTGTCTCACAGTTTTCGTGTCCAGCCGGGACTGCGCGAAGTGCTTGATAATCCTGTGGTGTCGGTAAAGGACAAGTTGGCGCTGATATGTACGGCTGCCGATGGTAACGGTGAATCCAGCAGAGAGTTTGTCCGTTTCATCACGCTGGTTCTGCGAAACAGGCGCGAAGGCTATTTGCAGTTCATCAGCCTGATGTATCTCGATCTTTACCGGAAACTGAAACACATCGGAGTAGGCAAACTGATTACGGCAGTCCCGGTGGACAAGGAGACAGAAAACCGGATCCGTTCCGCAGCAGCACATATTCTGCATGCCCAAATGGAACTGGATACTGTGATCGATCCCTCGATAGAGGGGGGCTTCATCTTCGATATCAATGATTATCGGCTCGATGCAAGCATTGCCACGCAGTTGAAACGAGTGAAACAACAGTTTATTGATAAGAATAGGAGAATTGTATAATGTCTGAAAATATAAGAGTAAGCGAAGTATCCGATATATTGCGCAAGCAGCTCGAAGGTATCAATACCAACGTGCAGCTCGACGAGATCGGTACGGTGCTCCAGGTAAGCGACGGAGTGGTACGTATCTACGGATTGCGGAACGCCGAAGCCAACGAATTGCTGGAGTTTGACAACGGCATCAAAGCCATTGTGATGAACCTCGAAGAGGACAACGTAGGTGCCGTTCTGCTGGGACCTACCGACAGAATCAAGGAAGGCTTTATAGTGAAACGTACCAAGCGTATCGCCTCAATCCGTGTAGGTGAAAGCATGCTGGGACGTGTCATCGACCCGCTGGGCGAACCGCTCGACGGAAAAGGGCTGATCGGCGGAGAACTGTATGAAATGCCGTTGGAACGCAAAGCGCCGGGAGTTATCTACCGTCAGCCGGTAAACCAACCGTTACAGACGGGCTTGAAAGCTGTAGACGCTATGATTCCTATCGGACGCGGACAGCGTGAGCTGATTATCGGCGACCGTCAGACAGGAAAAACTTCCATTGCGATTGATACGATTATCAATCAGCGCAATAACTTTCTGGCAGGTGACCCGGTGTACTGTATTTATGTAGCTATCGGTCAGAAAGGTTCTACCGTGGCTTCTATCGTAAATACGCTCCGTGAGTATGGAGCGATGGATTACACGATTGTCGTAGCCGCTACGGCAGGCGATCCGGCTGCGTTGCAGTATTATGCACCGTTTGCAGGAGCTGCCATCGGTGAATATTTCCGTGATACCGGCCGCCATGCGCTGGTGGTTTATGATGACCTTTCCAAGCAGGCAGTTGCTTATCGGGAAGTATCGTTGATTCTTCGCCGTCCGTCCGGACGTGAGGCGTATCCGGGTGATATCTTCTACCTGCACTCACGTCTGTTGGAACGTGCGGCAAAGATCATCAAGGAAGAAGAAGTGGCACGCGAAATGAACGACCTTCCGGAGAGCCTGAAAGGTATCGTGAAAGGTGGTGGTTCACTCACGGCTCTGCCTATCATTGAGACGCAGGCAGGAGACGTTTCGGCATATATCCCGACGAACGTGATTTCTATTACCGACGGACAGATATTCCTCGAAACGGACTTGTTTAATCAAGGTGTCCGTCCGGCTATCAATGTCGGTATTTCTGTATCCCGTGTAGGTGGTAACGCTCAGATTAAGGCGATGAAGAAAGTGGCCGGAACCTTGAAGATGGACCAGGCACAGTATCGTGAACTGGAAGCCTTCTCCAAGTTTAGCAGTGATATGGACCCCATTACGGCGATGACTATCGACAAGGGACGTAAGAATGCACAATTGCTGATTCAGCCTCAGTATAGTCCGATGCCGGTAGAACAACAGATTGCTATTCTGTATTGCGGCACGCACGGTCTGCTCCACGATGTTCCCTTGGAAAACGTACAGGATTTTGAACGCAGCTTCATCGAATCTCTACAACTCAATCATCAGGAAGATGTGCTGGACGTTCTGAGAACCGGTGTGATAGACGATAACGTGACCAAGGCTATCGAAGAGACTGCCGCTATGGTTGCCAAACAATATTTATAAAATGAAGACGCTGTGTCAAAAGTCAATAGTAACTGAACTGGGACTGACTTTTGACACACACTCATTCTTAATTCTTAATTTAAATAGTTATGGCTTCACTGAAAGAAGTAAAAACCAGAATAAATTCGGTAAAGAGTACCCGAAAAATCACTTCAGCAATGAAGATGGTGGCTTCTGCCAAGTTACACAAGGCACAAGGAGCCATTGAAAATATGCTGCCTTATGAAAGGAAGCTTAACAAGATTCTGACCAACTTCCTGAGTGCCGACCTTCCTGTTGAATCTCCTTACATCAAGGCGAGGGAAGTGAAGCGTGTGGCAATCGTTGCCTTTTCTTCGAATACGTCGCTCTGTGGTGCTTTTAATGCAAATGTGATTAAGATGCTGCTGCAAACAGTCGGTGAGTTTCGTACACTGGGACAGGATAATATCCTGATATTCCCGGTAGGGAAGAAGGTGGATGAAGCAGTGAAACGCCTGGGATTCGAACCGCAGGAGACTTCACCGACGCTTTCCGACAAACCATCGTATCAGGAGGCTTCCGAACTGGCACATCGCCTAATGGAAATGTACGTATCCGGAGAAATAGACCGGGTAGAACTGATCTATCATCATTTTAAATCAATGGGCGTGCAGATTCTGCTTCGCGAAACTTATCTGCCTATTGACCTGACACGGGTCGTGGATGAGGAAGAGAAGCAAAAGGAAGAAGAAGTACAAGGAGGTGAAATAGCGAATGATTACATTATCGAACCTTCTGCAGAGGAACTGATCGCCAATCTGATCCCAACGGTATTGAGCCAGAAGCTTTTTACGGCTGCCGTGGATTCGAACGCTTCGGAACATGCGGCACGCACATTGGCGATGCAGGTGGCTACGGACAATGCGAACGAATTGATCCAGGATTTGACGAAGCAATATAATAAGAGTCGCCAGCAGGCTATTACCAACGAATTATTGGATATCGTGGGTGGCTCTATGCAGTAAATAAAGATTGCACGATAACACTATTTTGTGAATCGGTATTCCGTTTTTAAGCTTTGTCCGGCTGGTAATTAAATAATCTATATATTTGAAAATTATTTGAGAGGTGAGATTGTTTTGATGGGAACAAAACAAGCCTTGATAACTAACAAAACAAATATATAGATTATGACACAAAAGCGATTATTTGGCATTTCTGGTGCTATTGCTACGGCAGCATTGATTGGTGGGCTGTTGGCTGGATGTATGGAAAAAGATCTGTACGATCCTAATTATGGAAAAGAACCTCTTCCGGACCCTAGCGAGTATTTCGGATTTGAAACACGTGGCGACGTGAAACTCTCAGTAAACTATGATGTCCCCGGACTTGTGGCTCTACTTGAAGTGTATGATGAAGACCCGATGGAAGTAGTGGACAACGTTCCGGTAAAGAAAGAAGGAGTTGATGCTTTATTCAAAATTTTCACGGATGGAAATGGAAAATATGAAGGGAAAATGAATATTCCGACTTCCGTAGAGACTGTTTACTTGTATACATCAAGCTGGGGAGTGCCCCGATGCGTAAAACTAGATATCAAAGATGGGGTGGCTAGTTTTGATATGAGTAAAAAGGATTCTTCTACTGCCAATACTAAAGCTGTAACGCGTTCTTATGACTTTTCGAAAGGTAGCGTGCCGTATCTTATCAATTCCGGTGCTAATTTGTATTCATTGTGTAAGTGGGGAGAAGGAGGAAATCTCACCAATATTTATAATAGTCAAACAGGAAAGCAAGACCCTATTAATAATGGATATGTAACACCTCAAAAACAAGTGGGTAATGAATTGATTGGAAATTTTGTAGAACGTTTAAACTCTTTTTTCAAGCCATCCGGAGGTTCTGTAGACAACGCTTATTTGTATAAGGGATCTGAAATCACTAATATTAATGTAACAGAAGAGGGAACTACGTTAGATTTGGTCTTTCTTGACAGGGATGCTTCATTTAATAATTCATTTGGATATTATTATTATAAAACAAGTGATGGAGTTAGTAACTCTAATATGAGGAAGTATATCGTATTTCCAAATGTTGCTTTTTCCGTATATAATGGGGCTTTATCTATTTTGAAGTGTGGAGATAAAGTACGTCTGCTCTTTTGGGGTGAGGATGGTAAACCAAGTGAAAAATTTCCGAAAGGATATACAGTAGGATGGTTTATATATGCAGATGGGTATCATCAAAATGAGAATGAAATTGACATTACAAAGCCATTAATAACTTCTAATGGGTATTCTAATGGTGGTTTCGTATCTGTAAAAGATGAAAAGAGTGGAAAAACCATTATTGGTGTGGAAGATGGAGCAAACAGAAGTTTTTGTGATCTACTATTTTATGTAGATGCTTCTCCGGAAAGTTCTATTGATAATCCGAACAGACCCAATATCCCGAGTGATGATAAACCAATAGAAAAGCCGGATGCACAGGAGAACTTAAAGGGGACTTTAGCCTTTGAAGATATTTGGCCTGACGGGGGAGATT
The DNA here is from genome assembly GCF_023656585.1 of Bacteroides sp. B1-V-101. NCBI lineage: Bacteria > Pseudomonadati > Bacteroidota > Bacteroidia > Bacteroidales > Bacteroidaceae > Bacteroides > Bacteroides sp. B1-V-101. Next base: position 263,778 of record NZ_JAMOKH010000003.1, on the reverse strand, counting down.
ATGACATGAACGACGTGATCGTAGAATATAATCGTGCCATATATTTCAACACAGAAAACATGATAAATAAGATTGTAGATACATTTACGCCCACACACGACGGAGCGATGTATGATAATGCATTTGCTTATCAGATAGATGGAGGACAGTTTGGTAAAGTGACTTCGGATAAGGATATAAAAGTGGAGAGCGAAACGTCCTCTATTATTGTATTCCCAAGTGTAAAACAAGCTGTTAAGGGCAAAGTGGGGCCATGTACGATAACCAGAACCTTTGAAAAGGCCACTTTTAATAAGGAGAATCTGAAGATATATAATCCGTACATTATAGTAAAATATGCGGCAGGGCAACAGAACCGGACGGAAGTACATCTGCCTAAATATTCACCGACATCTTATGCTGACAAATCGCTGATAGGTTCTAGTAAGGATGTCTATTACATTGATCGTGACGGAGCTTATCCGTTTGCCATCGATATTCCGATGTTGAATTTCATTCCGGTGACGGAAACGCATAACATTGATACGGAATATCCTTATTTCAAGAACTGGGCTGATTCTTGGGGATCAAAATCTACAGATTGGTACAAGAGATATCAGTCTCCCAAGAATTAAGAAACAAAAACAATTTCGATATATAACTGTGACACGACTTTGTGTTCTGATTTGATCCGGTCCCGGTGTACTTCAAGCGAGAAGAAACCGGGACCTTTTTTGTTTATTTGTATACAAATATTTCGGGAGTAAAGAAATGATGATGAAAATACCGGCTTGATTATTGCTTTTCCTTACATTCAATTTCGGTGGTTGGAATCTATTCAGTACCTTTACCGAAAATTAGAGGAAACATGGAAAATAATCCTGAACTACAACTAGCTTGGCAGTTCATTGAAAATACAGGCACGCATCTGTTTCTTACCGGAAAAGCCGGAACCGGAAAAACTACATTTCTAAAACGATTGAGAGAACATACCCCCAAGCGCATGGTCGTATTGGCTCCAACAGGAATCGCAGCTATCAACGCCGGAGGGGTGACGATTCATTCATTCTTTCAGTTGTCTTTTGCTCCGTTTGTGCCGGAAACAACTTTCAATTCTGCCAAGATGCACTACCGTTTCAGCAAAGAGAAACGGAATATTATCCGCAGCATGGATCTGCTTGTTATCGATGAAATCAGTATGGTACGTGCAGATTTGCTGGACGCTGTGGACGCGGCTTTGCGTCGCTATCGTGACCGTGAAAAACCTTTCGGAGGTGTGCAGTTGCTGATGATCGGCGACTTGCAGCAGTTGGCTCCTGTGGTAAAGGACAATGAATGGGAACTACTGAAGAATCATTACGAGACTCCATACTTTTTTGCCAGCCGTGCACTGAAGGAAACGGTGTATATGACTATCGAACTAAAGAAAGTCTACCGTCAGAGTGACACCTTCTTTCTTTCTCTTCTGAACAAGATACGCGAAAATAAAGCAGATGATGAAGTGCTGAACGAACTGAACCGTCGGTATCAGCCCGGTTTCCGTCCACGGAAGGAAGAGGGATATATCCGACTGACAACGCATAACTATCAGGCGCAGCAGGTGAACGACCGTGAACTGGCATCACTGTCCGGACGGGCTTATAGCTTTCGGGCGGAGATAGAGGGAAATTTTCCTGAGTACTCGTACCCTGCGGATGAAGTGCTTACAGTCAAAGAAGGAGCACAGATCATGTTCCTTAAGAATGATGTTTCATCAGAAAAACGTTACTATAACGGCATGATAGGCGAAGTGATGAGTGTTGACGAAAAAGGAATGTCCGTACGTGGAAAAGACAGTAGTGATGTCTTTCAGTTGTTGCCCGAAGAATGGGGGAATTATAAGTATGTGCTGAACGAAGAAACGAAGGAGATCACGGAAGAAATAGAAGGTGTGTTCCGGCAATATCCCATCCGTCTGGCGTGGGCTATCACGATTCATAAGAGTCAGGGTCTGACGTTTGAGCGGGCGATTATCGATGCTCGTAACTCTTTTGCTCATGGGCAGACGTATGTAGCATTGAGCCGTTGCAAGACCCTGGAAGGAATGGTGTTGGAGACTCCTTTGCGTAGGGAGGCGATAATCAGCGATAGCATTGTAGATAATTTCACAAGAGATGTGGAACAGAATAAACCGGGGAGCAAGCAGTTGAACAACATGCAAAAGGCTTATTTCTATGATCTGTTGAATGATTTATTTAATTTCTATTCGCTTGAGCAGGCTTATAAGCGGTTGCTCCGGATGATGGATGAAGAGCTTTATAAACTTTATCCGAAGTTGCTTGCCGAGTATAAAGAACTGGCTCCGCATCTCAAAGAGAAGGTGGTGGAAGTTTCCAATCGCTTTCGTAATCAATATACGCGTCTGATTAACGGGAATGAAAATTATGCCGGAAATGAGGAGCTACAGCAAAGGATTCATTCCGGTGCTGCTTATTTCTGTGAAGCATTGCTTCCTGTCCGGGCGCTGTTTGACAAGACCAGTATGCCTCTTGATAATAAAGAGTTGCGGAAACAACTGAATGAACGTTTGCAGGCATTGGACGATGCTTTATGGATTAAAGAGTCTTTGCTGGATGCGATGCGGACGGAGAAATTTACGGTAACGGATTATCTGAAACGGAAGGCGAAAGTGATGTTGAGTCTCGAAGGGGAAACTGCTTCTTCCGGTTCTTCTACCAAGGCTCCGAAGGAGAAAAAAGAACGGAAAGAACGCACTCGCAGCAATTCAGGAAAGGTGAAAATAGAAGTTCCGACGGATATTCTGCATCCGGAACTTTATCGTGCTCTGTCGGAATGGAGAACGGCAAAGACGCGCGAAGTGAATATGCCGGCTTATGTGATCATGCAGCAAAAGGCATTGATGGGTATTGTGAATCTGTTGCCGGATACACCAGTAGCTTTGGAAGCGATACCTTATTTCGGTGCGAAAGGAGTGGAGAAGTACGGACTTGAAATTTTGGGCATTGTGCGCAAATATATGAAGGAGAACAAACTGGAACGACCGGAGATCTTTACTTCTGTTTCGGGCGGAGAGGATGTACGTGAACAAAAGCTGGACGCGCAGCATCATGAGGATAAGAAGAAGCAGAAAGAGAAGAAGAAAGATTCAAAGCTGGTGAGTTATGAAATGTTCTGCCAAGGGATGACTATAGAGGAGATAGCCAAAACCCGTGATTTGGTGACAGGAACGATTGCTGCTCATCTGGAACATTATCTCCGCGAAGATAAAATAAAATTGGAACAGGTAGTGACAGCGGACAAGATTAAGAAGGTCCGGACTTATCTGGAAACCCATGAGTTTATGGGAGTGGTGGCTATTAAAGCTGCATTGGGAGATGAAGTTTCTTACGCTGATATTCGCTTTGTATTGGCGACGGCGGGGCATTAAAAAACTCATTTTAATAAAAAAATAATGTCCGAAAAGCTACTGACAGAATGATAGGTCAGATATGCTTTTCGGACATTATGGTATGATGGGGTACAGAGTTATAAGTTACAGAAGAAAGAAACGAATACAGGCACGCTGATATCGATCAGAATACCATGCAAAATAGCGATAGGAATCATTTCTTTTCCCGAATATCTGCTGATGGAAGGTAATAATACATCCATTGAGTTGACTCCTGCCGCTGAAATGGGAGCAAGTTTCCCGAAATACTTCTTGATAAGCGGTGTACCCAAAAGTGCCATCATTTCGCGAAAGATATTAGTCAGCAGGGCAATGGTACCCAGCTCTGTAGCCAACTGTATTCCGATGGTCGGTTCCTTGAACTGAGTGATCAGGATGGAAGACAGCGAATAATAGGCGAATCCGCTTCCTACTGCCATACAGTCGAATACACTCCATTGACTTAGCAAAATGCTTGCCAAGGCAGAAAACAACAATGTGCCGGTAATGGTACCCAATGGAATCAGCAGCATTTTCGGGTGCAAATGTGAGATGATCGCTTTCAGGTTCTTATTGGAACCGATGCTGATTCCTACTTGCAGCATCAACGCATATAGTATATACATGGAAACAGTATGTGTGTCGAACTGGAATTTATTAAAAACTCCCATGATACAGCCTACACAGAAAAATACGATAACGATGAGACTTCCTTTCATTGTTTACCTCCTTTCTTGAAAAATAGTTGTAACACAAGCCGGGCAGCCAACAAGCTCCCTAATACGCCGGATACGGCAAGAATGATCGCCTGCCATCCAAACTTACCGAGATTATTCACAATCAGGCTATTAGAGCCAATGGATACTCCAAGGATAAAGAGTAACAGGAATATTGTAAGAGAAATTGTCTTTTCAGTCTTTTGTAAGATACTCCAGTTACGTAATCCGTATCCGATACCGATTCCCAAAAACATGGTAGATATAATAGAGAACATATTGTAATATATTTTAGTTGGTTAGGTTAAACAATTCATAAATAGCATAGATAATCCCCAAAAAGACATACATCTTATTGACAATCAGATGGAAATACTGTCTGTGAGTAACGAAATAAGTCAACAGGCAGTTAGGGGTAAGAATGAGTAAGGGGAATTTAGATGAATCCGCTGAACCAATGTACATGCACGCAACATGACGTGCAGAAATTGGGAATTTCCGCATGAAATATAAGGGCGTTATGTAATTGTAATGTTTGATTCATCTTCTGGTTCTTTAATTCGGGTGCAAAGATAAGAACTTATTGCATATTTTCAAAATAAATATGCAATAATTAGAATGGGAAAGGTAGCTGAAACTAGGAATAGAATGTAGTAAAAACTTGGTTATGTAGACCTTAACCTTTATATATTATGTGTTTATATCATTTTTATTTAGTTGCCAGTTCGATGCCTGAGTCAAATTTCTATGTTGTGTAGAGCACATACTTTTATTTGTGCAAACAATCTGATTAATAGGATTTGTCGGTTAATGTTTCCACTCCATGAGGATGTCTTTCAGCTTTCGTGGCTGGTAACCAAGTATAGTCCGGGCTTTTGCTATACTCATCCCACTGAAACGGGGACGGGGAGTAGCTTCTTGCATTTCTTCTGTTGTGGCAGGGTGAACGAGCGAACGGTCCAGCTTCATGTAGTCTGCTACCTGAAAAGCAATTTCTGCGATGGTCAGGCATTCCTCGCCACAGATATGAAAAATTCCGTTTGCGGCATTTTCTACCAGGTGTTGTACTCCGGCTGATACGTCACCTACATAGGTGGGCGTGCGCCATTGATCTGATACGACACGGATTTCTTGTCCTGCATTCAAACGATTCATCACCAGTTGCACGATGTTTCCATGTTGTCCCGGCAATGCTTTTCCGTAGACAATCTCTACGCGGGCAATAGCATAGTTACTACAGATTTCAGTCACTTTCTCTTCTCCTTTCCATTTGGTGAAACCGTAATAGTTGACGGGAGCAGGGAGACTTTTTTCTGTATAAAGCTGTCCGGACTTCTCGTCTATCTTTCCGTCAAAGACGAAGTCTGTAGATAAATGAATGAACCGGCTTTTGTAACTTTCGCAAAGATGTGCCAATTGTTCTACTGCCGTAACATTTGTTAGCCAGGCTTCTTCGTGATGCGTTTCGCAATAATCGGGGACGGATAAGGCGGAACAGTTGATGACTACATCGGGTTGTACGTCTTTAAAAAGTTGCTTTACGACTGCTTCATCCCGTATATCTGTGGTGATGAAATGATAGTTGCCTCCATTCTTCGGAAGGATATCCGGATGCAGGGAACATCCTGTTACCTTATATTGTGCCTTGCTCGACAGGTCATTCAGTATTTGGCGTCCGGTGAATCCATTGGCACCGATAATTATTATATTCTTCATGGGCTGTTTTATAGTCGTTCGTTTCAGTCATATGAGTTTTTCTCAGTCACATGAGTGAGTTTCGGTTCAGAAATGGCTTTTCTATATTTATTTTCACAAAAGTAGAAAATAATTTTAGTTACGCAAATAGATTTCGTAGTTCCCTTTTTCTTTTGCTCTTTTGCGAATTTAAGCATATCATTATCAGGTCCGATGCGCATGCCGGATGGATTGGATGAAGCACCGGGAGCTTACAAAGATATTGCGCAGGTAATTGCTAATGAGCGGGATTTAGTGAAGCCTTTGGTGGAATTGGCGCCTATGGCGGTGATCAAAGGATAAAATAAGCTGACGAGATGAGGTATGGACATAAAAAAAGGAGCAACGCCTTGCTCCAACCTTTGTTAACCTTAAATCTAATACTATGAAAAACACATTGCAAAGATACGGACTTCTGCGAACTTTGCAAATTATCCAAGAAAAATAGTATGTTTTATAACATTGATTAAGAATTTGAATTCTCGATTCTATTTTTATTAAGAGATTTCCTGATCTTATCTTTTGTTCTTAATGAGTAGCTGCATACCACGCTGTTTCTTCTTTTTTTGAGGCCAGTGAGTGCGTACTTGGATCGGAGATTGTGATACCGGAGAAGGTATTTATTTTCACTTGTCCTCTGCTCATCGAATAGAAATATTCTGTATTTCTTTTGAATGGCACCGTACGATTGAGCTGTTCGTTGAACTGTGCCACTAGAGTTTCATCGGGGCATAATTTTGAAACATAGTCACCATAGTCAAAGAAGATAACCGGATAATATCCGTCCAGTCTCTGTAAAGAACTGGTTAGTGAAGGATCAAAAGTATATCGATGATTAATTTCTTTCATAATAGTTGCCAGGTTATCAAGTTCTGAGCAATCAGTGACAGCGATTGTTCCGCAGGGTGTGCTATAAGTGGAATAAAAAGAGTAAAAAACGTCACAGATATCGGCATAATCTACTTTCCCAATTAGATACTGACCTATCTCGGCGTATGGCATACCATACGCCATCACTTCACTTGTAGATCCTATCAGATAATCAGTCACATCTTTGAGAGCGTAGGCTACTTCAATGCTTGACATATAGCAGTCGTCAAAGAGTATATATTCCATTTTAAGTCCGGCATTGGATATTCCTTTGGCAAGTGTGGTTATATCAGTCTGATATTGGGCATTTAATCCTCCGAAGTAGCGTGTCATTGGTACATTTTCGTATTCCCAGTGCATTTTGGTAGGAAGACCGCTACGTGATTTAGAATTTGATACGGGTATCCATCCCATGCCATGACAGCCGATAACCATCGAATAGCGTTTGGTGGGAGAGTAGCGTTGCACGTCATTTAGGATAGATGTGATACCTTCTGCTGTGGTATATGCAGGATCTGTATAGTTCTTTAGAGTTTTACGCACACTCTTGCCGTTCTCATAAGCGAGTTCAAAAAGAGTGGCTTTTGTTGCTGTGGTACACATGAAAATAATTACCCGTTCATCCTTCAAGATATTCTTTTCAACTACACTTTCAAGGTCGCTGATGTTCTGATAGAAATTGGATGTGAGATTATCAGACCAGGGGAGATACATGAATACCGTTTGTTCTGTAGGTACCGGAACTGGCTCTTCCTTTTCGCACGAAGTCATGCCAAAAGAAAGGAATAGTACGATGATAACTGATTTAATCAAATGGTGATATTTCCGCTCTGTCTTCATTGTTTTGTCAGGATTAAAGTTACTTCTTGATATATAACGTAAAAAGAGCACTTTTTGATTTATATATTCAGAATATAATCTGAATGTATCCTTTTCAAGTGTTACTGCAAATCTACTGAAAAATAACGTAATTCTACTATATACGAAAGTCCAATAGCTCACGTATGGACATAAAAAAAGGAGCAACGCCTTGCTCCAACCTTTGTTAACCTTAAATCTAATACTATGAAAAACACATTGCAAAGATACGGACTTCTGTGAACTTTGCAAATTATCCAAGAAAAATAGTATGTTTTATAACATTGATTAAGAATTTGAATTCTTAATTCTATTTTTATTAAGAGAAAAGTCAGTTAGGCATCTTGAAATCATTCGGCAAACAACCGGTGATCTTCTTAAACAGGCGGCTGAAATATTGCGGATTCCGGAAACCGAGTTCCTGCGCTATCTGGCTGAGTGTTTTATCTGTATTTATCAACCACTCTTTAGCTATCTCGAAACGCTTGAACTGAAGATATTCTTTGTACGATTTCCCCGTTTCATATTCCAGCAAATCATTGAAATATGCGGGAGAAAGACGAAGTACTCTGACGCACTCCTCAATAGTGGGAAGATCGGAGGACTGACTTTGTATAGTATTGAAATGATCATCCAAAAGACGGTCAAACCGTTCGATAATCTTTTTGTTAGCCTCATTGCGTGTGATGAACTGGCGTTCGTAGAAGCGTTCGCAATAATCAAGCAGTAGTTCGATGTATTTGGAAATGATCTTCTGACTATAGCAGTCGATACAGCGTTGCAATTCTTCATTTATTTTATCCAGAAGTTCCAGTATGACCTGCTTTTCACGTAATGAAACATGCAGTGCTTCTTCGGGACGATAAGAGAAGAAAGTATAGTCACGAATGTTCGCTCCAAGCACAGTGCCGCAGATCAAGTCGGGATGAAACGCCAGTATCCATCCTTTGGAAGGACATGTGTTGTCACTATCCTTCATACTGATTGACTCGCCGGGAGTCAGACAGAGAAGTGTCCCGTCCGAGAAGTCGTAGTATTGATGTCCGTATCTGTAGGCTTCACATTTGCATTCGCTCAACAGAATCGTGTAAAATCCGAATTTGAAATCCGTATGGGAGGATAAATCGGCTTTTGAAAGGTCGATGACACTGACCAGAGGGTGCAGCGTCTTACTCCCCATGCAGCAATTACATTGATGCACACTTCCTATCTTAAGTACTTTATCTCCCATGACGTAACTAATATCCTGATTAGTGGAGCTGTTTTTAGTTCTGTTGCTTATATTCGTTTGGCGTACATCCGACATTCTTTTTGAACAACCGGCTGAAATGCTGCGGATACTGGAACCCCAGTTCATACGCAATCTGGCTGACCGTCTGGCTGCCTTCTAATATCCGTTCCTTGGCAAGTTCTATGATCCGGTGCTGGATATATTCCTGTGCCGTTTTTCCTGTTTCTTTCTTGATCAGGTCTCCGAAGTAATTGGAAGAAAGGCAGACCTTGTCCGCAAAGTATTTTACAGAAGGAAGTCCTTCGGTAAGTGCAGTCTGATTCTGAAAATACTCGTCCAATAACTGTTCGAACTTCACGATGATATCTTTATTAGCCTGATTACGGGTGATGAATTGCCGTTCGTAGAAGCGCATGCAATAGTCGAGCAATAGTTCTATATTGCGGACAATGAGCTGCTTGCTGTGTTTGTCGATGGCATGTTCCAGTTCGATTTGTATTTTGTGGATACAGTCGGTCACGATTTCCCTTTCCTGTTCGGAGAGATGCAGTGCTTCATTCACTTCGTAAGAGAAGAAATTATAGTGTTTGATGTTCTGCCCTAAAGAAGTTCCCCGGATTAAATCGGGATGAAATAAAAGGCCGATAGATTTTGTACGAATTGGTGTCTGCTTGCGGTTATCTATCCCGATAACCTGTCCCGGAGCCATGCAGACAACGGTTCCTTCCTGATAGTCATAATACTTCCGTCCATATCTGAGATCGCCACATTTTGCGTCTTTCAGAAACAGAGAGTAGAATCCGATATTCATACGATAGTAGTCTACCGTCTTTGTCGCTTTCGAAAAGTCGATCACGTTTACCAGCGGGTGCAAGGTCTCTAGTCCGAACAGTTGGTCATACTGGTCAATGCTTTCAATTTTTGTTATTTCTTCCATACGGCTTACAGTTTTGATCTGTCACAAAGATAAGGCTTTTAAATGTATCTTTCTCATTCCGGATTTGCAAAACAGTAATTTGGGTATAAGATTCAGTAATTTGTATACAATGCCGGCGGGCAGTGGGATGCAAACTCACTTTTTCCAGCTAAATATCAGCGTGTCGGAAACAAAAAAACGGGATAATCACGGGATGTGAATAGTAGAATTAATATATTTGTTCCTGCGAATTTAAAAAGACTTGTTTTATGAAAGCATTATTCATTGGAGGAACCGGTACGATCAGTACCGATGTAGTAGAATTGGCTCAACAGAGAGGGTGGGAGATAACACTGCTTAACCGGGGCTCAAAAAAACTGCCGGAAGGTGTGGGCAGTATCATTGCCGACATTCACGATGAGGAAGCTGTGGCGAAAGCTATTGCAGATGAAAGTTATGATGTCGTAGCTCAGTTCATCGCTTACACGGCAGAAGATGTAGAACGTGATATCCGTCTGTTCCGTAATAAGACGAAACAATATATTTTTATCAGCAGTGCATCCGCCTACCAAAAACCGTTGGCTGATTACCGTATTACGGAAAGTACCCCTTTAGTGAATCCTTACTGGCAATATTCACGGCATAAGATTGCCGCCGAAGAAGTGTTGATGACAGCATACCGTACCACCGGTTTCCCGATTACGATTGTCCGTCCCAGCCATACGTATAATGGAACGAAACCTCCTGTAAGCCTGCATGGAAATAAGGGGAACTGGCAGATACTTAAACGTATCCTTGACGGGAAACCGGTTATTATCCCCGGTGACGGAAGTTCCTTGTGGACACTGACACATTCCAAAGATTTTGCCAAAGGATACGTAGGACTGATGGCGAACCCTCATGCCATCGGGAATGCCTTCCATATCACCACAGATGAGAGTATGACTTGGAATCAGATTTATCAAACCATTGCCGATGCGCTGGGGAGACCTTTGAACGCACTCCATGTGGCTTCCGATTTTCTTGCGAGACATGGCGGGAACTATGACTTTCGGGGCGAACTGTTGGGGGACAAAGCCGCAACGGTAGTCTTTGATAATTCGAAAATAAAACGCCTTGTGCCGGACTTTATCTGTACAACTTCGATGGCGGACGGTTTAAAGCAGTCAGTACAATACATGCTTTTGCACCCCGAAACACAGACTCCTGATCCGGAGTTCGATTCATGGTGCGACCGTGTAGCCGACGCGATGGCTGCGGCAGACAGAGCTTTTGAAGCAGAATAAACGTTAGTTGAGTAAATAACTCATCTTGTTATTGATGATTGAAATATCCTATTAGCATATTCTGATTAGCTATTAGCTAATCGGATTATGCTAATAGCTAATCAGAATATGCTAATAGCCGAAACAAGTCGATCATAATGAGTAGCGTAGTTAATAAAGACCGTTCCGTCTCTGCTGAACCTCGATCCGGATACCGAAATTACCATTGGAGGACTTCAGTTCGAATGCTCCCCGGAAATTATTCTTCTCCCAAGGCATGGCACTACGGTTGGGCACTTTCCATCCGTCTTTGTCATAGTCTCCGTATGTATTGATTTTCCATCCGTTTTTCAGTTTGAAGGTGCCCATCTGCATGAACTGCGGTGAAGACGACAATCCCCAGCCATACCCATATCCGAAACCGGAGAAAGGGGAAGAAAATGCGTCGGTGAATCCCTGTGTATAGCTGGCGTCTGTATTCAGACGGAATATCTGATTATAGTCTTTACTCACATCCGGTACATCGAGACTGAATTTCGGAAGTTTGGGAGGGGTCACATTCATTAATCCCATATCGAGCAGGAAGCCACCGAATTCCTTTATATTGCTCGACGGAGCACGACGAATACTATCGGAAGGAACTTCCGACTGTGCGGATGCAAAACCGACCGATAATATCAGCGAAAGAAATAGAATCAGTTTTCTCATCTTCGTAAAGGTTGATTGATGACAAAGATAGAGATTTTTAGTCTGACTGCCTGCTTCCGTTATGTTTTCTTAGAGAAAAATCCTTTAAAAAGGAGTGTGCCGCTGTCTCGTCGGGATGGTGTCACTATCCCGCTGAGATAGTGTAAGTATCCTGTGGGGATAGTGACACTATACCAGTAGGATAGTGACACTATTTTAGAGCTTAGTTTGCAATGAGTTTATAGCCGATTCCCCGCACATTGACGATACGTATTTGCTCATCCTGTGACAACTTATGCCGCAGTTTCGTGATGAACACATGCAGACTCCGGGAATTGAAGAAACTGTCATCTCCCCAAAGTTCCAGCAGAACGTCCTGCGTATTGACCACCTGATTCCGGTTCTCACAAAGCCGTTTCAGTATTTCCGACTCGCGGTGGGAGAGTTCCTGTCTCACTCCGGCATGCAGCAATGTCTGCGCGACCGGATCGAACAGATAACTTCCTATCTCAAAACGGCTGGATACTTTTGTCTCCGTGAAGCTGAACGCTTTTCCCATCAGCGCCTTGATACGTATGATCAGTTCCTGCATGCCGAAAGGCTTTTTCAGATAATCGTTTGCTCCGAGTTCGAATCCTTCTACTACATCGTTGATGGCCGAACGGGCAGTCAGAAACAGTACAGGTGTCTGCTTGTCCGTCTGCCGGATGCGGCGTACCATTTCGAAGCCGTCCATTTTGGGCATCATCACATCGGCCACCAGCACGTCCGGCCGAAGTTCAAAGAAAAGATGCAATCCTTCTTCGCCGTCGGAGGCGGTATGGATGGTAAAACCGTTTTCCTCGAGCGTATCTTTGATAATCATGGCGAGTGTCAGTTCGTCTTCCACCAACAATACTGTAATGTCGTTTTTGCTCATGTTTTTGATGTTTTAGATAGTAATGGTAAATGTACTTCCTTTGCCGGATTCACTTTTGACGGTGATGGTGCCTCCATGTTTTTCGACCATGCTTTTGACATAGAAAAGTCCTAAGCCGTATCCTTTCACGTTATGAAGATTTCCGGTCGGAACGCGATAGAATTTGTCGAATATATGTTTCTGCTTGTCAAGCGGAATACCTATTCCATGATCGGAGACGGTGATAGTCACTGTTTCCCCCGTTTGGCGGCACTGAATCATAATCTCTGCTTCTTGTTTCGAATATTTCACGGCATTGTCTATCAGGTTACTGATGATATTGCTGAAATGAGTGCGGTCGGCTACTATCGTCAGTGCTTCCGGTTCTGTTTCCAGTGTTATGTGTACGGGGATATCCGCTTTTAGCTGGTGCTGCTCTATTAAAGAAGTAATCAGTTCTTTCAGACAAATCTCTTCGGGGTGCAGTCTGAACGTCTTGCGGCTTTCCATGCTCATGGAAAGAATCTGTTCGACGAGTCCGCTCAAGCGCTGTAGCTGTTCTTGGCTGATGCGCAGATATTGGTCACGTTTGCTCTTCTCTTCCGCCTGGTTGAAATTCAGCAGCGCATCGTTGGCGGCATACGCCACGGCAATCGGGGTCTTTAACTCATGCGTGATGTTGTTCGTAAAGTTGCTCTTCATTTCTTCCAGCGTCTTTTGTTTCAGCAGTGTGCGGATGAGGAACCAGAAGGAAAATCCGAGGATGAGGAAGATGACAAATGAAGTGACCAGGATGCCGGTCATTTGTTTCCATACCAGGGAGGTGATGGGTTCCATTATCAGTTGGTAGCGTTGACTGTGATGCCTGTTGAATTCGTAGTCGTAGCGGATGGCTTTCGGGCTGGGGATATAGGTGCTGTCTCCTGCGATGCCCAGTGTATCTATGAATGTCTGGGATGAATCCTGAGTGGCTCCGCTGTATATATATAAGGTGCGGTGAGGTACATCTATGTTGTGTGCTTTCAGTACATCGGTCAGTAGACTGTCATATTTTTGCAGGTTGATGTCGATGTAGGTGTCCACGCCGGAGTGCATACCTTGTTGGACGCTGAGTATGAGTTCTTTCATCGAGTCCTGTCTCTTTAATAATACATCGAGTCCGCTTTCGCTGGAGGCAACGGTGCTGGCATCCGGATCATTGTCATTGACGGCCAGGGTATCTACTGCTGTTTCCGTGCGTGTATGCAGGGTGTCTTTGTAGGTACTGTCTGTATAAGAGACAGTCTGGCTTGTCACCAGCGACTTGCCGTCTGCACCATATCCGGCGGAAACGGTGACCGAACCATGTTCCACATTATCCTTTTGCAGTTCGTTGACGCGAAGCACGATTTCATTAAAGTCGCTCGTACGCATGGCGTCTTTGATATTATTGTTCATTTCCTGCTTCATCGTGCGGTAAAGCCCTGTCAGCCAATATGTCTGGTAAACAAAGATGCCTGTCAGCGAGCAGATGACAAGGATAATGATATGTTTCAACGGTAGTTTCATACGGACAAAGATAGTATGAAACTGTTATTTTTCTTCTCTTTGATAAGACTAAATAACACTAGATAAGCCGGCGATAACGTAAAGTTTCGTTTTTTCTCCCGTATTTTGCAGCATACTCAAAAATAAATGCGATATGAAACGAACTTATTTACTGCTTTTGTTACTTTTCATGTATTGGATGTACGCTTCTGCACAGCAGGTACAGACAGCGCAGGAACCTGCCGACAGCGTAAAAAACGTAGCCTATATAGACAGCCTGTATCGGGAACTTCCCGAAGTCATGATCACCGGCGAACGTCCGGTAGTAAAAGCCGAACAGGGGAAACTGGTATACGACGTTCCGAGACTGGTCAGCAGCCTGCCGGTAGACAATGCCTATGATGCGGTAAAGAACCTGCCGGGAGTTGTCTCCATGAATGATGCCCTGACGTTGGGAGGGCAACCGGTCACTGTGGTTATCAACGGAAAAGTGACCACCCTCTCTGTAGAGCAATTAAGCACCCTGCTGAAATCAATGCCCGTCAGTCGGATTGAAAAGGCGGAAGTGATGTATTCCGCTCCGGCACGTTATCAGGTGCGCGGACCGATGATCAATTTGATACTGACTTCGGGCATGGGAAAAGAACCTTCTCTTCAGGGAGAACTATATACTGCCTACAGCCAATTACACTACGAATCTCTGGCAGAGCGTGCGAGCCTTCTATACTCCGGACGCAAATTTTCTGCTGATCTTCTCTACTCTTACTCTTACAGCCGCGAACGGAGGGAGACAGACAAGGAAGCGCTTCACACGCTCGCCGACGGTTCGGTGCATCCGATGAATATGTATGATATCACTACTTCCCGCCACAACAATCACCAGATACGCCTTGGGATGGACTATGCCTTTACCGACAAGCATTTGCTGAGCTTGGTTTATACCACTGCTTTCACCGATGTCAAACCTTACGCCACAGTCACCGGTGCGCAGAACTCGGTCACCGATTCGCACTCGGAAGGACAGCTTCATAATGCCAAACTCGACTATCAGACTCCTTTCGGACTGAAAGCCGGAGCGGAATTTACCTATTATCATGCTCCCGGCAGTCAGCTGCTTTACAGCACACTGGGAGAAGAAACACTGAACTTCCTGAGCAAAGATAACCAACGGATCAACCAATGGCGTTTCTATGCCGGACAAGAACATACTTTGGGCGCAGACTGGGGATTGAATTATGGTATTGCTTATACGACCGCATTGGACAATAGTTATCAAATGTATTTCGATCCCGAAACGGAAACTTTACTGCCGGACAACAACATGCAATCCCGTCGTCGCGAGCAGACGCTGAACTTTTATGCCGGACTCAGCAAGAGCTTCGGTGAGAAACTTTCAGCGGATGTCTCTCTGGCTGCCGAGCAATATCATACGGATATGTGGAACGAATGGAGCCTGTATCCGGTTGCCAACCTGACTTATTTGCCTGCTCCGGGACATATCCTGCAATTTTCATTGAGCAGCGACAAGGAATATCCGGAATACTGGAGTATGCAGAACTCCACTTCCTACATGGGCGCTTATTCCGAGATTCAGGGAAATCCCTTCCTCAAACCGGCAACCAACTACGAAGCTAACATTAGCTATATATTAAAAGGTAAATATGTGCTGACCGCCTATTACAGCCGCACGAAAAACAAGGAAATGCAGACGCTTTACCAGTCTCCGGAACGTCTGGTCGAGATCTATAAATGCTTTAACTTCGACTTCTCGGAACAGGCGGGCTTGGTAATGGTAGTTCCCTTTAAAGTGAAGAAATGGCTGGACTCCCGCATCACGGCAATCGGCTTCCGTTACCGTCAGAAAGACAGTGATTTCTGGGATATCCCGTTCGACCGCAAACTATATACGTTTGTATTGACCATGAACAATACCTTCACTCTCTCCACCAAACCTGATTTGAAGTTTACCCTAAGCGGATTTTATCAGAACAAAGCGATACAAGGCATTTTCGACCTTCCCCGTTCGGGAAATCTGGATGCGGCCCTGCGCTATACTTTCGCAAAGGGAAAAGCACAACTGACCTTGAAATGCGACGACATATTTAATACTTCCACCATTTCGACTAATGTCCGTTTCGGACAACAGAATGTGAAGAATCACTATATGAAGACTACCCGTGCCTTCGGTATTTCCTTCAACTACAAATTCGGAGGATACAAGGAGAAAAAGCGGGAAGAGGTGGATACTTCCCGCTTTAAATAATAAGTATTACCTATTTTCTGCATACTCATCCAGTACGCGCTTGATACTTTGTCCTATTTTTACGTAATCGGCTTCGTTCAGATTGGCGAGCGAAACACGGACACTCCATTTCGGTCCGGCAAATCCGCCGCCGTTCAGCAGGACGAGCGAAGTCTCGTTGGCAAGGCGGAAAACAACGTCGAGCGGATTGTAGGTCTTTTGCAGATAGTCTGCAAATTCGTCACCGTAGAATTTCTTCGCCCATACCAGCATATCGATTTCCGAATAATATCCGGCACGCAGCGGGTCTTCTATCAACGTGAAGCCGGTGCTGTCCCAGAGTGCATGCAGTCGACGGTGGATGATTTCCTGCATCTTTGCCTTGTACCGGTCTTCCTTGTCGAGAAGGGAGAAAGCGGCGAACAGGCTCATCTGCATTTGCTGAGGCAGCGAGAGTCCTGCGGTATGGTTCAGCGCAATCTGCCGGCTGTCGGCTACCATGCGGTCAATAAACTTCATCTTCTCGGGGTGTAAACTGAGGCTTGCATAACGCTTGTTTAAGATTGCTGTTTGCTCCTCCGACAGGCGGGCAATCATTTTGTCGTAGATGTTGTCTTCGTGTAGGGCTATCACTGCATTTCTCCATCCTGTGGCTCCGAAATACTTGGAGAAGGAATAGACGCAGAGTGTATTATGCGGCAACTCCGCCATCAACGAACGGAAGTGAGGTATGAATGTTCCGTACACATCGTCCGTAATGATCATCAGATTCGGATTGTCATTCTTTACGATGTTGACAATACGTGCGGCAGTCTCCGGACTCAGCGCATAACTGGGCGGATTGCTCGGATTGGTGATGAACAACGCTTTTATCTGCGGATTCTTCAGCTTATCGATATCTTCATCTTTATATTGCCAGGTATGCAGCCCGTCCGGTGTCATCTGATCGGCAGATATTTCGGTAACATCGAACTGATAGCGGCGTAATTCCGGAATCTCGATGTAGGGCGTGAAGACAGGAATCATCAAGGCGATGGAATCCCCTTGATTCAACAGAAAGTTTTCCTGCAATGAATCGAATACATAGCACATGGCAGCCGTTCCGCCTTCGGTAGCGAAAAGGTCGAATGTGCCTTTAGGGGGACGGCGGTCGCACATTTCCTGTGCCAGATAATCCTGTACGATCAGTTCGGTGAAGTGCAGGATACGGTCGGGGACAGGATACTGGTCGCCGATGACCGATTCCGCCCATTCATGAACCAGTCTGTCCGGATCGGCTGCGTGCTCCATCAGCATATAATTATAGGTTTCTTTCAGTAACCTGGCTCCGGATTCTTTCTCGTTCTCTTTGAGGAAAGCCTCGAAGCGGGCGGCTATTCCTTCCTGTTGTGGGATGCCTGCAATTCCTTCTTCCAGGGATTGGACACGGCGACATTCGCAAAGTCCGAATTTTCCTAACAGGAAGAATGCTTCACGCGGTTCGGTCGCAATCCAGTTCGGGTTGCCTCGTCCTGCGTTCAGCATGGTATGGGCCATTTTCTTGATACTCTCGTCAGCCATTTCGATGAGCTTGTTTTTAAGTTCGAAAGGGCTGATCGTTTCCATCTTTTTGGCAAAGTTCTTGGTGATAACTGTGCCAGTTGTTTTCTTTTCCATAATGGTTCTTATTGTTTTGATACTTAATTTTGATTTCCTATACATTCATTATACTGACATTTACATGAGCAATACGATGGCTACTCCCCAGATAATCAGTAGTGTATTACCGACTGCATACGTCACGGTGTATCCTAACGCGGGAGTGTCGCTTCCCAATGCGTCCTGAATAGCTCCCAGTGCGGCAGTTGTGGTGCGTGCCCCAGCTGTACATCCCAGAGTGAGGGCAGGGTGGAACTTGAACAGATATCTTCCCATCAGCAGTCCGCTGAGAAGAGGGATGGCGGTTGCCAGTGCACCGACGATAAACAGGCTGAATCCTACTTCCTTGAACCCTGTCACGAAGCTGGGACCTGCGGCGATGCCGACAACGGCGATAAACATATTCAGTCCTACATTATTCAATACCCATAACGAAGGTTCGGGGATACCGCCAAAGGTAGGATGTTTGCTACGCAGCCAGCCGAATACGAGTCCTGCGATCAAGGCACCTCCACTGGTGGACAGGCTGATCGGGATACCTCCCAGGTGAATGGCAAGTGCACCGACCAGACCACCGAGCAGAATACCCAGTCCCACGAAGATCATATCTGTCTGGTTGGTGGGGCGATCGATATAGCCCATCTGTTTGGCGGCAGTTTCTACTTCGAGTTTTGTTCCGGTCAGTTCGAGGATATCGCCGGAGTCGATCACTGTCTGAGCGAGTACCGGAACATTGATGCCTGCCCGCTTGATGCTGCGGATGCTGACACCGTGCATGAATTTCAGCGCACGGATCGTGGAGACCTTTTCGCCTGCGAATGTGCGGTGGGTGACCATTACCGGAAGCGTCTCTGCCGGGAAGTCGAGCAGTTGGGCGTCGATCACTTCCGGACCGATCCAGTCCTCTTCGCCGATTGCATATTCACGGCGGCCGCTTAACACGACTTCATCGCCCGGTTGTAGAAGCATATCCGGAGTGACTTCTTCTATGACGCCCTTTTGCCGTACGCGTTCTACAAACAGCCGTTTATCGTTTTCCACCAGATAGTTCTCCAGTTCGCTGACCGTTTTTCCTTTGCCGAACCATTCGTTGTCTATTTTATAAGCACGGAATACGACGGGGCGGAGGGCGGTGTAAAATCCGGGTTCATCTGCTTCGGAAGTTCCCATTTTGGCTTCCAGTTCTTTGCAGTCCGCTTTCACCTTCTCCAGTCCGCCCAGCATTTTGGGACCGAGTGAAGCCAGAATCCATGCGGAACCTGCCGTACCGAAAATATAAGTCACAGCGTATGCTACGGGGATAGCATTGATAAATGTCGCTTTTTGCGCATCGCTGATGCTTAATTGATTGATCGTGTCGCTTGCCACACCGATCACTGCGGAGATGGTCTGTGAACCTGCCAACAATCCGGCAGCTTCGCCTACATGATAGCCCATGATTTTGGCAAGTATCCATGGGGCGATGAGGCTGACAATGCACATCAGGACGGCAAATCCTACTTGCGGCAATCCGTCTTTCTTCAATCCGCGAAAGAATTGCGGACCTACCTTATAGCCCACAGCGAATAAAAACAGGAGGAAAAAGACAGCTTTCATCGGGCCGTCTACACTAATGTTTAATTGTCCCACCAGTACTCCAACCAGTAGCACGCTGGTTACTGTTCCCAACGAAAATTTTCCTATTTTGAATCTGCCCAGCCAGAAGCCGGCGAATAAAGTGAGGAAAATGGCAAGTTCGGGATGATCCCTTAATTGATTAATAATCCATTCCATATATGTTGTTCTTGTTTAGGTTATGTTCTTAACAACAGTTCTTGTACAAAAAGAGTTTAGGGGAGTATGTGCGTTATCGTCATAGTTTATAAAAATATAAATTA
Source organism: Bacteroides sp. B1-V-101 (assembly GCF_023656585.1). Classification (NCBI taxonomy): domain Bacteria; kingdom Pseudomonadati; phylum Bacteroidota; class Bacteroidia; order Bacteroidales; family Bacteroidaceae; genus Bacteroides; species Bacteroides sp. B1-V-101. The sequence continues at coordinate 243,913 of NZ_JAMOKH010000003.1, read as the reverse complement.
ATTGTGCGGAAGTTCCGGGCAAACGAGAGAGCGTCTTAAATTTCTCAGTTTCGCTTTTTTGTTATACTTTTGTCACTTCAAATAAAACTAATCATATTCTGTATGAAATCAGACATAGAAATAGCTCGCAGTGTCGAGTTGAAAAAGATCAAGCAAGTTGCCGAAAGCATCGGAATCCCTCGTGAAGAAGTCGAAAATTATGGTCGCTACATCGCGAAGATTCCCGAACAACTGATCGATGAGGAGAAAGTGAAGAAAAGTAACCTTGTCCTGGTAACTGCCATCACAGCGACAAAGGCGGGTATTGGCAAAACTACAGTATCTATCGGTCTCGCCCTGGGACTGAACAAAATCGGAAAGAAGGCGATTGTCGCTTTGCGCGAGCCGTCTCTCGGTCCTTGCTTCGGCATGAAGGGAGGAGCAGCGGGTGGGGGATATGCACAGGTGCTTCCGATGGAGAAGATCAATCTGCATTTTACGGGAGACTTTCATGCGATTACTTCCGCGCATAACATGATTTCTGCTTTGCTCGATAATTATCTTTATCAGAATCAGGCGAAAGGTTTCGGATTGAAAGAAATTCTCTGGCGTCGGGTGCTCGACGTGAACGACCGTTCGTTGCGCAGCATCGTAGTCGGACTCGGACCCAAGTCGAACGGCATCACGCAGGAGTCAGGCTTCGATATTACTCCGGCTTCGGAAATTATGGCCATTCTCTGCCTTTCCAAAGATGTGGAAGACTTGCGCCGCCGCATTGAAAATATTCTGCTTGGTTTTACATATGATGACCAGCCCTTTACGGTGAAAGATCTCGGAGTGGCGGGAGCTATCACGGTATTGCTGAAAGACGCCATCCATCCGAATCTGGTGCAGACGACCGAAGGTACCGCCGCTTTCGTACACGGCGGACCGTTTGCCAATATCGCTCATGGCTGTAACTCTATTCTTGCCACCAAACTGGCAATGTCATTCGGTGACTATGTGATCACGGAAGCCGGATTCGGCGCAGACCTCGGTGCTGAAAAGTTCTATAACATCAAATGCCGCAAAAGCGGACTCCAGCCTAAACTGACCGTGATTGTCGCTACGGCACAAGGACTGAAGATGCACGGTGGTGTCAGCCTCGACCGCATCAAGGAACCGAACATGGAAGGATTGAAAGAAGGATTGCGCAATCTGGATAAACATATTCGTAATCTTCGCTCTTTCGGACAGACGGTAGTAGTTGCTTTCAATAAGTTTGCCACCGACACGGACGAGGAAATGGAAATGCTGCGCGAGCACTGCGAACAGTTGGGTGTAGGTTACGCCATCAATAATGCGTTCAGCGAAGGTGGTGAAGGAGCGGTAGATATGGCCCGCCTCGTAGTCGATACGATAGAAAATAATCCGTCCGAACCTTTGCGTTATACGTATAAAGAAGAAGACAGTGTACAGCAGAAAATAGAGAAAGTGGCTACCAACCTTTATGGAGCCAGCGTCATTACGTATAGCAGCATCGCCCGTAATCGCATCAAACTGATTGAGAAAATGGGAATCACTCATTATCCGGTTTGCATTGCCAAGACACAATACTCCTTCTCTGCCGATCCGAAGATTTATGGTGCCGTGAATAATTTCGAATTTCATATCAAGGATATAGTGATTAATAACGGCGCCGAAATGATTGTAGCGATTGCAGGAGAAATCCTTCGTATGCCGGGGTTGCCCAAAGAGCCGCAAGCGCTGCATATTGACATTGTAGATGGTGAAATTGAAGGACTGAGCTGATTTTTACTATTTCATTTAGTATATTTCTGTACTGTCAATCATCCAATATAAATCCCCGTCTTTCCACTTCTGATAGTTTGGGAAGACGGGGATGATTGTATATAGAGTCCAGTGTACCGGTATGTTGACCTTGTCTGATACACTGTACGATTGAAGTTGCTGCTTTCCGGAAAAGTATAGTGCGTATTTCAATTTCTCTTTTTGTAGTAAGAAAACATATTTTTGGGCAGATAGTTTGTCTGACTCTGTTAATAAATAAAAAAGAAAAGCCTGTTTTCTTCACAGAAAGCAGGCTTATAAAATTCAAAAGAAATTCTTTATGAAATGTTGAACACAAATGCTGCTAATTCACATTACCGGCATTTGGTTACTCAAAGAAAGAAATCTTAATCAGCAAAAAGAGGATATTTCTTCATTGTCTCATTGACACGTGCACGTACTTGTGCAATCACCTCTTCATTTTCCACGTTAGACAGAACTGTTTCGATCATTTCGGCAATTTCGATCATCAGGTCTTCTTTCGCACCACGGGTTGTGATGGCAGGAGTACCCAGACGGATACCGGAAGTTTGGAAAGCAGAACGGCTGTCAAACGGAACCATGTTCTTATTCACGGTAATGTCAGCAGAAACCAATGCTTTTTCTGCTACTTTACCTGTCAGATCAGGGTATTTGCTACGCAGGTCAACCAGCATGGAGTGATTGTCCGTACCACCGGAAACGATTGTAAAACCACGGTCTATCAAAGCCTGTGCCAGTACGGCAGCATTCTTCTGAACCTGTTTTGCATATTCCTTGTATTCCGGTTGCAGGATTTCGCCGAAAGCTACGGCTTTGGCAGCGATTACGTGTTCCAACGGTCCGCCCTGTACACCTGGGAATACAGCTGAATCCAGTAATTGAGACATCATTTTGATCTCACCCTTCGGAGTTTTCTTTCCCCAAGGATTAGGGAAATCTTTTCCCATCATGATGACCCCACCACGAGGTCCGCGAAGTGTTTTATGTGTAGTCGAAGTGACGATGTGTGCATATTTAACCGGGTTCTCCAACAGTCCGGCAGCGATCAGACCCGCTGGGTGAGCCATGTCGATCATCAGGATAGCGCCTACTTTATCTGCGATTTCACGCATACGTTTGTAGTCCCATTCGCGGGAATAAGCAGAGCCGCCGCCGATAATCATTTTCGGCTTTTCGCGCAACGCAACTTCTTCCATCTGGTCGTAGTCTACACGGCCGGTTTCCTGATTCAGATTGTATTCGCAAGGAGTGTAAATGATACCGGAAGTGTTTACTAATGAACCGTGAGAAAGGTGTCCGCCGTGTGCGAGGTTTAATCCCATAAATTTGTCGCCCGGATTCAAAACAGCCAGAAATACGGCTGCATTGGCTTGTGCTCCTGAATGCGGTTGTACGTTTGCCCATTCGGCACCGAAGATTTCTTTCAGGCGGTCGATAGCGATTTGTTCGCTCTGGTCAACTACTTCACAACCTCCGTAGTAACGTTTGCCCGGATAACCTTCTGCGTACTTGTTAGTCAGGCAAGAACCCATTGCCTGCATTACCTGGTCACTTACAAAGTTTTCAGATGCAATCAGCTCGATACCTTTCAGCTGACGTTGGTGCTCTTTTTCGATGATATCGAAAATTAAGTCGTCTCTTTTCATTCTTTTTATAAGTAATATTAAATTTCTAATTCGAGATACCTATTTTAAGCGCACAAAGTTAGTGAAAATAAATAAAGAACGAAGGAACTATAAGAAAAATGTTAGTAAATGGAGGAAATTAATAGATAATGGATAATTTATCGTACAGAATGAATAGGAGGTGTCTGTTTTTGTCGGTTGCCGACTATCAAAAGTTAATCAGCCGGCTGTCGGATGTTTCTTAAAGAATGAATCCGAACGAGAAACTTAATGCGCTGTCGCGGCGGCGGAAAATGATAGGGCTGACTCCCGTGCTGCCGTCTGAATTGATATTGTCATATACGATGGATTTGGAGATATTTCCTATCCCCTGTTCGTAGCGGAAGTCGAAAAAGATGCGGGAGATATTGACGCCGACACCGATCACGACGCTGACATTGAGCGGATACAGCTTTTCATGAATCCCTTTCTGGTCGAAGTTTGTGAAAGTGATTTCGTTCTGCTTTCCCCATAGATACCGGAGTTTTGGACCGGCAAAGATAGACATTCCGTATGGTCCTTTTTTCACTACGTTATATCCGTAGAGAATAGGGAAGTCGATACTGTGAAGTACGGACTGTACCGAAGCATAATCGGGTTCGATGGCAGGGTGTTGCGAACCGAGTTTGTCAAAGGTGATCTCGCCTTTGCTGACATTATAGGATGCTTCCGGCTGAATGAAATGCTTCTTTATATTAAAGCGCATGAAGATCGCGCCAAAATAGCCGATCTTATAATTATTTTGTACTTCGTCGATCGTTACGTCTTTGATTTTCAATTCGGATACCATAAACATGGAAGAATTAAATCCGGCTTTGATACCAAAGTTGATTTTCTTTGTGTTGGGACGTTCCACTTTATCTGCGTTACGATCTTGGGCGAAAGCTGTGCAAGCTATCGCCATCCAACCGAAAAGAATTATGTTGCGCAGTATATTCATGGCAGTACTTTTTTCTTTATTTCTTCTTTTCTACACTCCAGCCGAATTTCCCTATTTTTTCTCCCAGGTCGTAATATCCTCCGTGCACATATACCAGCGGGTTCGCTTCCGCCAGTTCGAACTTGCCGGTTTCGGGATTCAGGTTCCGGTCGTCTGCACGGACGTTTACCACATCGGCGATAAACATATCATGTGAACCGAGCGAAACAATTTCCTTCACGCGACATTCGATGCAGAGGGGAGACTCTTCGATCAGCGGTGCGCTGACTACGGTGCAGCGTCCCGGAGTGAGTTTCATCTCTTCGAATTTACGATAATTCCGTCCCGAACGTACTCCGCACCAGTCGGTGGGGAACGCCATATCTTTAGTTGTCAGATTGATGACGAACTCCATATTTTTCTTGATGATGTCGTAGGAGTGTCGTTCCGGTCGTACGGATATATAGCACATGGGCGGGTTTGTGCAAATCGTACCCGTCCATGCTACTGTTATAATATTATATTCACTTTCATCTTTTCCGCAACTCACCAATACGGCAGGCAGCGGATAGATCATCGTTCCCGGTTTCCAGTCTTGTTTCAATTTAATAAAAAATTAAGAATGAGGAATGGAGAAACTAGAGGATGGTGATTTCCTCGCGTTTCTGTTCTTTCTCGCAATAATGGCACTTCACGATGCAATTATCCTTGTCTATCACATGAAATAACGTAGGCATAGGTTCATTGTTCGTGATGCATTTCGGATTGGCGCATTTTACGATGCCGTGCAGTTCGTCCGGCATTCTGACTTCTTTCTTTTCAACGACTTCATAGTCGCGGATAATGTTCAGTTTTACGTAAGGTGCTACTACCGATATGCGGTTGATTTCTTCGTCGCAGAAAAACTTGTCGGCGATTTTGATAATGCCTTTTTTTCCTAGCTTTTTGCTGTCGAGGTTGAAGCCGATGGTGATGTTACATTTCATTTGCTCCACGCCCAGTAACTGTACGACAGTAAAGAGTTTTTCTGATGGGATATGGTCAATCACTGTCCCGTTTTTCAGGGCAGCTACTTGCAATGCTTGTTTATTTTCGCTCATAATAAAATATCGTTTTTAACGTCCTCTAATGTGATACCTAATACGTCGCAAAGGATGGCTTCACGGGCATACAGACCGTTTTGCGCCTGTTGGAAATAATATGCTTTCGGGTTGTTGTCCACGTCGTAAGCAATCTCGTTGACACGGGGCAGCGGGTGCAGGATGCGGAGGTTCGGACGGGTGTTCTCCAGCATCTTGTTGCGCAGGATATATACATTTTTCACTCGTTCGTATTCCATCAGGTCGGTGAAGCGTTCGCGTTGCACACGGGTCATGTACAGGATGTCGGCGTCAGCGATAATTTCTTCGGTAAATTCGGTATGTTCAATGTATTTGATCTGATGCTCTTTGCAGTATAGCTTATATTCTTCCGGCATTTTCAGTTCATCGGGGGCGATGAAGTGGAATGTAGGATTGAAGTGACGCATAGCCATCAGTAGTGAGTGGACGGTGCGTCCGTATTTCAAGTCTCCCACCAGAAAGATGTTCAGGTTTTCCAGTGTTCCCTGAGTTTTGTAGATGGAGTAGAGGTCGAGCATCGTTTGTGACGGGTGCTGGTTGGCTCCGTCTCCTGCATTGACGATGGGTACGGGTGCTACTTCGCTGGCATATCGGGCAGCTCCTTCGAGATAGTGTCGCATGACGATGATATCCGCATAGCTGCTAACCATCATGATCGTGTCTTTGAGTGTTTCTCCTTTTGAGGAGCTGGTTGCTTTCGGATCAGTAAATCCGATGACGCGTGCGCCGAGGCGATTGGCTGCTGTTTCGAAACTCAAACGGGTACGGGTGGAAGGTTCGAAGAACAGGGTTGCTACTACCTTACCTTGCAATAACCGGCGGTTGGGGTTCATTTCAAACTGCTTCGCCATTTCGAGCATGTAGAGGATTTTTTCTTTAGAATGTTCGGCAATGGTTACTAAACTTCTGTTTTCCATTTTGTTATCTTTTATGTGGATAGAACTTGTTTTACCGGAGTGTAAAGGTACGAAGAAAATGTAAAATACAAACTTTTTTTCTCTTTTTATTCGTTTTTCGGTTGGTTTTAAAATATCAAATAAATCAAAAACTCGTTTGCTGTATGCTATATTTTATCTACCTTTGCGGCTTAATTATAAGCATCTTTTTTAAGCTAGAAGAAACATGATTCGAAAAATAATAAACGCTCTTTGGGGATTGTTGGCAGTTGCTTTAATAGCTATCGTAGTTGTTTTTGTGTCTATCTCTAAGGGCTGGATAGGCTATATGCCTCCTGTGGAAGAACTGGAAAATCCCAATTATAAATTTGCAACTGAGGTATTCTCGGAAGACGGGAAAGTACTGGGTACCTTCTCAATGGAAAAAAACAATCGTGTATACAGCAGCTATGCCGATCTTTCTCCCAACATCATTCATGCGCTGATTGCGACGGAGGATGTTCGCTTTGCCGAACATTCCGGTATTGATGCGAAGGCACTTTTCCGTGCCATCGTCAAGCGTGGATTATTGTTGCAGAAAAGTGCGGGTGGAGGTAGTACGATCTCACAACAGTTGGCAAAACAGTTGTTTACGGAAAAGGTGGCAAGCAATACTATGCAGCGTCTGTTGCAGAAACCGATCGAATGGGTGATTGCCGTAAAACTGGAACGTTACTATACGAAAGAAGAGATTCTGACAATGTATCTTAATAAGTTCGACTTCCTGAATAATGCTGTCGGTATAAAGACAGCCGCGTCTACTTATTTCGGCTGTGAACCCAAAGATTTGAAAATAGAGCAGGCAGCGATGTTGGTGGGAATGTGTCAGAATCCGTCCCGTTATAATCCGGTATCCCGAAATCCGAAAATCCGTGAGAATGCATTGGGACGTCGTAACGTCGTACTGCGTCAGATGGAAAAAGCCGGTTACATCTCGGATGCGGAATGTGATTCTTTGCAGGCACTTCCGCTGAAACTTGCATATACCCGTGTAGACCATAAAGAAGGTCTGGCAACCTATTTCCGCGAATATCTTCGTGGTGTGATGACTGCCAAGAAACCGGTTAAGAGCGAGTACCGCGGCTGGCAGATGCAGAAGTATTATGAAGATTCACTTTCATGGGAAACAAATCCGCTGTACGGCTGGTGCGCCAAAAATAAAAAGAAAGACGGCTCGAGTTATAATATCTACACGGATGGTCTGAAGATTTATACCACCATCAATTCGCATATGCAGCAATACGCTGAGGATGCTATCAAAGAACATTTAGGCGACTTCTTGCAACCTCTGTTCTTTAAAGAAAAACAAGGAAGTAAGAACGCCCCGTATGCAAGGGCATTGCCGCAGGCGCGGGTGGAAGAATTGCTGACCAGAGCCATGAAACAAACCGAACGTTATAATGTAATGAAGTCAGCGGGTGCTTCTGAACAGGAGATTCGCAAAGCATTCGATACTCCTCAGGAAATGTCTGTTTTCACCTGGGCAGGTGAGAAGGATACGATTATGACTCCGATGGACTCTATTCGCTATTACAAACACTTCCTGCGTACAGGATTCATGTCGATGGACCCGATGACCGGATATGTGAAGGCGTATGTTGGAGGACCGAATTATACATATTTCCAATATGACATGGCAATGGTGGGACGCCGTCAGGTAGGTTCTACTATCAAGCCGTATCTGTATACACTGGCGATGGAGAACGGATTTTCACCTTGTGATCAGGTGCGTCATGTAGAACAAACGCTGATTACCGAAACAGGAGAGGCATGGACTCCCCGAAACGCCAATAATAAACGTTATGGTGAAATGGTGACTCTGAAATGGGGACTGGCCAATTCGGATAACTGGATTTCGGCTTACCTGATGGGTAAACTGAATCCTTATAACCTTGTAAGGCTGATTCATAGTTTTGGTGTACGAAACAAGGCGATCGACCCTGTTGTTTCACTTTGTTTGGGTCCCTGCGAAATTTCTGTCGGTGAAATGGTAAGCGCATATACAGCTTTTGCCAATAAGGGGATTCGGGTAGCTCCGTTATTCGTCACCCGCATTGAAGATAGTGACGGCAATGTGCTTTCTACGTTTGCACCGCAGATGGAAGAAGTTATCAGTGTTTCGAGCGCATACAAGATGTTGGTAATGCTTCGTTCCGTTATCAATGAAGGAACAGGCGGACGTGTTCGCCGTTACGGAATTACGGCCGATATGGGCGGTAAAACAGGTACGACCAATGATAACTCGGATAGCTGGTTTATGGGCTTTACTCCATCATTGGTGTCCGGTTGCTGGGTAGGAGGTGATGAACGTGACATCCACTTTGGTACAATGACTTATGGACAAGGGGCTGCCGCCGCATTGCCTATCTGGGCAACTTATATGAAGAAAGTCTACGATGACCCGACTTTGGGATACAGCCAGACGGAAACGTTTAAACTGCCCGAAGGTTTTGACCCTTGTGCCGGTTCGGAAACACCGGACGGAGAAGTCTTCGAAGAAACGGGACTGGACGATTTGTTTAATTAAACCTCTCATCGTGCATAAATGTATCATTTGTATCGGAAGTAACTACAACCGGAAAGAGAATCTTCTTCTGGCTCGCAGGAGACTGGTGGATTTGTTTCCTACCATCCGCTTTACGTCTGAACAGGAGACACGCCCTTTGTTTTTCAGAAGTCCGGCATTGTTCTCCAATCAGGTGGCGATGTTCTTCTCGGAAGCGGAGGAGGAAAGAGTGCGCAAGGAGCTGAAAGCTATCGAGCAGTCCGCTGGGCGTCGTCCGGAGGATAAGAAGGAAGAAAAAGTCAGTCTGGATATTGATTTGCTCTCTTTCGATGACCGGGTGTTGAAGCCGGAAGACCTGAAAAGAGAGTATGTTGTGAAAGGATTAGAAGAATTAAAATACAATCAGATATGAAATTTCTGGGAATAATACCTGCCCGCTACGCATCCACCCGTTTCCCTGCGAAACCATTGGCTATGCTGGGGGGGAAGACGGTGATACAGCGTGTATACGAACAAGTAGCGGGCATCTTGGATGATGCTTATGTGGCTACCGATGACGAACGTATTGAAGCTGCCGTAAAAGCATTCGGAGGAAAAGTTGTCATGACTTCCATTGATCATAAAAGTGGTACCGACCGCTGCTATGAGGCGTGCACAAAGATCGGGGGCGACTTTGATGTGGTAGTCAATATACAGGGGGACGAACCTTTCATCCAGCCTTCCCAGCTGAATGCTGTAAAGGCTTGTTTCGAAGACCCTACCACGCAGATTGCTACGTTGGTGAAGCCTTTCACAGCCGATGAACCGTTTGCCGTACTGGAGAATGTCAACTCCCCGAAAGTGGTGCTCAACAAGAATTGGAACGCACTTTATTTCAGCCGTTCCATCATACCTTTTCAGCGCAATGCCGATAAGGAAGACTGGCTGAAGGGACATACCTATTACAAACATATCGGTCTGTACGCTTATCGCACGGAAGTATTGAAGGAGATCACCGCTCTACCGCAATCCTCTCTGGAGTTGGCAGAATCACTCGAACAGTTGCGCTGGCTGGAGAATGGATATAAAATAAAGGTAGGCATCAGTGACGTGGAAACGATCGGTATCGACACACCGCAGGATCTGAAACATGCAGAAGAATTTTTGAAGAACAGAAGCTGATTTATGGATCGTACGATACAACCTGAAATACAAGCCCTGAAAAATTTCCATATCCTTTCTCCCGTCCGGACTACTTTGCCGAACGGTGTCCCGTTGACGGTTGTCAATGCCGGTGAACAGGAGGTGGTCCGTATGGATATTCTTTTTGCCGGAGGGCGCTGGCAACAGTCGCAGAAGTTGCAGGCGCTGTTTACAAACCGGATGCTACGCGAAGGCACGCAGAAGTATACGGCGGCAACCATTGCAGAGAAACTGGATTATTATGGTTCATGGCTCGAACTGTCCAGTTCGTCGGAGTATGCTTATATCACTGTCTACTCGCTGAACAAGTATCTGGCAAAAACGCTGGAAGTCGTGGAATCCATGATTAAGGAACCTGTGTTTCCGGAGAAAGAACTGCATACCATCCTGGATACGAATATCCAGCAATATCTGGTCAATACTTCTAAAGTAGACTTCCTTGCACACCGTGGCCTGTTACAGGCGCTTTACGGGACACAGCATCCATGCGGGCAAATTGTAGTGGAGGAGGATTATCATGCCATTATACCGGAAGTACTCCGTGATTTCTACGGACGGCATTATCATTCGGGCAACTGTTCCATTTTCCTGTCGGGTAAGGTGACGGAAGATATCATCCGCCGGGTGACCGGTGCTTTCGGGACTCCTTTCGGACAATATCAGCTGAAAGCATCAAAACCGATATTTTCATTCGTTGCCGTTCCCGAAAAACGAATATTCATAGAGCGTGAAGACGCTTTGCAAAGTGCGGTGAAGATGGGATGTACCACCATTACCCGTCAGAATCCTGACTATCTGAAATTACGCGTACTGATGACGCTGTTCGGAGGATACTTTGGCAGCCGTCTGATGTCTAATATCCGTGAAGAGAAAGGATATACTTATGGGATTTCTGCCGGAATTATGTTCTATCCGGATAGCGGTTTGCTGGGAATCTCGACCGAAACGGATAATGAATACGTGGAACCGCTGATACAGGAAGTATATAATGAGATAGACAAACTACACCGGGAGCCTGTTCCTATGGAAGAACTGACGATGGTGCGCAACTATATGCTGGGCGAAATGTGCCGGAGCTATGAATCGCCTTTCTCGCTGGCGGATGCGTGGATTTTTATTGCTACTTCGGGGCTGGATGACCAGTATTTCTCCCGTTCTTTGCAGGCTGTAAATGAGGTGACACCTCAGGAAATACAGGAATTGGCACAGCGCTATTTGTGCAAAGAGACATTAAAAGAGGTCATTGCTGGTAAAAAGTTGTCATAATTTGCTTTCCGGTATGGCACTTTTTGGGAGAGAAGTTGTATCTTTGTCCAAACTGTAATTTTAATGAGTAACGAGTAAAACTAATGAGGAAATATCTATATACTACACTTTTTTTGACTCTTCTTGCACAGGGAGGAGTGATGGCACAAGATAACAATACCAGCAAAGGTGGGTTCTTCGGAAAGTTGAAAGACACATTCTCTACAGAAATAAAAATCGGAAATTATACTTTCAAAGATGGTAGCGTCTATACAGGAGAGATGAAAGGACGCAAACCGAACGGAAAAGGGAAAACGGTCTTTAAAAATGGGGATGTCTACGAAGGGGAATATATCAAAGGAAAACGTGAAGGCTACGGAATCTATTCTTTTCCGGATGGAGAGAAGTACGAAGGTCAGTGGTTCCAGGATCAGCAACACGGAAAAGGAATCTATTATTTTATGAATAATAACCGTTATGACGGAATGTGGTTCCAGGATTATCAGCATGGTGCCGGAACGATGTATTATCATAATGGCGACTTATACGTGGGCAACTGGGCGAACGACAAGCGTGAAGGCGAAGGTACTTATACGTGGGCGAACGGTGCTAAATACAGCGGTCACTGGAAGAATGACAAGAAGAACGGCAAAGGTACCATGAACTGGGACGATGGCTGCAAGTACGACGGTGACTGGAAAGATGATGTACGTCACGGAAAAGGCGTATTCGAATATACCAACGGAGACAAGTATGACGGTGACTGGGCAGATGATATCCAGCATGGAAAAGGTACTTATTTTTTCCATACGGGAGATCGCTACGAAGGTTCTTATCTTTTGGGAGAACGTACCGGAGAAGGCGTTTACTATCATGCCAATGGAGATAAATATGTAGGAAATTTCAAAGACGGTATGCAGGATGGAAAAGGTACCTTCACGTGGGCAAACGGTGCTATGTATGAAGGTGACTGGAAAAACAATAAACGCGAAGGCAAAGGTATCTATAAATGGAGTAACGGGGATGTTTACGAAGGAGACTGGAAAAATAATCGTCCTCACGGTCAGGGCTCTCTGAAAACCGTTGCCGGTATGCAATATAAAGGTGGTTTTGTAGACGGACTGGAAGAAGGACAAGGCGTTCAAATCGACAAAGACGGTAACCGCTTCGAAGGCTTCTTCAAACAAGGAAAGAAAGATGGTCCTTTTGTAGAAACGGATAAAGACGGAAAGGTGATCAAAAAAGGAACCTATAAAATGGGAAGACTTCTTTAATGGATAATTCTTAAATGGAAAATGGATAATGGGCTGCGCGAAAAGTGTAGTCCATTTTTTTATGGGATGAGGAGAGAAATTGTGGTAATAATGATAATCAGCGGAGGGCAGGTATATAATGAAAATAAATCATTTAATGGATAATGAAAATGGATAATGAAAATGTCCGCATGGCCATTATCCATTATCCATTATCCATTATCCATTATCCATTAAATAATGTACTGTGAACTGATGGACTCGTTATTCATTACCCGCTTGATTGTTTCGGCAAACATATCAGCGATGCTCAGTTGTTTCACTTTCGCACATTTCTTAGCGTAAGGGATACTGTCTGTAAATACCATTTCAGTCAGTCCGGATTCCTGTACACGGAAGGAAGCAGGGTCAGACATTACACAGTGGCTGGCAATAGCGCGTACAGATTTGGCTCCGGCCTCTATCATGATATTGGCAGCTTTGGTGATGGTACCTGCTGTATCTACGATATCATCGATCAGTACTACGTTTTTGTTTTTCACGTCACCGATGATTTGCATAGAAGCTACTTCATTGGCTTTTTCACGTGACTTGTTGCAGAGTACCAAAGGTACACCAAGGTATTTGGAGAAAGTGCTGGCGCGTTTTGAACCACCTACGTCCGGTGTAGCAATCACCAGGTCTTCCAGTTTCAATGACTGGATATAGGGGAGGAATACGGCTGATGCATACAGGTGATCTACGGGGATATTGAAGAATCCCTGAATCTGGTCTGCATGCAAATCCATGGTAATCAGTCGGTCGATACCTGCTACTGAAAGCAGGTCGGCTACCAATTTAGCTCCGATAGATACACGAGGTTTGTCTTTTCTGTCCTGACGTGCCCATCCGAAATAGGGGATAACAGCTACGACGCTCTTTGCAGATGCACGTTTGGCGGCGTCGATCATCAGGAGAAGTTCCATTAAGTTGTCTGAGTTAGGGAAAGTAGACTGCACAAGGAATACATGTGCGCCACGAATTGATTCTTCGTAAGAAACGGCAAACTCACCATCTGCAAAGTGGGTGATGTTCATGTTTCCCAGAGGACAATTGAGACTTGCGCAGATTTTCTCTGCAAGATATCTCGAGTTAGTTCCCGAGAATACCATAAAGGGTGCTTTTTCGCTCATTTTGTAATAGATGTTACCTATTTGTTAATTTGCCTGCAAAGGTAGGAATTTCTCTTATTATTTAGAAAGACTTATTGTAGAAAAAATAATTTTCTCTCCAACTTATCGGAAATATTTGTAGATTTGCAAGTAAGAACGAAGAACTGAGAATGAAGAATGAAGAATTATGGACGAAAAACAGAAAATGAAGAGCGAAGAATGAAAGATAGTTATCGCCTGTCTTTTTATTCTCCATTTTCCATTTTCCATTCTCCATTATATATAATAGGAGTATTGTTGCTTTCCTCCCTTTTTTCGTGTACCGACATGGTGCCCACAAAAGAAGTGAGGCTTATCGACTCGCTGAATGGAAAAGCGTATGCTTATCGTTACCGTAATCTGGACTCTTCCTACAAATACGCCTATAAAGCATATCGGCAAGTAAACCTGTATAAGTCGGGGAAAGCGGAAGCTTCCAATAATCTGGGGTTCTGTGCTTTCATGAATATGGATTTCGACCGTGCCGAGGCGTATCATAAAGAGGTATACAAGCTGACTAAAAATGAGCTTGAACTGTTGATAGCAGACATCGGACTGATGAAAATCTGCCAGCGGACAGCGCTCAACAAAGAATTTTATGATTACCGGAACAGTGCCCTCCGACGGATGAAGCGTATCCGTGAAGAGAGCGACCTCTTTGCCGACCGTCACGAAGCGCTTCGGCTGGATTACGCATTTACCGAATTTTTTCTCGTTTCCTCCATTTACTATTACTATCTCCAGCAACGGCAGGAAGCGATAACCTCTATCGATAATATTCAGGAAGACGAAGCGTTGAGCGATACCAATCAGCTTCTTTATTATCATTATCTCAAAGGATCGGCTTCTTTGGTCGCAGCGAATACTCCGGAAGAACGGAAACTCCGCGAGTTTGACGAACTTTATTTCACTTGGCGGACAGCCGTGAAGAGCAAGCATCCGTATTTTGAGGGGAATGGAATGCAGGGACTTGCCAATCTGATGGCATCCCCGTCTAATTTTGAGTTTTTCAAGACAAGGCGTACACATGCGTTGGATCAGTTTGATTTTCCGGTAGATTCTTTGTTCCCTTTGCGTTTGGCCCAACTGGCACTGGAGAAATTTCGCGAATATAATGACTTGTATCAGATTGCCGGAGCTTATGTATCTATCGGCAAATACCTGAATGCGCATGGACGTTATCAGGAAGCTTTGGATACATTATCAAAAGCATTGAACTGCGTAAACCATCATCACATGCTTTATTATCATAATGAAGTGGATACGCTTGATAAATTATATACGTTTGCCGAGGGAGATACTACTTATACCGGAGTTCCATGGATTGGACAGGAGAAGGTGAAGACCGTTCCCGAATGGATCTCACGGATAAGGGAGCAGTTAAGCGTTTCATATGCCGGGCTGGGGATGAAGGATGCTTCTGATTATAACCGGAATATCTATCTGGATATTTTGAACTTTACCCGTCAGGATAAGGAGTTGGAAAGCCGTTATTTGTCTTTGGAAGCAGGTTCGCGACAGATGACGGTCGTTCTTTTTTTGGTTATTGTCGGCTTGGTACTGGTGATTATCCTTTGGTGGTTCTTCAACAAACGTTCCAAAATTAGGAATCAGGTGGATGTGGAACGTCTGCAACGGATTCTCTCTCTTTGTCGGGATATCACTTCTTCCATACCGATGAACGTACCTCTGATTCAGCAAGGCATTGACCAGTTGTTCGGGAAAGGACGTCTGACGCTGGAAATTCCGGAAGAAGGAAAAGCTGCACTGGTACCTACTTCCCATCGACTGAACCGGGACGAGAAGGCATTGGTGCATGTAGTGGAACCTTATATCGTATGGGCTGCTGAAAATGAACAAATGGTGGCTACCTTGAGTGACGAGCGAAATCAGCTGGAGAAACAGCGGTATATCTACGAGCAGCATATTGCAGGAAACAAACGTCAGAATCTGATAAAGAAGGCTTGTATGGCCATCGTGAACGGGATTAATCCTTATATCGACCGGATTCTGAACGAAGTACATAAGCTGACGGAAAAAGGTTATATTGATGACGCCAGGATAAAGAAAGAGAAGTACCAGTACATTGATGAACTGGTGACTACCATCAACGAATACAATGATATTCTGGCACTTTGGATCAAGATGAAGCAAGGTACGCTTAGTCTGAACATCGAGACATTCAGTCTGAATGAACTGTTTGATTTGCTGGGAAAAGGACGGCGTGCTTTTGAAATGAAAAAGCAAAAGCTGGAAATCGGACCGACTACCCTGATGGTAAAGGCCGATCGCGCATTGACCTTGTTTATGATTAATACACTGGCTGAAAATGCCCGTAAGTATACGCCCGAGGGAGGAACGGTAAAAGTATAT
Source organism: Bacteroides sp. B1-V-101 (assembly GCF_023656585.1). Classification (NCBI taxonomy): domain Bacteria; kingdom Pseudomonadati; phylum Bacteroidota; class Bacteroidia; order Bacteroidales; family Bacteroidaceae; genus Bacteroides; species Bacteroides sp. B1-V-101. Next base: position 227,734 of record NZ_JAMOKH010000003.1, on the reverse strand, counting down.
GCACATGCTACCGACGCATATGTGGAAATCTCCGTAGAAGATAATGGGAGAGGGCTTTCAGCAGAAGATATCGCGCATATCATTGGTGAAAAGGTATATGATTCGCGTGCTATCGGCATGAAAGACGCGGCAGATCCGGAAGAACTGAAAGAGAATAAAGGAAGCGGTTTTGGCTTGATGAACTGCAAGGGAATCATAGAGAAATATAAGAAAACGAATGAACTGTTCCGAGTATGCGTATTCGATATAGAAAGCGAACCGGGAAAGGGAAGCCGTTTTTATTTCCGCTTGCCTTCAGGAGTACGTAAAGTGATTGGCGTGTTGCTCTGCCTGTTGCTTCCGTTGGGAATGGCTTCTTGTCTGCATGAACCCCTTCCGTCGATATTGCAGGATAGTGACTCCATTGCGATTACTACAGACTCTACTTATGAAGATCTGCTTGATGCAGCCTCTGATTATGCCAATGCCGCTTATTTTGCCAATGTGGATGAGAACTACGAAATAGCCTTGCAGTATATAGATTCGGCAATGATGTCGCTGAATGAGCATTATAAGAAATATACGCGTACCCCGAAGCCGCATCGATACATGAAACTGGTGGGAAAAGGAACCCCTGCCGAACTGTTTTGGTGGAATGAACTTTTTGATTCAGACTATCATGTGATTTTGGATATCAGAAATGAAGCGGCGGTAGCATTCCTTGCTTTGAAACAAATTGATGCCTACAGTTATAATAATTCTGCTTTTACAGATTTATATAAAGTACAGGGAGAAGACCAGACTTTGGAAGGGTATTGCAGGCAGTTGGAACGATCCAACACGAATAAGACAGTGGGAATCATCCTCTGTTTCGTCTTGCTGATCGTTTCTCTGATCGGCTATTATCTCTTGTATATGAGGAAGATGTTGCAGAACCGTCTGAACCTGGAACAGGTGCTTGAGATAAATCAGAAAGTTTTTGCCGCCTCTTTGGTCAGACCTCAGACTCAGGAGAACGAGGAAGCGCTTCAGAGGGAGGAAAATACACTTAAAGAGATTCCGCAGCGCATCGTGAATGAGGCTTTTGGCTCAGTAAATGAGTTGCTGACAATCAGCCTGATGGGCATTGCAGTTTATAACGAAACTACGCATCGGCTGGAATATGCTTCCTGTCCCGGACAGGAAATGCCGGAGATGGTGCAGCAATGTTTTGAAACGGGGGAATATCTCTCAGAACAGAATTTGCAGGCGATTCCGTTGATGGTGGAAGCCGGAGGTGAGCATCAATGTGTAGGTGTGCTTTATCTGGAACGGAGGGAAGGGACGCAACAGGAAACGGATCATCTTCTTTTTGAACTGGTAGCACGTTATGTATCGATTGTGGTATTTAATGCAGTGGTAAAACTTGCCACGCAATACCGGGATATCGAGTCGGCACACGAGGAAACACGCCGTGCTTCGTGGGAAGACAGTATGCTCCATGTGCAGAATATGGTGCTCGATAACTGCCTTTCGACGATTAAGCATGAGACAATTTATTATCCGAACAAGATCAAACAGATTATCGGTCGGTTGAATACGCAGAACCTTCCGGAAAAGGATGAACGGGAAGCTGTGGAGACGATTACGGAACTGATAGAATATTATAAAGGGATCTTTACGATTCTGAGTTCATGCGCTGCCCGACAGCTGGAGGAGGTTACTTTCCGCCGGAATACGATTCCGGTACAGGAGCTTTTTGATGCTGCCGGAAAATACTTCAGGAAGGTCATGAAAAACCGGACGGAAAAGGTAGAACTAATCATAGAACCGATGGAAGCCAAAGTGATCGGCGACGTGAATCAGTTGCGTTTCCTGTTTGAGAATCTGATTGATGAAGCATTGGCGGTTCGTGAAGAAGGAGTGATACGCTTGCAGGCTCGTAAGGACAACGAATATATCCGTTTCCTCTTTACGGATACCAGGCGCGAGAAGAGTGTGACGGAGCTGAACCAGTTGTTCTATCCGAACTTGGCTCGTATGACTTCCGGCGAAAAAGGGGAGTTGAGGGGAACGGAATATCTGATATGCAAGCAGATTATTCGTGACCATGATGAATTTGCGGGGCGCAGAGGATGCCGTATCAATGCCGAACCGGCAGAAGGGGGAGGATTTACGGTTTACTTCACCATCCCGCGCAGATAAGAAAGAAGACACATAAAAGTTATTAGATAAATAAAATGGAAGAACAGAAGTTTAAAGTTATTATTGTAGAGGACGTAAAACTGGAATTGAAAGGCACAGAAGAAATTTTCCGTCATGAGATACCCAACGCAGAAGTGATCGGCACGGCAATGACAGAAAGCGAGTTCTGGCCGTTGATGGAAGCACAGCTTCCCGATCTGGTTTTGCTGGATTTGGGACTGGGAGGTTCTACGACGATTGGCGTTGATATCTGCCGGAATATTTTCAAACGTTATAAGGGGGTTCGTGTATTGATCTTTACGGGGGAAATACTTAATGAAAAACTATGGGTGGATGTGCTGAATGCAGGAGCGGACGGCATTATTCTGAAAACAGGAGAATTGCTGACCAAGACAGACGTACAAGCTGTGATGGACGGCAAGAAGCTGGTATTCAACTATCCGATTCTGGAGAAGATCGTAGATCGTTTCAAGAAGTCGGTAGCGAATGACGCCAAGCGTCAGGAAGCGGTAATCAACTATGATATTGATGAATATGACGAGCGTTTTCTTCGCCATCTGGCATTAGGCTACACCAAAGATATGATTGCCAACCTGAAAGGAATGCCATTCGGCGTGAAATCATTGGAGAAACGACAGAATGACCTGATCGGACGTCTCTTCCCGAATGGAGAACGGGTGGGAGTGAACGCGACCCGTCTGGCTGTCCGTGCATTGGAATTACGCATTATCGATCTGGATAATCTGGAAGCTGATGAAGAGTAAATGGCGTATGCCGCATCCCGCTACGATGTTCCTGCTGCTGACAATGGCGGTGGTCTTTCTTTCGTGGATATGTGATATCTACGGACTGAAAGTAACGCTGCCGCAATCAGGGGAGGATATTCGGGTGCAAAGCCTGCTGAGTCCTGAGGGAATCCGTTGGTGGTTGCGGAATGCTATCAAGAACTTTACCGGTTTTGCTCCGCTGGGTATGGTGATTATCGCCATGTTCGGACTGGGGGTGGCCCAACATTCCGGATTTATCGATGCGTGCATCCGTCTGGGAGTGGGAAACCGGAAAGAGAAAAGAAAAGTTATCCTGTGGGTGATTGTTCTCGGATTGCTGTCGAACGTCATTGGTGACGGCGGTTATATTATTCTGCTTCCCATTGCCGCCATGCTGTTTCAGTGGGTGGGACTTCATCCGATAGCGGGGATTGTGACGGCTTACGTTTCCGTGGCCTGCGGATATAGTGCCAATATCGTATTGAGTACGATGGACCCGCTCTTGGCGCATACCACTCAGGAAGCCGCGCTCACACTGATGGGATATCAGGGAAACACGGAGCCGCTATGCAACTACTTCTTTATGAGCGCTTCGACAGTGGTAATTACAGGGATCGTTTATTGGGTGACTCAGAAATGGCTTCTCCCGAACTTAGGAAAATATGAGGGAAGTGTGAAAGTCGAAGCCTACCGCCCTTTGTCACGGAAAGAACGTCGTGCGCTGATGGTGGCTGTCACAGTGGCAGGGATATACGTTGCCCTTATTTTGTGGCTTACTTTCTCTTCCTATGGTATCCTGCGTGGCGTTAACGGAGGTTTGATGCACTCGCCCTTCATAGCTGGTATCCTGTTTCTGCTATCTCTGGGCGCAGGCTTTACGGGGATGGCCTATGGATTCAGCTCCGGTCGTTATCGCAGCGATAATGATGTGATCGAAGGACTTACCCAGCCGATCAAACTGCTGGGGGTATATTTCGTTATTGCTTTCTTCGCTGCCCAGATGTTTGCCTGTTTCGAGTATTCTCATCTGGACAAGTGTCTTGCGATTATGGGAGCGGACCTGCTTTCTTCTTTTGAGCCGGCTCCTTTGTCCGCACTCATCTTGTTTATCCTGTTTACGGCGTTTATCAATCTGATTATGGTATCCGCCACTTCCAAATGGGCATTTATGTCTTTCATCTTCATTCCGATGTTTGCGCAGATGGGGATTTCGCCGGACGTCACGCAGTGTGCTTTCCGTATCGGAGACAGTTCGACAAATGCCATTACTCCTTTCTTATTCTATATGCCGCTGGTGTTGACGTATATGCGGCAATATGACAAACAGATCACATATGGATCGTTGCTGAAATATACATGGAGGTACTCCTTGTGCATTCTGGCAGCATGGACATTGCTGTTTATCGTATGGTATCTGTTGAAGATACCGATGGGGTTATAATTCACGATTCAAAGTTCCGGTTTTAATAACCGGAATTTTGAGTTTCTGAATTAATCGCTATATTTGCACCCGTCCCTTAAAGAAAAAGAACGAATGAATTTACCAGAAGTCTCTGAAAAACTAATCGAACAACTGAATCACGGTAGCACCAAAGCATTTGATAAAATTTATCATACGTACTATTTATACCTGTGTGCGATAGCTGTTTACTATGTACATGACAAGAGAGTCGCCGGTGAAATAGTCAATGATGTCTTCGTCTCTTTCTGGCAGAATCGCCACCATATCACTTATCCTGCCCTTCCGTATCTTCGTCGGGCTATACAGAATGCAAGTATCAGTTATTTGCGGTCTTCCGCTTTTAATGAGCGCATAATGACCGAACAGATGGAGGAAATATGGGCTTTTCTAGAAAATCATATTCTTTCTTCCGACAATCCATTGCAGGCATTGGAAAGCAGTGAAATGAACGAGATCATTCTGCGGAAAGTAGAGGAACTCCCTGCCAAATGCCGTGCTGTTTTTAAGGCGAGCCTGTATGAAGGCAAATCGTACAGCGAAATTGCGGAAGAGCAGAATATTAATGTCGCCACCGTCAGGGTGCAGATGAAAATTGCGCTGACTAAATTGCGCGAATCCCTTGGTACTCCCTATATGATAGCTATTTTGATGTTTCTTTAAAAAAAATCGGTTTTCTTTTAAACGTTTCTTTTTTTATTGCGTATCTAGTTATATACACCATAGAAAAAGAACGGTTTATGATAGAATATTACGATAAAGAAGAACTGGAATTACAGATTAGTAATTATTTGTCGGGCAATAGTACCGATGAAGAAAAAGAAACGTTGCTTGCCTTTCTGGCTTCCAATGAAGCAGCTGCCCGGACTTTCCGGGAAATGTCTGCCGTATGGGCACTTTCTTCCGTACCGTCGTTTGCAGAAATAGAAAACTCCAATTTAGTGCGGATAAAGGAGAGAATGACTGCTCCTGCCTCTTCGAAGCCTGTCCGGAAACTGATACCTGTCTGGCTGAAAGTGGCTGCCGCCGTTATTCTGCTGATCGGCTGCAACTATTTCTGGTATACGTATACGGAAAATCTGACGGAAGTATATACCAACGCCGATTCTCCTTACGAAATCAAGGTTCCTGCCGGATCAAGAACGAATATCGTTCTTCCTGACGGGACGGAGGTTTCTCTGAATGCAGGTTCTGTATTGCGCTATCACCGTGGGTTTGGTATCCGCGAACGTAATGTGACGTTGGATGGCGAAGGATACTTTAAAGTTGCGAAAAATGCAGAGGTTCCCTTCTTCGTGAAGACGAACGATGTGCAGGTGCAGGTAGTCGGCACGGTATTCAATGTCCGTGCTTATGATGACGATAATTATGTGATGGTGTCTCTGCTGGAAGGCAGGGTGAATTTATCGGCGTCTGCTAATTCTGTGATGAAATTATTCCCGAATGAGCAGGCACTGTATAACAAGAACACCGGACGAATGGAAAAGCTGAAGACCAATGCAAGTAAAGCCTGCGATTGGCTGGATGGCGGGTTGACCTTCGAGAATGCTTCATTCGCTGATATTGCCCATCGTCTGGAACGTAAATTCCAGGTGAAGATCAGCATAGAAAGCGAACGCCTGAAGGCCGAACACTTCTCCGGTTCTTTTGACAGCAATCAGAATATTTATGATATATTACACGAAATCAACGTTGAGAAACAATACACGTGGAAAGTCAGTGGTGACACCATCTTTATTACCGATAAAAGAAAGGGGGTAAGATAAAAGGAAGGAGAAAGAAAATGGACACAGCCGATAGATATATCGGCAGTCCGCAGCTACGATAAATAACTATATGTTAACCTTTAATAGTGATAAAAATGAGATTGATAATAAGAAAAACATTATTGATGTTTCTGCTTTTGTCCCTAAGTAATGTCCTGACAGGTTTTCAACTTTCAGCGCAGGAACAAAACAAGAAGTTCAGTGTCAAAGCAGATAACGTTACTTTGAAAGAAGCCATTGAAGTAGTCAGGAAGCAGGGAAATTATTCTTTTCTGATTCGCAATAACGACATTGACCTGAATAAGAAAGTCTCTGTGAACGTGGACAAGGGTACAATTAATGACGTGATGGCCCAACTGCTGACTGGTACGGGGATCAGTTATGAAGTGAATGGAAACCGAGTGGTCATATTCCATGCCGCAGTGCCTGAAAAGGAACAGGGAAAAGCGTTTGTCCTGAAAGGCAAAGTGACCGATCCTTCGGGTGAAGGAGTGATTGGTGCCAATGTGAAAGTGCTGAATTCTACGGAAGGCACGATTACGGATATGGATGGAAACTTTTCTCTGTCGGTGACTCCGAATGCACGATTATCCGTGTCTTATATCGGATATGCTACGCAGGAAGTCGTTGTCAAAAATCAGACTCCTTTGCACATTGCTCTGAAAGAAGACAGCCGTCTGATTGACGAAGTGGTGGTAGTAGGCTACGGTGTACAGAAGAAAGCGAATCTGACCGGTGCGGTAAGCAGTGTGAAGATGGATGAAGTATTGGGAGACCGTCCGGTAGTGTCGGTCAGCGATGCCTTGAAAGGTGCGATGCCCGGTTTGCAGATTACGGGTAACTCCGGTAGACCAGGAGAGGAAATGAGTTTCAATATCCGTGGTGTCAACAGTCTGGATAAGAATGGCAAACCGTTGGTTCTGGTGGATAACGTAGAAATGGATATCAATATGCTCGATCCGAATGATATTGAATCAGTAACGGTCTTGAAAGATGCTGCTTCTTCGGCTATCTACGGGGCACGTGCCGCATTTGGCGTCATTCTGATTACGACAAAGAAAGGATCGGATTCAACCAGGCTTTCTATTAATTATTCTAACAATTTCTCATTTAGCAGACCTGCCAATATGCCTCGTAAGGCAACACCGCTTCAGACGGTGCAGGCTTATAAAGACATGGGAACCATCAACTATCAGAGTGGACAGAATGTGGATACGTGGCTGGATTTATTGAAAGAATACAATGCCAATCCTTCGGCTTATCCCGATGGGTATGCAATGGTGGACGGATTGCGCTATAGTCTGGCAGAAACCAATCTGTTTGATGATATGATGGAGACCGGTTTCCAGCAGACGCACAATCTTTCTGTAGGTGGCGGCACGAAAGATATATCTTATCGTTTCTCTTTCGGTATGGTCGATGAGAATGGAGTGCTGGCCTCGGACAAGGATGCGTATAAACGTTACAATGTGTCTTCTTATATCCGTTCGGACGTATTCTCATGGATTACTCCGGAACTGGATATCAAATACACGAACTCGAAATCAGAATTGCCGGAGACTTCGGGAGGATATGGAATCTGGGGAGCAGCCGTTGCCTTCCCGTCTTATTTCCCTACCGGAACAATGAATATCGACGGAGAAGAACTACCGATTAATACTCCCCGGAATCTGATTAATCTTGCTTATCCGACGACTATCCAGAAAAACAATATCCGTATCTTCGGAAAGGTGACGATTACTCCTTTGAAGAACGTCAAACTGGTGGGTGAATATACATACAACCATCTGAGTAATGAAAAGACCAAGTTTGAAAAGAAGTTCTATTATGCCCACGGAGGTAACTTTGTGAAAGAGACTTCGACGGCAAACTCTAAGTATGAAAACTCCAACGGCATTACCGATTATAATGCCTTGAACTTCTACGGAAACTACAATAACACATGGGGCAAGCATGAAGTCACCGTGATGGGAGGTTTCAATCAGGAGAGCAGTGACTATCGCTATGCGGAAATGTCGCGTATGAACATGATTAACGAGGACCTTCCTTCTATATCGCAGGCTACGGGAGATTATTTCGCTAAAGATAAATTCGAACGCTATACGGTAAGAGGATTATTCTATCGTATCAACTACTCCTTTGCCGGCAAATATCTGATTGAAACGAACGGACGCTATGACGGCTCTTCCAAATTTCCGAAAGACAGTCGCTTCGGTTTCTTTCCTTCTGTCTCTGCCGGATGGCGTGTGAGCGAAGAAGCGTTTATGAAACCGTTGACATCCGTATTGTCTAACTTAAAATTGCGTGCTTCGTGGGGTAATATCGGCAATCAGAGTATCACTCCTTACGCTTATATTCCGGGCATGGATGCCGAGCAGGCTTACTGGACCGTTTCGGGTATCAAGGTAACTACCCTTAAACCAGCTGCATTGGTCAGTAACAGTTTTACCTGGGAGAAAGTGACGACTGTCGATGTCGGTTTTGATCTGGGTTTATTGAACAACAGGCTGAATCTTGTATTCGACTGGTATCGTCGTGATACGAAAGGTATGCTCGCTCCGGGAGCGGAATTACCGGCTGTACTGGGTGCAAGTGCTCCTTTGCAGAATACTGCCGATCTTCGTTCCAAAGGATGGGAGATCACTGTAGACTGGAATGATCAGATCGGAAAAGTGAAATACAATCTGGGCTTCAACCTTTATGATGCTAAAACCAAGATTACCAAGTATAATAACGAGACAGGTCTCTTCGGCAAGGATAAGAACGATAAAGATACTTACCGTGTAGGTATGGAACTGGGTGAAATCTGGGGGTATGTTACCGACCGCCTGTATACTGTTGATGATTTTGATGCCGATGGCAAGCTGAAAGCAGGCATTCCAAAAGTGGAAGGCTACAATCCGAATCCGGGTGATATCCTGTATAAAGATCTGGATGACAACGATATTATCAACGGAGGTACAAGTACGACGAAAGATCCGGGCGACCGTAAGATCATCGGTAATAGTACCCGTCGTTATCAGTATGGCATCCACGGTGGTGCAAACTGGAAGGGGGTCTCTTTATCTTTCCTGTTGCAGGGAGTAGGCAAACGTGATTTGTGGATTATGAATGACTTGTTCTATCCGCACTATGACGCATGGACGACGGTATATGACACACAACTGAATTACTGGACGCCGGAACGCACAGACAGCTATTTCCCCCGTCTGTATGAGAAAGCTGCCGGAAATACAGCTGCCAATACACGTATTCAGACCCGTTATCTGCAGGATGGTTCCTACCTGAGTATCCGGAACATCACCTTATCTTATAATTTCCCGTCCAAGTGGATGACTAAGATCGGTGTCAATAATCTGGCTGTCTTCTTTAGCGGTGAGAATCTTTATACATTCGATCATTTGCCGAAAGGACTCGATCCGGAACGTTCGGTAACGGATGACTTGGGACAACGCGGTTTTACCTATCCGTATATGCGGCAGTATTCGTTTGGTATCAACCTTTCATTCTGATTGTTTCACTATTTAAAAGAGTAATTGTTATGAAGAAATATATACTGGGTACGGGCATTAGTCTCTGTTTGCTGATGTCGTCTTGTTTGAATGACTCTTTTCTGGAAGTTTATCCGAAAGGACAACAGACGGAAGCGACAGTCTTTACTACCTATGATAACTTCAAAACGTATGCATGGGGATTATATAATGTATTCTTCGGATATACGTATGATACGGGGCAGACGGACGAAATATTCCGCGGAGATTTTGAGTCGGACAATATGATCAAAGGTTTGTCCGGATATGAAGGGCAGTGGGCATACCAGAAGGCGAAGGCAACAGATGAAGTCAAGGAATGGGATTACGACTATATCCGCCGGGTAAATCTGATGCTGGACAATATCGATGGTTCGCAGATGAATGATACGGAGAAGGAGCACTGGCGCAGTGTCGGCTATTTCTTCCGTTCATATAAATACTTTCAGATGCTTTCCCGCTTTGGAGATATCCCTTGGGTGGAGAATGCGTTGAAAGAAGACAGTCCGGAACTGTACGGCAAACGGGATAGTCGCGATCTGGTGGCTTCGAATATCCTGTCCAACCTGAAATATGCGGAGACACATATCGGTGCGGACGATGGCAAAAACACCATTGGTATATCTGTGGTGCAGGCACTTATTTCCCGTTTTGCCTTGTTCGAGGGTACTTGGCGGAAATATCATGGATTGTCTGATGCCGAGACTTACTTGAAAGAATGTGTACGTGCGTCGGAAGAAGTCTTGAAGGTTTATCCGAATGTGCATCCACAGTATGACGAGCTTTTCAATTCGGAATCTTTGGATGGGGTAACGGGCATTATCTTGTATAAAGCCTATGAAACCGGTCAGTTGATGCATGGCCTGACACGCATGGTGCGTACCGGTGAATCTTATATTGAGGCGACAAAGGATGCGGTAGACAGTTATCTGTGTACGGATGGTCGTCCGGTAAGTACTACCACCAGTCGGTATGGCGGTGATAAGGAGATTTATGGACAGTTCCGCAACCGTGATTACCGGTTGTATCTGACGATATGTCCTCCCTATATGGTAAAGAAAGAAAATGGTCCGAGCACGGCCGACTGGAAATATACGGATGATGCGCAGGACAGAGAGTTTATAGATCTTCTTGCTACAATCTCCGGTGAGACTTATCATCGTTTGCCGTCTTCCAACTTCAAAGGATTCACGGTGCAGGGGCAGCCGCACTTCAAGAATCAGAACTGGGGACAGGGCTGGAATGCTTCTCAAATGGGATTCTGGGTATGGAAGTACTATAATACGCATACCGTAGCTACCAATGCCAATGGAGTGAATACGACAGATGCGCCTTTGTTCCGTGTAGGAGAGGTGATGGTGAATTATGCCGAAGCCATGTGCGAATTAGGTAAGTTTGATCAGACGGCTGCCGATAAATCCATTAATAAACTTCGTGCACGCGGACATGTAGCGAAAATGACGGTCGAAGACATTACAGATGATTTTGATACGGCCCGTGATCCTTCCGTTCCTGCTCTTCTGTGGGAGGTACGCAGGGAGAGACGTGTGGAACTGATGGGGGAAGGATTCCGTCTGGATGACCTTCGCAGATGGAAAAAAGGAGACTATGTCAATAAACGCCCGTTGGGAGTATATGTGACGGGAGCTTCGGCTAAAAATCTGAAAGTAACCGGCGGACCGAGTAATGACGAAGGGTATGTTTACTTCTTTGACGCTCCGCTCGGATGGCAGGAACATTATTACCTGTATCCGCTGCCTCTGAAGCAACTGGCACTGAATACGAATCTGGAACAGAATCCGGTATGGACTAAATAATTTTTTGAGTAAAAACAGAGGCAAGACCTGTAATATTTTGTATATTGCAGGTCTTGAAAATTTAAACTATAAAATGAAGAACGCTATTTCGGTAAAATATACCCTTCTTTGCGGGACAGCTTGCTGTATGGCCTCTGCTGTGCAGGCGCAGCACAATGTCTCCGATGTTTCCAGAATGAATGTTCTTTTTCTGATGGCTGACGATATGCGTCCCGAACTGGGTTGTTACGGAGTGGAGGCGGTTAAGACTCCGAATATGGATCGTCTGGCATCGAGCGGAGTCTTGTTTCAGAACGCTTATTGCAATGTTCCGGTGAGTGGCGCTTCCCGTGCCAGCCTTCTGACAGGCGTATATCCTCACTATCCCGATCGTTTTGTGAATTTCTCGGCTTATGCCAGCAAGGATTGTCCGGAGGCTATACCTCTTTCCGGATGGTTCACAAAGAATGGTTATCATACAGTTTCGGATGGCAAAGTTTTTCACCACATGAGCGATCATGCCGCATCGTGGAGCGAACCTCCCTACCGGAATCATCCGGATGGATACGATGTCTATTGGGCGGAATATAATAAATGGGAACTTTGGATGAACTCAGAATCGGGCAAGACGATCAATCCCAAGACTATGCGCGGACCGTTTTGCGAGTCAGCGGATGTTCCGGATACGGCATACGATGACGGAAAATTGGCGGAACGTGCCATTCGTGACCTGCGGCGTATAAAAGAAATGAACAAGCCGTTTTTCCTGGCTTGCGGATTTTGGAAACCTCATTTGCCGTTTAATGCTCCGAAGAAATATTGGGATTTGTATAAGCGGGAAGAGATACCTTTGGCTTCCAACCGTTTCAGACCGGAAGGCTTACCGGAACAAGTCCGTAATTCGAGTGAGATATATGCTTATGCACGGGTGGCTGATACGGGGGATACCGATTTTCAGCGGGAAGTGAAGCATGGATATTATGCTTGCCTGAGCTACGTGGATGCACAAATCGGAAAAGTGCTGGATGCTCTGGATGAGTTAGGCCTGGCGGAGAATACGATTGTGGTACTGTTGGGAGATCATGGCTGGAATCTGGGCGAACATGATTTTGTGGGTAAACATAATCTGATGGACCGTTCTACTCATGTGCCGTTGATTATCCGTGTGCCCGGAATGAAAAAAGGAAAGACCCGGTCGATGGTTGAGTTTGTAGATTTGTATCCTACTTTGTGCGAGTTATGCCAGATACCACAACCAGCAGAACAGTTGGATGGACAGAGCTTTGCAAAAGTTTTCAGCAATCTGAAGGCTAAGACGAAGGATGAAGTCTATATTCAGTGGGAAGGGGGAGACAATGCGGTTGATCAACGTTTTAGTTATGCCGAATGGATGAAAGGTGACGTGAAGAAAGCAAGTATGCTGTTCGATCATCGGATAGATAAAGAAGAAAACAAAAATAGAGTCAATGAGAAAAAATATAAGAGTAAAGTTGAATCACTCTCTTCTTTTATCAAAGTGAAGAAATCATCATTAAAAAAATAATATGAGAACACCAATTATGTCATGCTGCCGTTTGATGGCAGTTGCTTTATTTCTGTTTTGCAGTATGCCGCTATTTGCTCAGCGGCAGGATATTTTATTAAACGACAACTGGAAGTTCCGATTCTCGCATCAGGTGCAGAAAGGGTCGGAAATAAGAGTAGATCTGCCCCATACCTGGAATACACAGGATGCTTTGTCCGGAAAGATCGACTATAAACGGGGAATCGGTAATTATGAAAAGAAACTGTTCATTCGTCCCGAATGGCAAGGCAAGCGTCTTTTCCTTCGTTTCGAAGGGGCGAACAGTATAGCAGATGTATTTATCAATCGCCGTCATATCGGTGAACATCGTGGAGGATACGGAGCTTTTGTCTTTGAAATAACCGGAGAGGTGAATTATGGAAAAGAGAACTCTATATTAGTGCGGGTGAATAATGGAGAACAACTGGACGTGATGCCTTTGGTGGGTGACTTTAATTTTTATGGCGGTATTTACAGGGATGTGCATCTGCTGATCACTGATGAGGCATGTATTTCTCCTTTGAATTATGCATCTCCGGGAGTTCGTCTGATACAGGATAGTGTCAGTCATCAATATGCGAAAATAAGGGCGGTCGTTGATTTGGCAAATGGTAATAATGCCGGTCAGGAAGTAGAACTGGGTGTCCGTTTGCTGGATGGTCAGAAAGTGGTGGCGCAACAGAAACAGACACTTACTCTTGCCGGGAATGCAGCTTTGCAGCAGGAACTTACATTTGAGATAAATAATCCTCATCTGTGGAATGGCCGTCAGGACCCGTTCCTTTATCAGGCGGAGGTTTCTCTGTCGAGAGGAGGGCAGCTGGTAGATTGTGTGACGCAGCCTTTAGGACTTCGTTATTATCGGATTGATCCGGATAAGGGATTCTTTTTGAATGGCAAGCATCTGCCTCTTCACGGTGTTTGCCGGCATCAGGACAGGAGTGAGGTGGGTAATGCTTTACGTCCTCAGCATCATGAAGAAGATGCAGCCCTGATGCTGGAAATGGGAGTGAATGCGGTTCGGCTGGCACATTATCCGCAAGCTACCTATTTCTATGATCTGATGGATAAGAATGGGATTATTGTCTGGGCAGAAATACCTTTTATCGGTCCCGGAGGATATGATGATAAAGGATTTGTTAATCTGCCTTCTTTCCGTGCCAATGGGAAAGAACAGCTGAAGGAGCTGATCCGCCAACATTTTAATCATCCTTCCATCTGTGTATGGGGGCTGTTCAATGAACTGCTTGAATCCGGTGATAATCCGGTGGAATATATCAAGGAATTAAATGAGCTGGCGCATCAGGAAGATACTACGCGTCCTACCACTTCGGCAAGTAATCAAATGGGTGACTTGAATTTCATAACGGATGCCATCGCATGGAATCGGTACGACGGATGGTATGGAGGCACCCCGGCCGATTTAGGACGCTGGCTGGACGGTATGCATAGAGATTATCCGGAAATTCGTATTGCCATCAGTGAGTATGGTGCCGGTGCCAGCATTTATCATCAGCAGGATTCGTTGGTAAAATCCGTGCCAAACAGTTGGTGGCATCCGGAGAATTGGCAGACCTATTATCATATCGAGAACTGGAAAGCGATTTCTTCCCGTCCTTATATATGGGGTAGCTTTGTATGGAATATGTTTGATTTCGGTGCGGCTCACCGTACGGAAGGCGATCGTCCGGGAATTAATGATAAGGGGCTGGTTACCTTTGACCGGAAAGTACGTAAGGACGCGTTCTACTTTTATAAGGCTAACTGGAACAAGGAAGAACCTGTGCTTTATCTGGCCGGAAAACGTAACACCGTACGTTCCCGATGTCTGCAAACGATTACTGCATTCACTAATCAGCCCGGGGCGGAACTGTTTGTCAATGGAAAAAGCTATGGTAAGGCAATGCCGGATCAGTATGCTATTTTGGAATGGAAAAATGTGGAGTTGCAGCCGGGAGAGAATGAAATAAAAGTAGTTTCTATCAATAAAAAAGTAAAATTGATGGATAGTTTTCGCTGCAAACTATAGCATAATGCAATAGAAAGCATTACCTTTGCGGTCTATGTGTAAAGCTAAGAAGGAGTCCGTGAAGTAAATAACCTTTGGCAGTCTGTCAAGGTTATCCCTTAATTCATACTCTGGCATATTCTTGCCAGAGTTATTTTCATATTCTATATAATAAGTATAATCGCATGTCTATAAGACGGATAATAACTATCTGCAAGATATACATGCTCAAAAAAACAATGAAATGATAAATTCAATTAATATACAAATTAGAGAGACCAATACAGATGATTTCGACAGCATAATGACTGTTGAAAAACAAGCGTTTGGCTATGACAAAGAAGCACAGTTGGTAGCCGACCTGCTGGCTGACAAAACCGCAGAACCAATGGTTTCGTTGCTCGCTTTCTACAAAGGTGAGGCTGTCGGACACATTCTCTTCACCAGAGCCTATTTTGATGGTCAGGGAGCACTACAGATGATGCACATTCTTGCACCTTTAGCTGTCAAGCCGGAATATCAACGGCAGGGTATAGGCGGAATGCTGATACGGGCAGGCATAGAGAGGTTACAGGAAAAAGGTTCGTGCCTTGTGTTTGTATTGGGGCATAAAGAATATTATCCAGAATATGGTTTTATACCGGATGCAGCCAGGCTGGGTTATCCTGCTCCTTACCCGATACTGGAACAGTTCTCGGATTATTGGATGGTTCAGGCAATCAGTCCGAAGGGATTTGATGTGGATAAAGGAAAGATCAGGTGTTCGGATGAGTTGAACAAACCTGAACATTGGAGAGATGATGAATCGGACAGATAGTTCTCTGGTAGTAGTTTATTAAAATAGAGGAAATATATAAAGATTTAGGTAGCTTTATTAGTGCAGCCTAAATATAAGACTTATTTTTATGTGGGGCTGTCCAAAATCGGACAGCCCCTTTTTTAGATGTATTAGTATTTTCTATTATCTTTCATCGCCTTCCTCCACCTCTTAAAAGCCCTCATCAGGCTATCTTCCTTCACTGTACCTTCCATATTATAATGTTCCACAAAAAGCTCTATTGAGCGTTTGAACATGATTCCGTTTTTGAATTTATTCTCCAGCAGAAATTCATAGAGTTCCGCTCTCATTTCCACTTCGATTTCCTTTTCTATGGTTAATGCGGCGGATATAGGTGGATGAAGAGATATGCAATAAGCATTGATTGATGAACTATATTAAAATCGAAAGTTATATATGGAGATGAGAAAAAAGATCGTAGTCCGGAGGAACGATTCAGCTATATTATTCGTTGTGCCAATGAGCAGTCTGGTTGCGGAGTAGTGGTATTGGTGGATGAATACGATAAACCTCTGTTGCAGGCTTTGGGTAATTTTATTTATAGAATATCGGGTGGATGCCAACAATCCGCTTCCATTGATTTATCAGAGAGGTTAGCTGATTATCAAGGACTATGACAAAGAATTTCAACTTTATCGTTTGGCTTTCCCTAATGAAGAGGTTCGTTATGGTTTCCTTAATTTTTGGGTTCCTTATTACACACCGGTCAATGAAGATGAGAATTTCTATATAGGCAAATTCGTTCAGGAATAGCGTGTCGGAAAGGTACCTGAGCCCGATAAAAAGAAGTTTGGTTGATTGCGTCAACAATTCTTCTATCGGTCTCAGGTTGTTTTATTTAAAACTGCTTTTCAATATAAATACTTCAAACGTTTTTAATAGTATCAACTGGTGTCTTTCCGAAATACTTCTTATATTTTTCGCGGAAGTTATCCATATCTTTCATTCCGATTTTCTCTGGGACTTCGTTTACGCGATATTTTCCACTCTTTAACATTTCATGCGCTTTTTCCATGCGGATTTTGAGAATGAATTTGTTAAGTGCTTCGCCTGTTAATTGCGTCCACTTGTTGTAAAGACTTGTCCGGCTAATTCCAAGCTCTTTGGCAATGGAGTCTATGGTTAGTTTTTCATTATTCAGATTCTCCAGAATGATTTTAGTAACTTTACTTATCAAAGGGTGTTTACCATCCTGCAATATTTCTGACGCTTTTGTCTCCAAAAACTCTTCTCCAAATAATCGTTGTAAGAATGATTTTCGAAGAAAACGAGTGTTTTTGATAAGGATTGACATTTCAAGCTTTAAATCTGTTACACTAAAGGGCTGTTGCAAGAATGTATCGGCTAAAGAAGTCTTTCTTCTATTGTGCTGGTTAATATCTATATGCGAACTATAAAGTATGATAGGTATGATTGATGTTTCGCAAGATGTTTTCAATCTTGATGAGAGTTCGACACCATCCATGTTTTGAAGTTCTGTATCACAAATCACTAAATCAGGATATTCATTTTTTATGTAAGCCATCGCTTCGATGCCATCTCTAAAACTTTTAATAGTAAACTCTTCCGTTAAACAACTTGTCAGATAGGATCGGAAATCATCATTACTGTCGGCAAGTACGACTGTCGGCTTGTGAGAACTTCTTTTACAGGGAGCCTTTGAAAGCAAACGATCTATCTTTTCAATCTCAGTATGATTGGTGATACTCAATGCCGAATGATTTAATTGGTTTTTACAAGAGCATTTTACTGGAAACTTTAATGTGACAGTATGATATGTACTGTTTACTATGATTTTTCCATTACACAAATTCGTTAGTTTCTTATATAATATGCTTTTTGCAAAATCGCATTCAAATTCTGTTGTCTGTCTCATCAACCGATGTTTATTTTGATTATAAAGCTTTGTCAGTTTACCATCTCCTGAATCGGGTACACTTATTTCCCAATGTTCCTGACTGATAGAAATCAGTAATGTAATGTTTGTTTTTGGTTTGGAACAGTCGATTGCATTAGTTATGAATTTATCGATAATTGGTGAGACTTTGCTTTTGTCAAACCATACACTGGCATAGGTGAAGTTTGTATTGATGATTAGTTTTATGTGTTTATTCGTTGCATAGCCTTGTAGGGATTGAATTCTGCTTCTTACATAGCTTCCTAATTCATGTTCGGTAATGTCCATGGCTTCGGGATGATTATGCAAATATTTCAATCCGGACAATCTGTCCAGATTCTCATTTAAGCATTCTATATTCCGAATAGCTAGTAATAAATCATTCTTCATATTCTCGGGACAGGTGTCACTACAGATCGTTCGTAAAGGAACATGGACTAAGGTAATTGGATTTCGAATACTTTGGAAAGAATCTATAAAATACTGGTTCTCTTCTTTGAGGAAATTTCTTTCTTTTTGTATGGAAAGATAATGAAATAAATGCCAGTAGAGATAGAAACTTATTACAATCAACAATAAAACTAAGTATGATTGATTCTCAAATATTGTTGCTATTAAGAAAGATGCAGCAATAGATATTGTCTTTAAATACATCATGTTGTTATATTTTAAATGACGTCACTCCTAAAGAGTTTGCTTTTTCTTTCTAATTCAAAAGACATAGTAGATTATATGCCAACTATGATTTCATAATTGTGCACATCTATAAACTCAAATAATATGATCTCAAATTTGTTTGTTTTTTGGGAGGTCAATATTGATCATGAGTTATGTTTATTGAAAATTCAATTTCTAAATGTCTTGAACTATCAATAAAAAAGCAAAGTCCCCCAAGTAACAATAATTATTTTCATTTATTTGTATTAGGCATAATAAACTAGCCTCAGGTGAATAATCAGGGGAGGAGGCGATCTTATATTATGTATGCTATCGGACCATGATGTCTCAATAGCTGTTTGTTTGTGCTCAATCATGAATTAATATCAAATAAAATACATTTGTTCCCTTCTGATAAAGCAGGAAATTGTATTTACGAAGTAAATGTAACTTGTAATAACATGAAAACAATCATTTTGTTTGCTTTATTTGGTAGATTGTTGTAAAATTATTTATTTTGTTTATTAATTAACTGAAAGTTGTATAATTGCCTTAGGTTAACACAAAGTATATTGTAAATGAAATTTTGGAATTTATAGATGTAAGATAGAATGATGAATTTGTGTTTTAAAATAAAAATATAAATATGTGATATAATAATGTACTTATATGTATTAAAAGGTGATGAATATACACTAATAGTATGCAAGTTGGTTATTTTAGTTTTCTACTTTTTTTTCTTGTCCCTTTTTTGTTTTAAGCAGATGTCTTTGTTTAAAAAACTTTATTCCAATTCATCTGCGCACGATTTTATCTTATCCTTTCATTCCCTAAGAAGATGGAGTAGTTGTGATCTGTGGCGGATATAGGTGGATGAGAAGATTTAAAGTATAAACCGACCTATGAATTTCATCTTCCATCTTTTTTTTAGTAATTTTGCCCAATCAACTCAATAACAAATAAATAATGGATGAATTAAACAATGGGGAACAAGGGCAATATGTCGAACCCGGGAAAAATGAGAAGAAAAATAATACACGAAAAATTGTAAAAAGAACTTTGATTACGGCAGGACTAGCTTTGGCTGTATACATGGTATACTCCATCGTTTATCTGTTTATTTCGCCCGACCGTAATATTCAGCAGATCTATCTGGTGCCAGAGGATGCAGCGTTTATCATTCAGTCATCTGCTCCGATAGAAGACTGGGAAAAGTTTAGTGGAAGCGAAACCTGGCAATGTCTGAGAAAAGCGAAATCATTTGAAGAAGTTGCGAAGAGCGTGGAAAAGCTTGACTCGGTTGTCAAAAGCAATAAAGTACTGTTATCACTGGTCGGTCAGCGGGATCTGCTTATCTCACTTCATAAGACCCGCGCTACCGATTGGGATTTTCTGCTTATAGTAGATATGCAGAAAGCTTCTAAAATGGATTTATTGAAGGATCAGGTCGAAACAGTGCTGGCAATGTCCGGCTTTACTGTCACTAATCGAATGCATAATGGAATTAACATTCTTGAAATGCGTGATCCGGATACCCGTGATGTCTTTTATACTGCTTTTGTGGATAATCACCTGGTAGGCTCTTATACTTCCGGCCTTGTTGAATCTGCCATCAACTCCCGTAATAAGCCTAAGATCGGACTTGACCAGTCTTTTATTGAAACGGAAAAATTAGTTTCCGGTAAAGGGCTTGTCAGGGTATTTATCAACTATGCCCGTATTCCTCAGTTTATGTCCATTTATCTGGGAGCGAGAAATGAATATGTCGATCTGTTCAGTAATTCTATGAATTTTGCGGGCCTTTACCTGAATATGGATAAGGACCGGATGGAAGTGAAAGGTTATACGTTGAAGAAAGATTCGGTGGATCCTTATATCACTGCCTTGCTGAATTCGGGAAAGCATAAAATGAAAGCTCACGAGATTTTGTCCGGGCGAACGGCTCTTTATACAAATATCGGCTTCGATAGTCCGGTAACTTTCGTGAAGGAACTAGAGAACGCTCTGTCTGTTCATGATAAACTGTTGTATGACTCTTATCAGAGTTCGCGGAAAAAGATAGAAAGCCTGTTTGGTATTTCTCTGGAAGAGAACTTCCTGAGCTGGATGTCCGGAGAGTTTGCCATAACGCAATCCGAACCGGGCTTATTAGGACATGATCCTGAAGTGATTCTGGCTATTCGGGCAAAAAGCATCAAAGACGCCCGTAAGAATATGGAGTTTATTGAAAAGAAGATCAAACGCCGGTCTCCGGTTAAGATAAAGTCTGTTAATTATAAGGACTTTGAAATCAATTATGTTGAAATGAAAGGTTTCTTCCGTCTGTTCTTCGGAAAGCTGTTTGATAAATTTGAGAAGCCATATTATACTTATGTGGATGATTATGTCGTTTTCAGCAATAAACCGGCTTCCTTGCTTTCCTTTGTAGAAGATTACGAACAGAAGAATTTACTGAAGAATAATGCAGGATTTAAGGATGCTTATTCGTATATGAAATCAAGTTCCACAATCTTCTTGTATACAGATATGCACAAGTTCTACTCACAATTGAAACCTATGATGAATCCCGCTACATGGAATGAAATACAATCGAATAAAGATATCTTGTATTCATTTCCTTACTGGACGATGCAGGTAATCGGAGATAACAACCAAGCTTCTCTGCAGTATGTGATGGATTACCGTCCGTACGAGCCGGAAGAGGTGGTGGCCGTTGTCAGCGATGAGGAAGATCAGGATATGGATGAAGAAGCTGTGACCGAAAAGGAGCAGATGAGTGAGTTAAAGCGTTTCTATATTGAGAAGTTTGAAGGAAATGTTCTGCGTGAGTTCTATCCGGAAGGAGCATTGAAAAGCGAAGCGGAAGTGAAAGAGGGAAAACGTCACGGACGTTACCGTGAATATCACGAAAATGGAAAGCTCAAGCTTCGTGGGAAATATTCAAATAATCAGCCTAAAGGCACATGGAAGTATTACACCGAAGAAGGTGAATTTGAACGGAAGGAGAAGTTTTAAATGAACTTCTCCTGATTGGATATATATCTTATTTAATATTTTCTTCTGTGCTGGGACAAGAAGTTATCTATAAAGCGGACGATATAAACGACAGCAACTCCGGCTATGACCAATACGATAATACGACTCAACATAGTTTTTGATTTTATATTTGACAGGCACAAAGATAAATAAGATATATGATATATGGGATATCGGGATAAGAAAAAATAATTCTATGGGAGATATAAAGTCATATATTCAGTTATTGCGGAAATTTAGCCAATTGCCGCATGAGAAAAATGAAATTACTTTTATGGAGATTTGTAAGTATCCATATAGTAGGTTTGAAGAAATCTGTAGTCGTGTTTTACAATTTTATTTTAATCCGGTTGCAGAGCACAAATTGCATGATTTACTGTTACATTCGCTTTTGGAACTAGTACAGCAGGCTAATTCTTTATATGATAAGCAACAGATTCGTATCCGAACGGAAGAAGATGCGGACGGAAAACGTATGGATTTACTTATTGAAACTCCAGATTTTATAGTCTGTATTGAAAATAAAATAATGGCTGCTGTATATAATCCTTTGAATATCTATAAAAAGAACTGTATGTACAGATATGGTAATAAGAAATGTATTTTTATAGTCCTCTCTGCACGACGTATCACTGATATTAATGAATTGAAATACATTCATCAAAATGGCTTCAGAGTCATAACTTATGCGGATTTCTTTAGAGTAGTGAAGCTTAATATGGGAAGCTATTTGACTACTTGTAATCAGAAATATCTAACTTATTTATTAGACTTTATTAAAACGATTGAGAATATGACACATCGTATAGAACAGAATCCAGAGAATGAGTTTTTCTTTGAAAATCAGGAAGAAATTAAAGAACTGATTATTCGTTATCAGAACTATCAGAATAATATACTTTCTATTCAAAAGGAACAAATCAGTATGTTGAAAACTAAAATAATAGAGTCTACAAAAGCTGAATGGTGGGTTTGGGAAGGTTGGGATTTAGGTATCTCCTTCAATGATAAAGGACCTAGAATTGGAATTGAATCAAGCTATCATGCAACCAAGGATAATCCAATTGGAGAGTTTAAGATTTATATTACAACTTGGAGAAAAAAAGATTGGTATCCTTATAAACAGCAATTACTTGAGAAATATCCAAAACGGTATTTAGATGAGGATGCGGACGGACGCGTATATTTTCATGTAGATGTTATAAAAGACAATAATGTGGATTTAATTCTGAATAGGCTTACAGAGTATTATCAGGTGGTAAATAATTTAGCAGCAGAAATAAAATAATCTTTAATAGAATAACATTTATAATACATATTTTATAAATGGCTGATTTCTAGTAATAAAGAAAAATGTGAATAAAAAAGTATCGAAAAGTTTTTGAGTTCTCGTAAAAAACACTACCTTTGCATCCGCAAATAAGGATGGTTCCGTAGCTCAGCTGGATAGAGCAACGCCCTTCTAAGGCGTGGGTCAAGCGTTCGAATCGCTTCGGAATCACTGGTGAAGACTGATTATAAAATATATAATCAGTCTTTTATCTTTTATAATAAAAGCCTGAGTGCTATAAAAAAGATACAATTTCCCATTTGCAGGTCACTAACAGTGGAAAAACAGTCTCTTAAACTTATGGCCTATGTCTTTCTAATTTTCTAAGAGATGTTGATCACGATCTTTTTTTCAAATTCACAGATATCCTATTCTGTAATCCTATAGGTAGGTTTAACGATTGAGCCCACATCTCTAATGTTGCATTATCTAACTGAGAATAACTTAAATGCTCTTTTTTCGCATTTGCTTCACCCATATTAAGACTCACAATGCCTCCCTTATAATCTCTTACTTCATGAATATAGCTATCCGAACATACGTCAGTGTAGAAAGGCTTGAGGAGAGCTTATGACTGCAACACTGCAATTGGCACATTAAAACCGTTTCAACATTTTGGAAATGATAAAGAATAGATTTACTCTTCATTTAATGAAGCCATAGAACCGGCATACAAACTCATCGTTAGTAATCGAGTGACGAGCGCTTTGAATTCATTTAAAGCCTCATCACTAATTGTAAATACCTGCTTCTGATTCTTAGTAAATAGCTTTAGCGCATCTATAGAAAAATCACCTCCCAGTCCTATAGCAAATTTGTTGGATTTTTTAAAAAAGTGATTGTTCCAAAGTTTTGCCATATGTGGAAGGTATTCATCAGTTGGTTCTCCATCAGTTATCAAGAAAAGTACTGGAGGTATGATACCAGCAGGACAATTATCTAAAGAAAATAATATTTTTTTAGACATTACGTTGTCTAACTCGTGACACGCGTATCCTAAATCAGTTAATCCCCTCGCATCAATTAATTTCCATCTAAAAAACTCTATATTAATTGGCTCTGCATACATCCATTGACAACCTGAACTAAATTGAAGTATATTTATTTTTATATCAATATCAGGATTAATTATGCTGAAATTCTCAAATACAGATGCTAAAGATGCATTTAAAGCTTCCATTCGTTCTCCGTACATACTCCCTGAACTATCTATCAGAAACATTAGGTAAAGTACCTTTTTTTGTCCTGATTCATCTAAAAATAGTGAAGGAAATGACTTTTCTAAATTTTGGTTAGAACTCCAAGATTTTATATTACTATAAAACTTTTCTAGTTGTTCGTGAACATTTACATCTATAACATCCACTTCTCCAAAATTAAATAAGAACCATCCTTTTGGTGTACATCTATCAATGTTAAGAGGAATGAGTTTCTTTCCTACCTTATCTGCGTATGTGATTTCTTTTTGAGCATATTTAGATGCCATAGAATTATCTGAAAGGAGAAAGATAACGTATTTAGAGTTATCGATGGCTGAAACTATAACATCAACGAATTGTTCTCCACTTTCAATTCCTTCCATATCCATCCAGCATTTCTTTCCCGTAATGCTCTCAATGTTGTTTTTAATCTGCTTTGCTACGCCAAGATCTTTACGACTATAGCTAATAAACGCAAAATATTTATTCTCCTCCATGGTTTCTATCAGTTAAACTTGCAAATGATAATCAATCCTTCACAAAGATAGAACTTTTCTTTCATATCACATCTTGCAAGCTCTAATCAAATTGAAATACTATTTAGAATTTCCAGAAGGATTTAAAATTTGGGAAAGAGAAAACTATAAATTTCTTTTTCAGGAATATAAAAAATATCGAGGATCTATTTTGATGCGGAAAAACAATTTGGACTCTTTTATTGCTTTTACATTTTTGGGCGACTTTTGTGGCGATGAAGCTATTATGGATAGTCGTAAAATTAATGATAAATGGATCATTGAAAAGTATATATTGCTGGGAGTATTGTAAGAGTCTGTTTGCGGTTGGCTCTTTTATTATCTATTGATGATGCAGGTAATTTCTGTTATTCCGAATATTAGTTTATCCCCTATAAAACAGTAAATGTCCCCCTATATACCCCTTGCTATATACTATATTCATTTGATAAACAGGCAAATATTTAGTTTTGTCAAGAATCTATTTATACCCCCATTTTATAAAGGAACTCCCATTATTATTCCTACATTTGCATTCAGAGATTCGTCTCTTTAGTTGGGAAACATAAACCTTTTGTTCATGAAGCATTTACGACAAACTTTACTTTTTATATTGTTAGGATTCTTATTGACTGCTTGTCATCATACAGCCGACCGATTGTTATCTATCGAACAATTGATCAAGCTGAAACCGGACAGCGCTCTTTCTTTACTTCGCCAAATTCAGTATCCGGAGAAACTGTCGGATTCAAATAGGGCTTTGTATGCATTGCTAATGACTCAGGTGATCAATCAGTCATCTGATGAGGAACATAAAAGTGATTCACTTATATCTGTTGCAATCGATTATTATAAAGGAACCACGGACTCTGTTCATGCGGCACTGGCTTATTATAATGCCGGTCTGGTAGCAATGGATAATGAAGATTCGGAAGCTTCCCTGCATAATTTCCTAAAGACAATCGATTGGTTGGGAGAGAATGATAACGATGAACTTCAATTCATGGTCAGGTATAAAATGAGTCGTCTTTTCAACTTGCGACTGATTCCTGATGAGGAACTACGGTTGGGGAAGGCAGCGTTACCTTATGCCGAACGGACAGGCAGCCCTTTGTATATCTGTGCACTGTTGCCGTATATCACTCACGGATTTATGCAGACAAATCAACTGGATAGCGCCTATAAATATTCTGTGCAAGCGATACAACTGGCTGAGAAAGAGAACTTGGTCCGAACATTATCACATATTTATTCACAGCATGCCCATCTTTGCATGGCGATGAAGGACTATAAACAGGCGTTGATGTATCGCGATAAAGATTTGGCTATTCTATTTGAACTTTTCGGAGAGGAAAATGAATATATCTATGATCATTATATAAATAAGGCAAACACACTGACTGAACTGCATCAGTATGATTCTGCTTTCTACTACATTAATAAAGCGGTGGAAGATACAACAGATATACAATATACAACTCGAAGGTCTTTGGCTAAGGCTGAGATTTATGCCGCTACCGGGCAGATGGATTCGGCATATTATTATATGAACCGACATGCTGACTTGCGGGATAGGCTCATAGAGGAGAGAGATAAGGAAGGCTTACTGACTTTGCACCGGAATTATCACAATGATGAATTGAAAAAAGCCAATACCTGTCTCTGGCAACAGGCGGTAGAAAGGAAGCTGCAACTGTACGTTGTGACTATTGTTTGTTGCCTGGCGATTTTGTTAGGGGGGGGAATCTACTTCTTTTTATATAAAAGGAAACAACAGGAAGTATTGCGTCAGAAAGGACAGATTGCCCATCAGCAGGAGTTGCTGAAGTACCGTGAAATAGAAAAACTACAGGCAGAAAAAGACTTGTCGGAAGCTAAGGAAAGGGAAGCGCAGATTCGGGAGAAAGAGGCTTTACTAAAGGTTGAGTTCTTTAAGCGCCTGAATGAAACTTGTATTCCTGTGATTGAAAATCCGAAGACCCAGCAGAATATAATGCTCAAGAATGAGGACTGGAAAGTAATATTCAAGAATGCCAATAGTATCTTCCTGAATTTTACAGAACGTCTGAAGAATCAGTATCCTGCACTGAATGAGGAGGATTTGCGGTATTGCTGTATGGTGAAAATGCAGTTTTCGCAGACTGATATTGCTAAGATCATGCATCTGGAGAAAGATTCGGTGAAGAAAAGACTGAAAAGAATTCGTACCGAAAAGATGGGGATAGCGCAGGAAACGACATTGGAGGCTGTGCTTCGGGACTTTTAAATGATTAAGAATGAGAATGAAATAATTTGTTAAACCAAACATTAGAATTATGAAACAAACACTGAGTTTTCATAGTCCGATCATTGCTTCTACACAGAGCAAGGTGGATGTAGAAGCTTTTGAGAAGAGTACAGATGCTTTTGAAAAGGGAGAGCACTTACAGTCTTTTTATCTGTTGCTGGATTATATTGATCCGGAGTTACGCAGCAAATTTGGTAATGCGGAAGGAACGGAGTTTGCTGTGCCTCATGGTTCCATTATGGTCTATCTGAAGCTGGAGGGTGACCAACTGAATATTACAGCTCCGTTTCTGTTGCTGCCGGAAAAGGGAAGGATACCTTTACTGCGGCAGGTGGCAGCTTTGAATCTGACAGAACTGACATTAGCATGTATCTCTTTGCAGAATGATAAGTTGTTCTTTGACTTTCATTGTCCGGTGGCTTTATGCAATCCTTACAAGATGTACTATGTGCTTGAGGAAATTTGCCGGATAGGAGATAAATATGATGATGAATTTGTGACTAAGTTCAAGGCCGAGCGTATTTATGAACCCAAAATTACTCCATACGACGATGAAACGGTAGATAAGGTATACGAAGCTCTTCAGCAGACCTGCAAGGAATGTATGGACGCTGTAAAATACTTTGAGACAGAACGAAAGTATGGTTATGCCTGGAATATATTATCCAGTACGCTTCTTAAAATATGCTATTTTGTCTGTCCGCAGGGGCAACTGCTGAATGATCTTGATAAGGCGATTACAGATCACGGACGCGAGGATATGCCATTGCCGGAGATCGTATCCCGTACCAAATCTGTTGTCACACGCCTTCAGGAAATGACGAAGGAGCAACTGGCTACCGATCTTTACTTTGTTGAAACTTTCATTTCGGACAGACGCCGTTCCGTACTGAAAAACATTCAGGATAACTTTGAAGATACATACGAGAAAGCCGGCTCGGCATTGGAATCAGGTGACTTCATCGTTTGCTGCTTGCTTATTATTAATAAGTTCTATGAATTGTACTATTATAATAATGTGCAGAATGATGTGAATGCGGTAGTTGCGAAAGCTATGAAGGCTACCTCTGCCATGTCATGGGAAGAAGCTGCTCCGATATTATATGAAGCGATGGACAATATCATGGAAGGAGAACTGGATGTAGATGATGACGAAGAAGGTGGTGACGAAGACGGAGAAACAATGAGCTTCGACATGTCACAACTACAACAGATGCAACAGGAAATGATGCAGCAGGCGATGCAGAATATCGATATGGAGCAAATACAGAAGATGCAGCAACTTGCTATGGAGAATATGCAAAAGATGATGGCCGGTATGTATGGCAACAATAACAATACGGGAGAGGACACTAACAAATAAAGAACAAGACTATGGAACAGAATATATACAATGCCATTTATAAAGTGAATCATGCCGGTGGCTGCGGCAGTTGTTTTTATCTGAAACAATATGATCTGTTTGTTACCAATTATCATGTAGTAGAGGGATTCCGTCAGGTAGCGATCCAGGATAATGATAAGAATTCGTTTCTGGCCAGGGTCGTTATGGTAAATTCCGTATTGGATATTGCTTTGCTGTCTGTGGAAGGGGATTTTTCTGCTCTTCCGGATATCCGGTTATCGGAGTTGAAAGAAGTCGCGATCGGACAGAAGATAAATGTGGCCGGCTATCCGTTTGGTATGCCGTTCACCGTGACTGAAGGTACGGTTTCTTCTCCCAGACAGCTGATTAACAACAGTTATTATATTCAGACAGATGCTGCGGTCAATCCGGGAAATAGCGGAGGTCCCATGTTCAATGAACGTGGGGAACTGATCGCCATTACCGCCAGTAAGATCACCGATGCGGATAATATGGGATTTGGTATTCCTGTGGATACACTGAAAAAGGTACTGGAGAATATAGAAAGTCTGGATCGCTCTGTTTTCAATGTGCAGTGTAACAGTTGCGATGAATTCATTTCCGAAGAAGATGAATATTGCCCTTGTTGCGGTGACAAACTGCCGGAAGAAATCTTTAAGGAGAGGGGACTGACTGATCTGGCTGTATTCTGCGAAGAAGCCATTGAAGCGATGGGAATCAATCCGGTATTGGCACGTGTGGGATACGAAGGCTGGAAATTCTATAAGGGAAGTTCGGAGATACGTATGTTTGTATACGACCGTTCTTATCTGTTTACCACCTCCCCGCTGAATATTTTGCCAAAGAAGAACCTGGAACCTGTGCTGACCTATTTACTTCAGACAGAGATTGCTCCTTATCGTTTCGGACTGGATGGAAATCAGATTTATCTTTCTTATCGTGTGCATATTTCTGATATATTCTCGGATTATTCGGAAGATGTTAAGACGAATCTGACCCATCTTGCTTTCAAGGCAGACGATCTGGATAATTATCTGGTAGATACTTTTGGCTGTGAGTTTTCCGAATATGCTAATAAAAACGCTATCTGACCAATAACTAAACTATTTGAATATCACTCCTTTCGCTGAATTATTGAGGCGGAAGGAGTGTCTTTTTTCCTCCCTGCCGGATACTCGCAAATCTATTTTTACGAAGAATAACGAACGTTATATAGGTTTCAAAAAGCTCAAAAAAGGTAAAATGATGTTGCGATTCTCTGTTATTACTTATACTTTTGGACGATTAACAACTAAAAAACACAATAAAGTTATGAAGAAATTGATTTTTTTATTTGCATTTTGCCTTACTGTGACTAACATTTTCGCTCAAACTGACCCTAGCCAATTGAAAAAAGAAGGAAGCGACGCTTTTAATGCCAAGAACTATCCCGTAGCTTATGCTAAATTCAGCGAGTATCTGAAACAAACGAATAACCAGGATTCTGCAATCGCTTATTACTGTGGTATGGCTGCAGATGAAGTGAAAAAGTATGCAGAAGCTGTGACTTTCTTTGATATTGCTATTCAAAAGAAATTCAATATAGGTAATGCTTATGCCCGTAAAGCGCTGGCACTGGATGCTATGAAGAAGACTGACGAGTATGTTGCTACCTTGGAAGAAGGTCTGAAAGTAGACCCGGACAATAAAACAATGATTAAGAACTATGGTCTCCACTACCTGAAAGCAGGTATTGCTGCGCAGAAAGCCGGAAAAGCTGAAGAAGCAGAAGAATGCTTTAAGAAAGTGATTCCTTTGGATCATAAAACATATAAAACCAATGCTTTGTATAGCCTGGGCGTTTTATGCTATAACGACGGTGCGAATATCCTGAAAAAGGCTGCTCCTCTGGCAAACTCTGATGCAGACAAATATGCTGCAGAAAAGGAAAAGGCGGATGGCAGATTTAAAGAAGCTATAGGTTACTTGGAAGAAGCTACCAAAGTTTCTCCGGAAGATACAAAGTCTAAAACTATGCTTTCTCAAGTGCAAGCAGCTATGAAGTAAACTACCAATTCCAGATAGAAAGGGTTGCCGGGGAACATTTTGGCAACCCTTTTTTATTGCTTCTTTTTTTGAATGATCTACTTTTTGCGTACTTTTGCTCTCCCAAAAAGAAAGACTTTATGCAATTATATACAAGAGAAGAAACGATTCGGAGAATGAACCATTTAGGGCAATCCTGCCGGCCTTTTATTTTTATCATTAATTATTTGCAGGATGCCTCTTATGTAGAAGAAGTTGCTTCTGTTGACCCTTCTGAAGTAGTATATAACCTAAATGGATTTACCAACCAATCTTCATTGAATGATGTGCTTTCTTGTTCTGAAGAGCCTGTCCGCTGGAATTCTTATCCCGAATCTTTCGATAGTTACCGTCGGTCATTTGATATTGTCCAACGGAATATATTTGCCGGAAACAGCTTTCTGACCAATCTGACATGCCGCACGCCGATAGAGACGAACCTTAGTCTGAAAGATATTTTCTTCCGTTCAAAAGCAATGTATAAATTGTGGGTCAGGGATCAGTTCACTGTTTTCTCTCCCGAGATATTTGTCAGAATCCAACAGGGAAAAATCAGTTCTTATCCGATGAAAGGTACTCTTGATGCATCATTGCCTTCGGCTGTCCGGCAGCTGATGGATGATCCGAAAGAGGCAGCCGAACATGCTACTATCGTAGATTTGATCCGCAATGATTTAAGTATAGTGGCCGATCGGGTATCTGTGTCCCGATACAGGTATATCGATAAGTTGCAGACGAATCGCGGAACTATTCTTCAGACGAGTTCTGAAATACAGGGAACCTTGCCGGATAATTATCGGGAAAGTCTGGGACACATTCTTTTCAAACTCTTGCCTGCCGGTTCTATCACCGGTGCTCCCAAGAAAAAGACGATGCAGATTATCAGTGAAGCCGAGACGTATGAGAGAGGATTCTATACGGGTGTGATGGGGTATTTCGACGGAAGTAGCCTTGATAGTGCCGTTATGATACGTTTTGTGGAGCAGGAAGGCGACAGAATGTATTTTAAGAGCGGAGGCGGAATAACCTGCCGTAGTGAAGTGGAAAGTGAATATCATGAAATGAAACAAAAAGTATATGTGCCAATTTATTGAAACGATTCGCATAGAAGACGGACAGGTTTATAATCTGTCGTATCACACAGCGCGCATGAACCGGACTCGTGCCGCCTTTTGGAAAGAAGCGGCTCCCATTGATTTGTCCGGCTTTATATCTCCTCCGTCTCTGTCCGGTATCTGGAAGTGCCGGATTGTGTACGATAAGGAAATCGAAGAGGTCGGATACACTCCTTATCAAATGAGAATGGTTTCTTCCTTGCGTCCGGTTGCTTCGGACACTATTGATTATAGTTACAAGAGTACCAATCGGGAAGAATTGAATGATCTGTTTGCCCGGAGAGGGAAGGCAGACGATATTCTGATAGTGAAAGACGGATATCTGACTGATACCTCCATTGCCAACATAGCGCTGTATGACGGACATACATGGTATACTCCGGCTCATCCCTTGCTTCAGGGGACGAAGCGTGCGGAACTGTTGGATAATCGGTTCATAGTGGAGAAAGATATCCGGCAGGCGCAATTGGGCGATTACTCCCATATCATGTTGTTCAATGCGATGATAGACTGGAAACGGCTCATCATACCTGTCAATGAAAAATATTTATTCTATAACTAAAATTAACGGAAATATATACAGAACCGTTGAACAAAGCCTCTTTTTAATCTGTTATATTTATGTGTTTTTCATAGTATTAGATAAAGATTAATTAAAAGAGATTGTACTTCACTTGTGAAAGCTTAGAGTACATCAGAAGCAGAAGAGTCTGTTTTTTTGATAAATGTGTTAGAGCATCGGTTTTACCAGGCCGATGCTTTTTTTATGTCCTTTTGTTGCGTTTTGTAGTTTATATGAAATAAAATTTGTACGTTTGTAGGGTAATAATAGAAAATGATGAAGATGAACATACCCGTTATCTTTCAGTTTTTAAAAGATCTTTCTGCGAATAATAATCGTGAGTGGTTCAATGAGCACCGGTCAGAATATGAAGTAGCCCGTGCCGAGTTTGATAACTTTCTGGCAACAGTAATCGCCCGCATTTCTTTGTTCGATGAAACAATCCGGGGAATCCAGCCCAAAGATTGTACCTATCGTATTTATCGGGATACCCGCTTCTCTGCGGATAAGACACCCTATAAGATACATTTTGGCGGTTATATCAATGCCAAAGGCAAGAAGTCCGATCATTGCGGATACTATGTGCATCTGCAGCCTGACGGAAGTATGCTTGCCGGAGGAAGCTTGTGTTTGCCTCCCAATGTACTGAAAGCTGTCCGCCAAGCCATTTATGACAATGTGGAAGAGTATATCTCCATTGTAGAAGACCCCGAATTCAAAAAATATTTTCCTGTAGTGGGAGAGGACTTCATGAAAACAGCTCCCAAGGGATTCCCGAAAGATTTTAAATATATTGATTATCTGAAGTGCAGACAGTTTGTCTGTTCTTATCTTGTTCCCGATGATTTTTTCACTCGGGCAGACACGATGGAGCAGATAGAGAAAGCATTCCGACAGTTCAAGAGATTTGCCGATTTCATCAATTACACAATTGATGATTTTGAATAAAATAATACCTAAAAATAATACCTAAAAATATAAACTTAAAAATTAAACTCATATGGTAGTAGATACTTTAGAAAATCTGGAAAAATACGCGTCTTTGAATCCTTTGTTTGCACAAGCTATTGAGTTCTTGAAATCTCATGACCTCCAAGCCATGGAAATAGGCAAGACTGAACTGAAAGGAAAAGATCTGCTAGTGAATATCGCACAGACAAAGCCTAAGACTAAGGAAGAGGCGAAATTGGAAACGCATAATGAATTTATTGATATTCAGATCCCATTGTCGGGAACAGAAGTGATGGGGTATACTGCTGCCAAAGATTGTGTGCCTGCCGACGCTCCTTATAATGTCGAAAAAGATATTACTTTCTTCGAAGGACTGGCAGAGACATATGTAGCTGTGAAACCGGGAATGTTTGCCATCTTCTTCCCGCAAGACGGACATGCTCCCGGCATTACTCCTGATGGAGTGAAGAAAGTGATCGTAAAAGTAAAAGCATAAACCTAATTCAATTCTGATATGAAAGAGACACTCAACATTATCAAAAACGATCCCTGGCTGGAACCTTTCGCAGATGCCATTACCGGTCGTCACCAGTATGCACTGAACAAGGAAGCCGAGTTGACCAATAAAGGAAAACAAACTCTTTCGGACTTTGCATCAGGCTATCTTTATTTTGGTCTGCACCGTACTCCCAAAGGATGGACGTTCCGCGAATGGGCACCGAATGCTACTCATATTTATATGGTAGGTACATTCAACAACTGGGAAGAGAAAGCTGCTTATAAGCTGAAAAAACTGAAAAACGGTAATTGGGAAATCAATCTTCCGGCAGATGCCATTCAGCACGGAGACTTATATAAGTTGAATGTGTATTGGGATGGCGGACAAGGTGAACGCATTCCTGCATGGGCTACACGTGTGGTGCAGGACGAGCAGACCAAGATATTCAGCGCACAAGTCTGGGCACCGGAAAAGCCATATAAATTCAAGAAAAAGACATTTAAGCCTACTACGAATCCTTTGTTGATCTATGAATGTCATATTGGAATGGCACAACAGGAGGAAAAAGTAGGCACATACAATGAATTCCGCGAAAAAACACTTCCACGCATAGCACAGGAAGGCTATAACTGTATTCAGATTATGGCCATTCAGGAGCATCCTTATTATGGTAGTTTTGGCTATCATGTATCCAGTTTCTTTGCTGCTTCCTCCCGCTTTGGTACGCCTGACGAACTGAAAGCGCTGATTGATGCTGCTCATGAGATGGGGATTGCCGTTATTATGGATATTGTCCATTCTCATGCGGTGAAAAACGAAGTGGAAGGTTTGGGCAACTTTGCCGGTGATCCGAACCAGTATTTCTATCCGGCTCCTCGTCGTGAGCATCCGGCATGGGATTCACTATGCTTTGATTATGGTAAAAATGAAGTGATCCATTTCTTATTGTCCAACTGTAAATACTGGCTGGAAGAATATAAGTTTGACGGATTCCGTTTTGACGGTGTGACCTCTATGTTGTATTATAGCCACGGGTTGGGAGAAGCATTCTGTAATTATGGAGATTACTTCAATGGTCATCAGGACGGCAATGCCATTTGCTACCTGACATTGGCGAATGAGTTGATTCATCAGGTCAATCCGAAGGCTATCTCTATTGCTGAAGAAGTTTCCGGTATGCCGGGACTTGCGGCCAAAGTAGAAGATGGCGGTTACGGATTTGATTACCGTATGGCTATGAACATCCCTGATTACTGGATCAAGACTATCAAGGAAAAGATTGACGAGGACTGGAAGCCTTCCAGTATGTTCTGGGAAGTAACCAACCGTCGACAGGATGAAAAGACGATCTCTTATGCGGAAAGTCATGATCAGGCATTGGTAGGAGACAAGACTATTATTTTCCGTCTGATTGATGCAGATATGTATTGGCATATGCAGAAAGGCGATGAGAATTATGTAGTCAATCGCGGAATCGCTTTACATAAGATGATCCGCTTGCTGACATCTTCGACGATCAATGGCGGTTATCTGAACTTTATGGGTAATGAGTTCGGGCATCCCGAATGGATCGATTTTCCGCGTGAAGGTAATGGATGGTCTTGTAAATATGCCCGTCGTCAGTGGGATCTGGTAGATAACAAGAATCTGGCTTATCACTATATGGGGGACTTTGATGCTGAGATGCTGAAAGTGATCAAGAGTGTGAAAGATTTCCAGGCGACTCCGGTTCAGGAGATCTGGCATAATGATGGTGATCAGGTATTGGCTTATGGACGTAAGGATCTGATATTTGTATTTAACTTCAATCCGAAACAGTCTTTTGTAGATTATGGTTTCCTCGTTAGTCCGGGAGCTTATGAAGTAATCTTGAATACGGATAATGTTGCATTTGGCGGAAATGGTCTTGCAGATGATTCAGTAGTTCATTTCACGATTGCCGATCCGTTGTATAAGAAGGAAAAGAAAGAGTGGCTGAAACTCTATATTCCTGCACGTACAGCTGTTGTTTTGAGAAAGAAGAAATAACTCAGGGAATAAAAAATAAGAAAGCCCTTGCCGAGCATTTAATGTTTGGCAAGGGCTTTTTTTATAAGAATGTTCCCGGACCGAGAATGTCGTACATATAACTGACATTGCGGGTTTTTAACAACATTCCTTGCGGGGAATAAAAGAGCTGGTATTTGATATCTACATTATCTTGTCCTACCTTAATGACGATGATTGCCTGCCATTTAGGAAACTCCACCATGGTTACATCATTTACTACCCAACTGGCATAAGGACCGGATACAAAGGCATTGTATACGGTAGGTGTCACCCGGTCGAGACTGACAAGGTCCGTCTGTGTCATTTGCCATTGAGCCTGCGTATTGAACCAGACGTTTTTAGTGAATCCATTCATGACAAAGTTAGCGCAATAATAGCCATCATCCTGCGACCATGCTATACCGTTGGCTTTGGGGTACATCTTTTTGAAGGCAGCCTGTATATTGCCGGGAGGTAAGATTGCGAAGGCAGATACAGACAATAATAATATGACTGCCAAAAAACTAATTTTCTTCATAAGGTTCTGGTTTAGGAAATTATTTATCTAACTAAACAGCCTTTGAGAATTTTTGTTTTCAGTTGGGGGGAATAAATCAGTAGTATCTCCATTGGGGCTGCCTAAAAAGTCAATAGTATCATCAATTCCCCTCTCTTCGGGAAGGAGGGGTGCCCATAGGGCGGGGTGGTAGGTAAAATAAGGTTGGCTCTAATTTGTTGTGAATAAAATAATTGCGTGTTTACCTACCACCTCCCCCTACGGGTACTCCTCCTTCCCGAAGGAGGAGATTTTGAGATACTACCGATTTTTTGGTTACTTCTATTCAAGATACTATTGATTTATCATTTGCCTTCATTCGGAGCAGGCATCAGAATGTAATCTTCAGAATCTTCCCGTTATAGGCCCCTACGGAAACCTCAGTGGCTTTATAAGGCAATAAACAGATTTCCTCTTTGGCACCGGTCAATAAGTCTGTAGCCTGATATTTTTCCATTTGTGGTATCTGTAAGAAATCAAACGCGTGAGAAGGTACGTTGATTGCTACATCAACCAGTTGGCTATCGAAATTGACGATGATGAACAGCAATTCATTCTTATACTTTCGCATAAAAGTATATTGCTTATGTTCGTCGAAACGCCATCCGTTTTTATTGGCGTACATCAGGTCGAAGAATACTCCTTTGGCGATGGATGTCTCTTCATTACATAGCGTAAGTACTCTTTGGTAAATGCTGTACAGGCGTTTATGCTCTTCGGTCAGCATTTTGCCGTCAAACTTACCGCCATTGCGCCAGCGACGAATAGTATCCACGCTCCAGTAATCGAATATCGTAGTCCGTCCGTCTCTTCCGCTGAAACCTTCGCTGTCCATTCCCAGTTCTCCAAACTCCTGACCAAAATAAATCATCATAGGATTGGTGTTCATACAAGCAGAAACGATCAGAGCAGGGATTCCTTTACGTGGATCTCCTGCAAAGAAATCGGAAGCGATGCGCTGTTCGTCATGGTTTTCCAGGAAGTTCAGCATTTGTTTTTCTATTCCGTTCAGACTTTGCCAACAGTGGGTGATGGATGCCGCGGATTCATAGCCGCAAGCTACATTGCGGAGTGTATCGTATAAACCGACCTTATCATATAGATAGTCAAATTTCCCACGGAAGAGGTAATTGCGGTATTCGTTGGGATTATAGACCTCGGCAATGAAAAGGATTTCCGGATGTGCTTCCTTTACTTGTGGAATAGCCCATTCCCAAAATTCTACAGGAACCATTTCCGCCATATCGCAGCGGAAACCGTCGATACCTTTTGAGGCCCAGAATAAAAGAATGTCCAGCATCTTTATCCAGGTATCCGGAGTCGGGGAGAAATGGCAAGTGCCGCCATTCAGATAATCTACTCCATAGTTCAGCTTGATGGTTTCGTACCAGTCGTTGATGTTCGGTGTAGCGTCAAAACGGTTGTTACCTGTCGCTTTGGCCGGATATTCATGGTAAGGCTCTGCTGCACCTTCTTTCATATCGAACTGGGCACGCAACTCGGATTGCGGTATATAGTAGAAATTGTTGTACGGGCTGAAAGCGTAGTTCGGGTCATCGTTTGCTCCCAGTTCGGTAGTGCCGTCCGGTTGTGCATCCGAGTGATACTGGCGTGCTACATGGTTGGGGACAAAATCTATAATAACTTTCAGTCCGGAACGGTGAGTGCGATGTACCAGATTCTCGAACTCCTTCATTCGTTCCGGCACATCGGTTGCCAAGTCCGGATCTACATCATAATAATCCTTGATGGCGTAGGGAGAGCCCGCTTTGCCTTTCACGATGGCGGGGTGGTCGGGACGTATGTTGAAGCGACGGTAATCCGTCTCAGTTGCATGCTCGATAATGCCTGTATACCAGATATGGGTAGCACCCAGTTTCCTGATTTCTCCAAGTGCCTTGAGGGTGAAGTCGGCCATTTTACCACATCCGTTGGCGGTAATGTCTCCATTATAGACACAATGGTTGTTATTGTTTCCGAACAGGCGTGTAAACACCTGATAGATAATCATTTTATTTTCGTTGTTCATATAGAGTAGATTTTATTTCATATTATAAATATTTTCGGGAAAAGTAAGGAGTTACTTCCATATTTTCCCTTTTTCCGCCAGTGTCTGGTCAAGTAAGTCATTGGCTATCTTATAACCTTGCTCGAAGATTTCTTCTGCTTTTTCCAGTTCGGTGTTGCTGTATCCATAGAGGTTGTATGGCTCGATCAGCAAGTCACATTTTTCTCTTTCGGGGAAAGTATTGGCACGGAACATAAAGTGGAAGGAGCGCATGGCAATGCTTACGATATTCATTTTATAGTCTTGCGCCATGATGGGACTTACGTTGACGGCTACCACCTTGTCGCATATTCTGCGAAGGGTGGAGACCGGAAGGTTCATCATTAATCCGCCATCTACGTAATTGGTTCCGTCGATATTGACCGGAGCAAACATGACAGGCATACAGCAGGAAGCAGCCACACGTTCGGCTATGGAACCACGGTGGAAATGAACCATACGTCCGTGGTCCAGATCGGTAGCCGTGATGATTAAGGGGATTTGCAACTCTTCCAGATTCTTGGCTTTCAGATTGGTATGGAGAAAGTCAATAAATTCACAGAGGTCAAATAGTCCTTTCTTGGGGATGACTAACTTTGTCAGGTCCTGAAACTTATGGCCGGAGAAGTATTCAATCACTTGGTGAGGTTCATTTCCGTCGGCATAAAAAACTCCGGCAAGCGCACCGGCACTTACTCCGGAGATAATGTCCGGTTTGATATCATGCTCCAGCAGAGCCTGCATCACCCCCAAATGCGCAAATCCTTTAATAAATCCTCCGCTTAAAGCATAGCCTATCTGATATTTACGGCTATTCCAGTTATTTGTGAATACCTCCATGAGTTACTTTCTTTTTTTAGTTCGCCACGAATTTAGTGAATTTATTGAAAGTAGGAGGAATATAATGGATAGTTTTTTTGAATTGTATACAATCCTCTGAAAGCTATCCATATTTGGGGCTGATGCTGCTAGAATCCGAAATCGTCTATCTCAACTTTATGTTCTTCTGATTCTTTGAAAGGTTTCGCTTCTTTCTGCACAGGGTTTCCTTCGATATATACGGCACGGAACGGGCGGGCAGGGCAGACGTATTCGCAGCCGCCACATCCGACGCAGATCTCTGTATTGACGTGGGGAAGAGTCAGTCCGTCTTTGTAGGGTACCATAGCAATGGCTTGCGTAGGACAATGCTCTGAACAGGCTCCGCAACTGGTTCCGTCAGTGAGGACAATGCAATTTTCTTCTATAAAGACGACATAGCCCATCTGAGTGAGATGTTTCTGTTCTACCGTCAACGGAGGGATGGCACCGTTGGGACAGACATCGCTGCATACGGTACAGTCGAAATTACAGAATCCTTTTTCGAAACTGACCGTTGGCTGCATCACACCTCCCAGACCGTATTCCATGAAAGCGGGTTTCAGTACATGCGACGGGCATTTGCTGACACAAAGATGGCATGATGTACAATGTTGCTGGAAACGCTTCTGGCTGACAGATCCCGGAGGAGTAATCGGATTTTCTTTTTTGTATGCCTTTTTGCCTTCCATCGTCGCAATGGATTCTTGCGCCTTTGTAAGAAGCGTGGGAGCTGCTCCGGCAGTAGCCAGTCCGGCAAGCAGAAAACGACGTTTGGAAGAATCTGCAGCAACGGAAGATGATTCTGTTGCCACCGGTTGTTTTTCTGTAGCGGAAGAACGTTGTTGTCCCTTTGAAGCAGGGGCGTAAACCAGCGCTTTCTGTTTGCAGGCACCGAGACAGTCGAAACAGTCTACACAGCGGCTATAGTCAATAGCGTGTTCTTTGCTGTGGATGCAGGCAGCTTTGCATTTGGTAGCGCAAAGTCCGCAACCATTACATTTTGCGGTATCGATACGGACTTTGAACAAAGAGTAACGGCTCAAAAATCCTAATACCGTACCTACCGGACAAATGGTATTACACCACGTGCGTCCATGTTTCCATGCTAATATAAGAATGGCGGCAAAGGTCAGTATCGCTATAAGAAGGGAAGAAAGGCTTAATACCGAGGTGTCTACCTGATAAAACGTGTAGTTGTCGAATCTGGAAAATACGGATTCCAGCAGGTTGTTTCCCAGCATATACACCGGTTTGAAGATATGTACTACAATGCGTCCGTATGCGCTATACGGGTCCAGCAATCCCAATACCACTGAGAAGCCGCATACGGAGGCAATTACAGTCACTCCGAGCACGGTCCATCTCAGCATATTCTTTGCAGGACTGTACCGATATCTTTTTTTCTTCTTTCCCACAGACTTTGAAATGCGTGCTATAACATCCTGCCATATTCCCATCGGACAGATGGTAGAGCAATAGATACGTCCGAACAACAGGGTTAACGCAATCAGCACAATCAGTATGCCTATGCTGAGAGATAGCACGGCAGGGACAAACTGTATATGTGCCAATCGATGAAAACTGTTCGGCAGAATATTAGCAAAATCGAGAAAATAAAAAGTAATCAGTGCAAAAAGGACGACTGATATTCCGATACGTATCTTTCTTAACATGGTGGTTTACATCTTAATTCGCTTGACATTCAGTTTGTCGATGTCCATCGTTCCTACTTTCAGTGCTTCTCCTTTGGCAAGGTGACCTACGGTGTCCAGCGGCATTTCGCGTATCTGATTGAAGAATTTGGCTGCGGCTGTATCTACGGCTACAATATCCGGTGAAATAAAGAGACCTTTTGCCAGCACCACGTCCGAAGCGGAACGACCTCGCGGTCCGTTGGTCTTCATGATACGGTAGGCGTCTACGACGTTAAGCACTGCTTTCTTTTCCAGTGTGCAGATGTCCGCAATGCATTGCTGCAAGTCATTCTGGTGGAAAAAGCCGCGGTCCCAGACGATACCCATATGGTTTTTCATGGAGATAGTCAGGTTGGCGCCTCCGTGATTCTTCAGGATAGGGACGTTAATCCATACATCACAATTCAGGATGGCTTCATGTATTTTCGCCTTCTTCATCTTTTGTCCCTTTGGCAGATCAACGGGTTTGTAGTAAGATTCCAGGTGGGCCGGCATAACTTTGGCTCCGGCTTCTTTCGCGGCCGCTTCGATACCGCTGTTTTTGTAGCACTTCTGCCAATCGTCGCAGGTATGGTCGAATACGGTGACCTCTTTGGCTCCGGCGGCAAAACATTGTTTGATGATTTCCGTGATCAGTTTCGGATTCGTGTTTCCTGCCAGTTCGGGTACTTTATCCCATCCGATATTGGGCTTTACCACTACTTTCTGTCCGGGTTTGATGAATTGCTTCATACCGCCCAGCTCGCTGATAGCACGACGGAACATGGCTTCCGGTTCACCGCCCATGACGGCCACCAGGTCCGGTTTGTCACCATTTGCTTTATTGATTGTCTGAGTCAGTATTTCCATCGCCTCTGAACGCTGTATAGTCATGGCGGCACCAGTAA
This sequence comes from Bacteroides sp. B1-V-101, assembly GCF_023656585.1. Classification (NCBI taxonomy): domain Bacteria; kingdom Pseudomonadati; phylum Bacteroidota; class Bacteroidia; order Bacteroidales; family Bacteroidaceae; genus Bacteroides; species Bacteroides sp. B1-V-101. Next base: position 186,292 of record NZ_JAMOKH010000003.1, on the reverse strand, counting down.
TAGCTACTGTCTTAAAAAAATCCCTTCTGTCCATCTTTCTTTTTTAGTTTAGAGTTTTGCAATTGCCTTTAGCAGGGCGTATCCGCCAAACCATTGAATGAGCATACCCGGAATGCCGATACGGAAGTCTTGTACTGCGATATAGAAATCTCCCTCGATCATCCATTCAAAAGCGGTTCCTATGAGTTGATAGGAGAGAATTACTCCAAGGACGGCTAACAAAGAAACGGTTTTCACGGTACGCGCAGCAAGGGCGGAAGCACCGGCAAGCAAGGTTGATTTTATCAGTATAATCGGGAGAACGGCTTCGGATGGCATGGCAAACAAGACATGATTGATGACAGGAGAAAGAACAGCTGTCAGCAATCCTACCCGAAAGCCGTATTTATAAGCGGCAATTAAGGTAAAAAAGTAAATTGGTAATAAAGTCGGTCCACCGTAAGGAACGAGGTGGCACAGTTGTGGAAGTGCGATGTTGCCTGCTACGAATAACAGGGCGAACAGGTAAGTTTTCACATTGCTGTAATTCAGCGAATAGAGTTTGGCGGATGTTTCCATTTTCATTGATGACTTTAATGTTTAGATTGATGATATCTTAAAGATTAGACTATTCTCGTTTGAAAAAGTTTAATCGGTCTCATAATTTCTTGGCCGGTCAAATCATGATTGGGCTTTGATGTTTACAAAAGTAGTACAAATTTTCAATGAAACGTATTATTTTATCGCTTTTTGTTTATTCATTGAAGTGCGTGAACCGGAACAGTGGATTTCTCCTTCCGGTGACAATGAAAAAAATGTATGATTTATGAATCATCGGTGTTTGTGTTTATAATAAACTTTGTGATAGTTTTAGTAAAACGGTATCTGAGTTTATTATAAACGATGTAATCCCGTTTATGGCTTTCTGTGCTGAAATTTGGCAACAAAAAAGGCTGCGATTTCCATTGGAAGTCGCAGCCTTCAGCTTGTATACTGATGACTCATATCTTATTTGTTATAGGGAAATAGATATGTCTTGTTGTAATATTGTACTTTCCTTACGGACTGATCAATCTTGACTGTATGTTACCGTTCATGTGATACATTACAGCAGGTATGTTGAAAGACAGACTTCTTTTCATTGGTTACGGTTTTATAGGTTTATTATTGTTCTGCTTACAAATATACAACATTAAAAGGGCTTTGTCAAGTCCTGACAGAAATAACCCGTTAAACTCTGAGAAAGTATCCTGTTTAGAAATTAATATCGGATACGTTTTTCTTGCATTCTTCAAGTCTTTCCAGCGCCTCCTTGGATAACTGTGGATAATGTAAGTCCAGTTTTTCCATGCGTTCACAGATAATTTGCCCGACGGCATATCGCATGAACCATTTGTTGTCTGCCGGAATCACATACCACGGGGCAATCTCTGTTGAAGTTTCTGTCAGTACATCCGAGTAGGCTTTCATGTAGTCGTCCCAGTATTGCCGTTCCTTGACGTCGGCAGAAGAGAATTTCCAGTTCTTTGATTCATCGTTCAGCCTCTCCATGAATCGTTTCTTTTGTTCGGCTTTTGAAACGTTCAGGAAGAATTTGATGATGACCGTCCCGTTTTCAGTCAGATAACGTTCGAAATCATTAATCTGCCGGTAGCGGCGTTTCCAAAATTCGTTGTCTATATCTTTCGCTTTTAGTATTCCGGGTAGCTTGTTGGATAACAGGATTTCGGGATGCACTTTGGCTATCAGTACATCTTCATATTGGGAACGGTTGAAGATTCCGATTCGTCCCCGTTCGGGGAGCGAACGATTAATTCTCCATAAGTAGTCATGATCCAGTTCTTCGGCAGAAGGTTGCTTAAAGGAGTACACCTGACACCCTTGCGGATTGATGCCGGACATTACATGCTTGATCGTTCCGTCTTTTCCGGCAGCATCCATTGCCTGAAAAATAACCAGAACCGAGTAGCGGTCTTGTGCATAAAGCATACTTTGCAGTTCTGACAGCTTTTCGATATTTTGGGCTAACTGTTCTTTGGCATCCTGTTTGGACATATCAGCAGTAAATGAGGGATTGAAATCGGATACATGATGTTCCTTCCCCGGTTTGGCTGTAAGCTCTTTTAAGACTTCTTTTTTCATTGTTGTATAATTAGGTTGTTATAGGTATATAACAGTTGAATAAAGAAATCAGTTCTTGCCAAATTAAGAGCGTTGAATAGTAATTCCCCAATTATGTATCAACAGATTCTACATAATTCCACACTAATTCCACAATTATATTTATATTGTCTGCTGTTTATATGTTTGATTATCAGTTATATATGGCGGAGTGAAACGTTTGGCATCTGCTTTGCTATATATTAAGTACAAGAAACAATAAAAACAATAGTTCTATTATTTACACTTAAAAAATTACGATTATGAAAAAGTTATTAGTAGCAGTAGCATTGGTATTGGGATTAGGTAGTTCTGTAGCATTCGCACAGGAAGTAAGTAACACTCCGGCAGTGGAAACTCAGACACAAGCTCCACAGGATGAGTATACAAAGATTGAAGTGAAAGATTTGCCGGAAGCAGTGACACAGGCAATAGCGAAAAGCTATGAAGATGCTACCATCAAGGAAGCGTATGTTGCCGAAAAAGAAACCGGTAAGGTTTATAAAGTAATTCTTACTACAAAAGACGCTCAGGAAGTAACCGTACTTCTGAATGAAAAAGGAGAAGAAGTTAAAGAGATAAAGTAAAACTTCGAAAGTAATAACTCATAGAGAGGTTCCGGTTCGTGATGAATCGGGACCTTTCGTTCGATGTATTAGGTTCTGTATAAATATAGTCGGTAGTAATATATATGGTAACAAAGCAAGGAGGCTTACGACTTATTTTTAAGTAATTCATAATAATGTGCATCAATGAACTGGCCATTCTTGAAGCAAGCTTTATGATGTATTCCTGTTTTCTGAAATCCTGCTTTCTCCAGCACACGCATTGATGCGGCATTGTGTTCATAGACCGTAGCATATAGGCGTATTACGTCTGTACGCTGAAAATAATGTTCTATGGCTCTTTTCAAAGCAGCTGTTGCAAGGCCCTTGTTCCAGTATGTTTCCGAAATCCAGTAACCGACTTCTGCATTGAAGCGTTCGACATCCGTTCCGCGGACGAATCCGATATTGCCGATTGCCTCATGATTCGCCTCGATGCAATATTCATTCTGTTCCACTTGTTCCGAAGCGTATTTAATGAAGGTATCAGCATCTGTTTCTGTATATGGAAAAGGCAGCCCATCACGGCAGTTATCCCATATCTTCTTATTATTCAGATGCCTTGCTAAGGTTTTGGTATCCGATTCTTTCCATGGACGAAGTATAAAATCCATATTCTTATTCTTTGTAGCTATTATGGTTTCTTTCCCGAATCTTTCCCCATGCGTGTGTGTCAAACAGGCAACTGCTGCGCATAGTCTCATACATCACCTTAAATCTCGACATCGGAATGGTATAACTCAGTATATCAGCCTCAAAATAAGGGCGTACAGAAGGATCAAAGAATCCGATGAATGTTCTGTATCCGCCTTTACGATTCTCCAGAATCGTCTGTGTGACCACAGAACTGCATCCCGACCCGAAAGTGGAAATCACTGTATCCTCCTTATTATTATCGAAGAAAGCCCAGGTAGTCAATCCGGACAATATATCGGGATTGACCAGAAAAAGGATTCCTTCCAAATGATCGAACGTTTCCACTTTATCTATACGGGCAAAATGCAGATATTCCTTTTCTGCCCTTGGTACTCCCAGTTGCTCAATAAAGCTTTTTACCATCTCCGGCGTCTGCTTATATCGTTCCTTTAGAGATACGAACGTCGGCACGTGCTCGGGCATATCGGTGAATCCGGTATAAAACTTACCGCCGCCGCAACCAATTGTTTCCGCATTCAGGCTGATGGTATTACCTTCTCTGACTTTACTCATGCTTTTAAAGAAGCATCCGTTCACTTTCGCCGTTTCATTTTCAAGAATGTCCGAGTACCAGAATACGATAGGCAATTCAGCATATTCGCCAAAAGCTTCCCGATAGTTTTCGATGAATTTTTTTATTTCCATAATTGGTTATTTTATCTACGTACAAAGTTAAACTAAAAAAGCAAGGAGCAAAGAATAAAGTCCGAAAATATACGTTTGGTATACGGAGCAATGGAGTTGGTCTATTATTTCTTATTCTCATGGTATAAAGGCATAATTTTGCGTCATTCAAATTAAAAAATAAGAAAGAATGAAGTATGTTATAGTGTCTATGTTTGTTTTGCTCGTGTGGGTGCCAAAGATTGTGAGGGCACAAGTGATAGTCAAAACCGGATATATCTCATCTTCCTCCTACAAAGGTGAGAACGGACGGCAGACAGGAGGGAAGGGGGATCTGAAATTTGTAGAAGGAAGCGTGAATATTCCCGTGTCACAGAAACTGAATGAACGAAAATAGCCTACTATTTGGGTAGTCTCGGCAGGGGGAGGCTATACTTCCATGAATAATCAGAACCTGCAGTCTTGTATAGACACAGATTTTATCCGGCAGTTCAAACCGAACCTGTCTCTTGGAGCTGGACTGGCAATAAATAAAAGTAGTCACTTTATCGCCTTATGTCAGTGAAACGAACATTATATTCAGCATTAAAAGTCATAGGGGTATTTCTGATCATATCCTTGATATTCAGGTGCCCGGTATCATCGGGATAGAGTTTGCGCAAAGCATTCAATATGGTTTCTGACTTTATTACAGACTTTTGCAGGAACGCTCATACGTTAAGTTTTGGTCTTATTTCATAAAAAAGGGTATTTTGCAAAAGAAAAAGGAGGGAAGATAGTGTATTATTCCCGCAAAATGCCGTTATTTGCATCATTAAACAATAAAAGGTTTATTTCGATTTGATTATTTCACATGAATCTTCTCATTTATTGAGCATATCCATCTCTGATTAAGAACTTCCAAAGAACTTTGTTATTGAAATTATTAATTTTTTATATTTGTATTTTATGAATTTGTACATTGGAAATCTTAACTATAACGTTAAGGAATCAGACTTGAGAAACGTAATGGAAGAGTATGGAGCAGTTGCTTCAGTTAAATTAATCACAGATCGTGAAACAAGAAGATCAAAAGGCTTTGCTTTTATTGAAATGCCGGATGATACAGAAGCAGCTAACGCTATCAAAGAATTGAACGGTGCTGAATATGTAGGCCGTCCGATGGTAGTTAAAGAGGCTTTGCCGAAGAACTAATTGACTGAATAACAATCAGTATATAAAAAGAAGGTGTGTTGGTGATCCCAACACACCTTCTTTCGTTTCTGAAAATCCTGCCGGACTATTTCTTAAAGCCCGAAGAATTTATCTCTCTTTTTATTGTCTGCGGTTATTTTTTTCTTACCTTTGGTTCACTAACAACAAACCGATAGAAGATGAATCAAGAACTTTTAATGAATCCTAACTGTCTGGTGGCTGCTTTGGAAAAGCCTGCCGCCGAGTTTACTAAGGCAGATATTATTTCTTTTATTCAGAAGAATAATATCCGTATGGTCAATTTCATGTATCCTGCTGCTGACGGGCGACTGAAAACATTGAATTTTGTAATTAATAATGCGGCTTATCTGGATGCGATCCTTACTTGTGGAGAGCGGGTGGACGGTTCCAGCCTGTTTCCTTTTATAGAGGCGGGGAGTAGCGACTTGTATGTAGTGCCTCGTTTCCGTACCGCTTTTGTCGATCCGTTTGCAGAAATACCGACACTTTCGATGCTTTGTTCTTTCTTCAATAAAGACGGAGAGCCATTGGAAAGTTCTCCGGAACATACTTTGCATAAAGCGTGTAAAGCATTTACTGATGTCACAGGTATGGAGTTTCAGGCGATGGGTGAGCTGGAATACTATGTTATTTCGCCGGATACAGGAATGTTTCAGGCTACAGATCAACGTGGTTATCATGAATCTGCTCCGTATGCTAAGTTTAACGATTTCCGTACACAGTGTATGTCGTATATAGCTCAGACGGGTGGACAGATAAAATATGGTCATTCCGAGGTTGGGAATTTTACATTGGATGGCATGATTTATGAACAGAATGAAATAGAGTTCCTGCCTGTTCGTGCCGAAGATGCGGCAGATCAATTGATGATTGCCAAATGGGTGATTCGTAACTTGGGATACAGATATGGGTATAATGTGACATTCGCGCCTAAGATTACGGCTGGAAAAGCCGGGTCAGGTCTACATGTTCACATGCGTATTGTAAAGGACGGACAAAATCAGATGCTGAAAGACGGTGTATTGTCGGAAACAGCCTGTAAGGCAATCGCCGGAATGATGGAACTTGCTCCTTCTATTACAGCCTTCGGAAATACCAATCCTACTTCTTACTTCCGTTTGGTTCCTCATCAGGAAGCACCGACCAATGTTTGCTGGGGAGATCGCAACCGTTCTGTATTAGTGCGTGTGCCGTTGGGCTGGGCTGCCAAGACCGATATGTGTACTTTGGCAAATCCATTGGAAAGCGAAAGTCATTTTGATACCAGCCAGAAACAAACGGTAGAAATGCGTTCTCCGGATGGTTCGGCAGATTTGTATCAGCTGCTTGCGGGACTGGCTGTTGCCTGCCGTCATGGTTTTGAGATAGAACAGGCATTGGACATTGCAAAGAGAACGTATGTAAATGTAAACATCCATCAGAAAGAGAATGAGGATAAGCTGAAAGCATTGGCTCAATTGCCGGATAGTTGTGCGGCATCTGCCGAATGTTTGCAAAAACAACGTGCTGTCTTCGAGCAATATAATGTATTTAGTCCGGCTATGATTGACGGTATTATACGCAAGCTCCGTAGTTATGAGGACAAAACATTACGTGCCGACCTGGAAGGCAAACCGGAAGAAATGCTGGAACTGGTACATAAGTATTTTCACTGTGGATAAGCAATAAAAGCATTCTGCTTATAAAAATACTACAAATAAAAGAGGGTGCACTCACACGGTGGCACCCTCTTTTATTTAATCTTCATTGTTATCTTCTTCATCATCTACCAGGTTATTGAGTTCAAGTTCCAAGTCTACCAAGTCTTGTTCCCATAACTTTATGATATCTTTCGGTGTATCTTTGGCTGCCTTCTTGATTCTTTCCTGAGCAACAGATACTTCATGCTCTAATTGACTACGTCTGCTCATACAATTCAATATTTAATTAATAAAATTGTAAACAAACAGCCAGGAGAATAGTTCAATAGGATAAATTTAAAAATGGACGGGATGAACTATTTATAAATAAGGGCTGTTGTAGTCTAAAATCTTTTTAAATATACAATTATGCTCAATTTATTAGCCGTGTTTTTAGTCTGTTCAGGTATCGGAATTGCAGTTCACATAGCAATCGATCTGACACATCGTCCACAATCAATGAAGATAATGAATGCAGTATGGATATTAACTGCATTGTGGGGAAGTTACTTAGCTTTATGGGCTTATAATAAGTTCGGACAAGGTGCTCCCATGAAGATGGGAGGTGGTGAAATGAAAATGGATATGTCCGGTATGAAAGACATGAATATGGATATGTCGATGGGAGATATGTCTATGAAACGTCCTCATTGGCAGTCTGTGGCTTTATCGGCTTTACATTGTGGAGCAGGCTGCACATTGGCCGATATAATAGGAGAGTGGTTCACTAATTATATCCCGGTAACCGTTGCAGGAAGTCAGCTTATAGGAAACTGGGTACTTGATTTTATTTTGGCGTTGATCATCGGAGTTTATTTTCAATTCTATGCTATACGGGAGATGGAAAGGATATCGGCGGGAAAGGCACTGTCCCGTGCTTTTAAAGCAGATTTCTTTTCTCTGTTGTCTTGGCAAATCGGAATGTATGGCTGGATGGCAATCGTTTATTTTGTTTTATTTGTCAATGAGCCTTTGCCTAAAGACACATGGATATTCTGGTTTATGATGCAGCTGGCTATGCTTTTTGGATTTTTCTATGCTTATCCGATGAATGCTTTGTTAATAAAGTTAGGCGTGAAAAAGGGAATGTAAATTTCAGATATTACTTTATCATCGCGGGGATATGTTGGTACATAAAATAGAACCACACGGAGAAATAGAGTTTTAGGCTTTTATTTCTCCGTGTGGTTCTGTTTATCTTTTCAGTAACTTAGGAATATCCGAAGGTTCTTGTGCAACTCGTATACCGGCAGCTTCTAAAGCCTCTATTTTGTCTTTTGCCGAGCCGGAACCTCCCGAAACAATGGCTCCTGCGTGGCCCATCTGTTTTCCCGGAGGAGCAGACTGTCCGGCAATAAATGCTACTACAGGCTTATTTACATGACTGCGAATATATTCTGCGGCCTGTTCTTCCGCGTTTCCTCCGATTTCTCCGATTAACACAATTGCTTTCGTTTCAGGATCATTCTGGAACATTTCCAGTAGCTTAAGGAAATGCAGACCTACCACAGGATCTCCTCCGATGCCGATTGCAGTAGACTGTCCCATACCATTGGCCGTTAAGTGATACACTATTTCATAAGTGAGTGTTCCGCTACGGCTGATGACACCGACATTTCCTTTCTGAAAGACTTGTCCCGGAAGGATTCCTACCATACTTTCTCCGGGAGAAATAAGTCCCGGACAGTTGGGGCCAACCAACATTGCTCCTCTTTGTTCGGCAAACCGATATGCTTTGATGACATCCAGAGTCGGAATACCTTCTGCGATACAGACTATTAGCCGGATGCCTGCATCCGCAGCCTCCATAATGGCATCTGCTGCAAAACGGGCCGGCACAAAGATGATGGAAGTATTAGCCTGTGTCTGTTCTACAGCTTCATACATCGTATTGAAAACCGGAATGCCGTCTACTTCCGTACCTCCTTTGCCCGGAGAAGTGCCGCCAACGACATTCGTTCCATATTCATTCATCTTCTTGGCATGAAAAAGCCCGTCTCTACCGGTGATACCTTGTACAATCAAACGGGTGGATTTATCTATTAATATACTCATCGTTCCTTCAATTTTTATGTGATTTCATCTTAAGATTTGATAGCCATTAAAGCGGCTTCCTGCATAGTTGTAGCTATTTGAAAACGGCTATGGTTGCGTAAAAGATCACGTCCGATATGCTCATTGGTTCCTGTGAGCCGGACAATGACAGGTATATCGCTCTTAATTTGATCGAATGCCTGAATAAGACCGATGGCTACATCATCACAACGGGTGATTCCTCCGAAAATGTTTATCAGGACGACCTTTACTTTCTCGTCCTGTAATAGAAGTTTCATAGCTTCAACCACCTTGACAGGGTTCGAACTACCGCCAATATCAAGGAAGTTGGCAGGGTTTCCCCCATGAAGTTTTATCATATCCATTGTTGCCATAGCGAGTCCGGCGCCATTTACCATACAGCCTATATTTCCATCCATGTGAACGTAGCTGAATCCTTTGTTTTTAGCATCCGCTTCTACTTTTTCTTCTTCTGTAGGATCAAACAAACTCAGTACATCCGGATGGCGGTAAAGAGCATTATCGTCAAAAACAATTTTGGCGTCAATAGCCATCAATATGCCTTTGGCGGTAAGAGCCAATGGGTTTACTTCAACCAGTGATGCGTCATTCTCCATGAAAATATTGTAGAGTGCTTGCAGAATAGCGGCCATTCTGCCGGCTTGTTCCATGTGAGGGAAGAGCGAGAATGCGAAACGGCGTGCCAGATAATCCGGCAAACCGATGAATGGGTCAATAGCATAGCGAATGATTTTTTCCGGTGATTGCCGGGCCACTTCTTCGATATCCATACCACCGGACGCACTCATCATAAGGATGACCGAGCGTGTGTTTCTGTCAATGGTAAAGCTGACATAGTACTCTGCGGCAATATCAACCGCCTCGCTGACCAGTAGCTGATTGACAGGAAGCCCTTTAATACTCATACCCAGAATGTTTCTAGCTTCCTGATAGGTATCTTCTGTATTATCTACCAGTTTAACACCTCCGGCTTTTCCCCGTCCGCCGGTCAGCACTTGTGCTTTAATAACCACTTTGTCCGAGCCCATTCTCCTGTATGCGGCAACTGCACCGGCAGCCGTTCGACATAGGGTATGCCTTTCAACAGGGATCCCATACTTGGAGAAAATTTCTTTTGCTTGATATTCATGTATTTTCATGGTCCGCGAATTTGAATAAATGATTCCTATAATGAAAACAAATGATAGATTCAGAATGTTTGCTCGTAGAGAATACTAATGGTGTGTTTTACAGCATATTAATTGTCTCATGTTTTACTAATAAGCATAAAAAAACGTGTCGGCAAATTAGCCGACACGCTCTATCGTTGAGAAATGGTAAAGTATATCTACGGATGCTTATGCAATGCTGTGAGCGTTTACTGTACCATCTATTTTCTTGATCAAACCCTGCAATACTGCACCTGGTCCACATTCTGTAAAATCAGTAGCACCATCGGCAACCATATTCTTAACAGACTGAGTCCAACGTACGGAAGCAGTCAGCTGGGCAACCAGATTCTTTTTGATTTCTGCGGGATCAGTATGAGGAAGTGCATCCACATTCTGATATATCGGACATTTGGGAGTATGAATTTCTGTTGCGTTGATAGCAGCTTCCAGTTCAACTTTAGCCGGGTCCATCAACGGAGAGTGGAAAGCACCACCTACTTTTAATGGGAGAGCACGTTTTGCGCCGGCAGCTTTCATCAGTTCACAGGCTTTTTCGATGCCTGGTACAGAACCGGAGATTACGATTTGTCCCGGGCAGTTATAGTTGGCAGGTACGCAAACTTCACCTTCTGCATTAACAGATGCACAGATTTCTTCTACTTTTTCATCCGGTAATGCAATGATAGCGGCCATCGTAGAAGGAGTTGCTTCGCAAGCTTTCTGCATAGCCATCGCACGGGCATAAACCAGTTTCAATCCGTCTTCAAAGCTCAGGGCACCGGCAGCCACCAATGCAGAGAACTCACCAAGTGAGTGTCCGGCTGTCATTTCCGGTTTGAAATCATCGCCCATACAAAGAGCAGAGATAACAGAGTGAAGGAATACGGCAGGTTGAGTAACCTTTGTCTGACGAAGATCTTCGTCTGTACCATTGAACATGATATCTGTAATGCGATATCCGAGGATATCATTTGCTTTTTCAAACAATTCTTTTGCTAAAGCTGAGTTTTCATACAGGTCTTTACCCATTCCTACGAACTGAGCACCTTGACCGGGAAATACAAATGCTTTCATATCTTTATTATTTAATTGATTTTTAAATGCGGGTGCAAAGTTACAGATTTTTATGATACGACCGCACAAAATGTACACATTTGTGCAATGGAGTCGGGAAAATGCCACAGAGGTCCGTTGCCATGACCTATATTCAGGTTTTTGCCTGCAATGATGGCATGAGTAATGTATTCTTTAGCGTGACAGATGGAGTCTTTCATCGAGTATCCCTTTGCCAGATAGCTTGCAATAGCGGAGGAGAGGGTACACCCGGTCCCATGCAGGTTTTTACTTTCTATCTTTTTCTCTTCATATATATAATAGGTGTGATCCGGAGAATATAAGAGGTCGCACATTTGATCGCCTTCCAGATGTCCGCCTTTGATCAGGATATGGGTCTGATAACTGTCGGAGAGTTGTTTGGCAGCTTCCAGCATATCCTGTGTATTTTGGATGCTCTTGCCTGTCAGCACCTTTGCTTCATCGATATTGGGGGTGACTAATGTGACAAGCGGCAAAAGTTTTTTCTTAATCTCTTCGATGGCTTCATCTGTCATCAGCTTCCGGCCGCTGGTAGATACCATCACCGGGTCGTAAATGATATGCTCTGGTGAATATTTCCGTATACAGTCGGCGATGACATGAACGATCTGAATATCGTTAACCATACCTATTTTTACAGCGACAGGTTGCAAGTCCTCCATGACCGCTTCGATTTGTCCGCAAACAATTTCGGGTGGTATTGCATGGACGGCGCGTACCCCTAGAGTGTTTTGCACAGTGACAGCGGTGATAGCAGATGCAGCATAGCCTCCTAATGCCGAGATTGTTTTGATATCTGCCTGAATGCCCGCTCCTCCCGAACAATCGGAACCGGCAATGGATAAAATGACGGGATGACGTTCCATTTTAGATTTTTTAATATTTATCCGGCAAAGATAGAATAAAAATGGCAAGATACAAAATGGGATATCGTTTGAAATACAATAAGTCCGTTGCCGGAGAAGACAAAGAGTGAATATGAAAAGTGCTGATAATAAAGAGTCATTCCGCTTTTTGTACTTTATACAATTACTCGTTGCCGGAACGGGTAAAATACATATTGTAATTCAGAAGATAACACTAAGTATTCATATTGTAGATTGTATGATATGTATATATATGAAAAACAATGTTTTATAGCATGTTGTTTGTTCTTGTTTGAATCATAAAGCGCCTCTATATTTGCACCGTATTAAAGAAAAGGATATGCAAAGTATACAGAAAAAAGCACCCTTGGCAAACAATCACATATCAGTAGACTGTGTAGTGATTGGTTTTGACGGAGAACAACTCAAAGTGTTACTTGTAAAACGTGCGGGCGAAGATAATGGTGAAGTGTATCACGATATGAAACTTCCCGGTAGCCTTATCTATATGGATGAAGATTTGGATGAAGCAGCACAACGTGTACTGTATGAATTGACGGGGCTCAGAAATGTAAACCTGATGCAATTCAAGGCATTCGGCTCTAAAAACAGAACCAGTAATCCAAAGGATGTACGTTGGCTGGAACGGGCTATGCAGTCAAAAGTTGAACGTATCGTGACAATTGCTTATCTGTCGATGGTGAAAATAGATCGGGCACTGGACAAGAATCTGGATGATCATCAGGCCTGTTGGATTGCCTTGAAAGATGTGATGACGTTGGCTTTCGACCATAATCTGATTATTAAAGAGGCAATGACCTATATCCGTCAGTTTGTGGAGTTCAATCCTTCCATGCTGTTTGAGTTGCTTCCACGTAAATTTACCGCTGCTCAGTTGAGGACTCTTTTTGAGTTGGTATATGACAAGCCTGTGGATGTACGCAATTTCCATAAGAAAATAGCGATGATGGAATATGTAGTTCCTTTGGAAGAAAAACAGCAGGGGGTAGCTCATCGTGCAGCACGTTATTATAAATTTGATAAGAAGATATATAATAAGGTGAGACGGTAGTAGGTAATAAGTAATAAGTGAACAGGCTGTCTGTTCAAATATATAATTCAAAATTTTAAAAATCATCATGTTTCTATTAGGTTATGATATAGGTAGCTCGTCCGTTAAAGCAAGTCTGGTCAATGCTGAAACAGGTAAATGTGTATCGTCAGCGTTTTTTCCGAAAACAGAAGCGAAAATAATCGCAGTTAATCCCGGATGGGCAGAACAAGATCCTGAGAGTTGGTGGGAAAATCTGAAGTTGTCCACGCAAGTTATTATGGCGGAGTCAGGAGTGAGTGCTGCTGAGATTAAAGCTATCGGTATTTCCTATCAAATGCACGGACTGGTATGTGTAGATAAGAATCAGCAAGTATTACGTCCTGCTATTATCTGGTGTGATTCTCGTGCGGTACCTTTTGGGCAGCAAGCATTTGAAACAATCGGAGAGGAGAGATGCCTTTCTCATTTGCTGAACTCGCCCGGTAACTTTACAGCGTCTAAACTGGCTTGGATCAAACAAAATGAACCGGCTGCCTATGAGCAGATATATAAGATCATGCTTCCAGGGGATTATATTGCCATGAAGTTAAGCGGAGATATCTGCACAACTGTTTCCGGTCTTTCGGAAGGAATGTTCTGGGACTTCAAAAATAATCGTATAGCCGATTTCCTGATGGATTACTATGGTTTCGACTCTTCACTTATTGCGGATATCAAACCGACTTTTGCAGAACAAGGGCATGTGAATGCAGTTGCTGCGAAAGAACTGGGATTGAAGGAAGGAACACCGATTACTTACCGTGCCGGTGACCAGCCAAACAATGCGCTTTCTTTGAATGTGTTTAATCCGGGGGAGATCGCTTCTACGGCAGGAACATCGGGAGTTGTCTATGGTGTGAATGGTGAAGTGAATTATGATCCTCAATCCCGTGTCAACACCTTTGCGCACGTGAATCATACGGCGGAACAGACGCGTCTGGGAGTGTTACTTTGCATCAACGGAACAGGGATTCTCAATTCATGGGTAAAAAGAAATATAGCTCCCGAAGGTATCTCGTACAATGAAATGAATGTGTTGGCTTCCAAGGCGCCGATCGGGAGCGCAGGTATCAGCATCCTGCCTTTTGGTAATGGTGCGGAACGTATGCTGAATAATAAGGAGATAGGTTGCAGCATTCGGGGGATAGACTTCAATGTACATGGCAAACATCATATTATTCGTGCTGCACAGGAAGGAATTGTATTTTCTTTTAAATACGGTATCGACATCATGGAACAAATGGGAATTCCGGTCAAAAAGATTCATGCCGGACATGCAAATATGTTCCTTAGCTCCATCTTCCGTGATACATTGGCAGGAGTGACCGGAGCTACTATCGAACTTTATGATACGGACGGTTCTGTAGGAGCAGCGAAGGGCGCGGGTATCGGTGCAGGCATTTATAAAGATCATAATGAGGCATTTGCAACTCTTGATAAACTGGATGTTATCGAACCGAATATAGCTAAACGTCAGGAATACGCTGACGCATACGCCAGATGGAAATATAATATAAATAACGATATAATAACTTTTTAAATAACAAGAATTATGGCAACAAAAGAATTTTTTCCGGGAATTGAAAAGATTAAATTTGAAGGTAAAGATAGTAAGAACCCGATGGCATTCCGTTATTACGATGCAGAGAAGGTGATTAATGGTAAAAAGATGAAGGATTGGCTGAGATTCGCAATGGCATGGTGGCACACATTGTGCGCTGAAGGTGGTGACCAGTTCGGTGGCGGAACAAAGCAATTCCCATGGAATAGTAATGCAGATGCTATACAGGCGGCAAAAGATAAGATGGATGCAGGATTTGAATTCATGCAGAAGATGGGTATCGAATACTATTGCTTCCATGATGTAGACTTGGTTTCGGAAGGTGCCAGCGTAGAAGAGTACGAAGCTAACCTGAAAGAAATCGTAGCTTATGCAAAACAGAAACAGGCAGAAACCGGTATCAAACTACTGTGGGGTACTGCTAATGTATTCGGTCATGCCCGTTATATGAATGGTGCAGCTACCAATCCTGACTTCGATGTAGTAGCTCGTGCTGCTGTTCAGATTAAGAATGCGATTGATGCAACGATTGAGCTTGGCGGAGAGAATTATGTATTCTGGGGTGGTCGTGAAGGCTATATGTCTCTTCTGAACACAGATCAGAAACGTGAAAAAGAACACCTTGCACAGATGTTGACGATTGCTCGTGACTATGCCCGTGCCCGTGGTTTCAAAGGTACTTTCCTGATCGAACCGAAACCGATGGAACCGACTAAACATCAATATGACGTAGATACGGAAACTGTAATCGGCTTCCTCAAAGCTCATGGTCTGGATAAGGATTTCAAAGTAAATATCGAAGTGAATCATGCAACTTTGGCGGGTCACACTTTCGAACACGAATTGGCTGTTGCTGTGGACAATGGTATGTTGGGCTCAATTGACGCCAATCGTGGTGACTATCAGAATGGCTGGGATACAGACCAATTCCCGATCGACAATTATGAACTGACTCAGGCTATGATGCAGATTATCCGTAATGGTGGTCTCGGTACCGGTGGTACGAACTTTGATGCTAAAACCCGTCGTAATTCTACTGATCTGGAAGATATCTTTATCGCTCACATTGCAGGTATGGACGCTATGGCCCGTGCACTCGAAAGTGCAGCGGCTCTGCTTAACGAATCTCCCTATAAGAAGATGCTGGCTGACCGTTATGCTTCATTCGATGGCGGCAAAGGTAAAGAATTTGAAGACGGCAAGCTGACTCTGGAGGATGTGGTTGCTTATGCAAAAACAAAAGGCGAACCGAAACAGACTAGCGGCAAGCAAGAACTTTATGAGGCAATTCTGAATATGTATTGCTAATTAATATTTAAAACAGGCGGTAAAGCAGCGGTAGTGCTGCTGCTTTATCGCCTGACTTTTTCTAATCCAACTACTACACTACTTTATCCACTTTTTAAAACTATGAATAATACAACGAACGAAGGAAGTAAACTCTACTTGTATTCGATTACTTCTGTTGCTATTTTGGGCGGTTTGCTCTTCGGTTATGATACGGCGGTTATATCCGGCGCGGAAAAAGGGCTCGAAGCCTTCTTTCTGTCCGCTTCCGATTTTCAGTATAATAAAGTAATGCATGGCATTACTTCTTCCAGTGCATTAATTGGCTGTGTACTTGGCGGTGCTCTGTCCGGTATCTTTGCTTCGCGTTTGGGACGTCGTAACTCATTGCGGCTTGCTGCTGTGTTATTTTTCCTCTCGGCACTCGGCTCTTATTATCCGGAAGTTCTTTTCTTCGAATACGGAAAACCGAATATGGATTTGTTGATAGCATTCAATCTGTATCGTGTTCTGGGAGGTATCGGAGTAGGACTGGCTTCAGCGGTATGTCCGATGTATATTGCTGAAATTGCTCCTTCCAATATTCGTGGAACCCTTGTTTCGTGCAACCAGTTTGCCATTATCTTTGGTATGTTGGTTGTGTACTTTGTGAATTATCTGATTATGGGTGACCATCAGAATCCGATTATTCTGAAAGATGCTGCTGGTGTACTGTCAGTAAGTGCTGAGTCCGATATGTGGACAGTTCAGGAAGGGTGGCGTTATATGTTTGGTTCGGAAGCTTTCCCGGCTGCTTTGTTTGGTATGCTTTTGTTCTTTGTACCTAAGACTCCCCGTTATCTGGTTCTTGTACAGCAGGAAGAAAAGGCTTACTCTATTTTAGAGAAAATCAATGGTAAGAATAAAGCTAAGGAAATTCTTAATGATATTAAGGCTACTGCACAGGAAAAAACAGAAAAACTCTTTACTTATGGAGTAACAGTGATTGTGATCGGTATTCTACTGTCCGTATTCCAGCAGGCGATCGGTATTAATGCAGTACTTTACTATGCTCCGCGTATTTTCGAAAATGCAGGTGCCGAAGGTGGTGGTATGATGCAGACAGTGATTATGGGTATTGTAAACATTATCTTTACGCTGGTTGCTATCTTTACGGTAGACCGCTTTGGTCGTAAACCATTGCTGATTATCGGATCTATTGGTATGGCTGTAGGAGCATTTGCAGTGGCAATGTGTGATAGTATGGCAATCAAAGGTGTTCTTCCGGTACTTTCCATCATCGTATACGCTGCTTTCTTCATGATGTCATGGGGACCGATTTGCTGGGTATTGATTTCAGAAATCTTCCCGAATACTATTCGTGGTAAAGCAGTTGCTATTGCAGTGGCTTTCCAATGGATATTCAACTACATCGTATCTTCTACTTTCCCGGCATTGTATGACTTCAGTCCGATGTTTGCGTATAGCTTATACGGAATAATCTGTGTCGCTGCCGCTATCTTTGTCTGGCGTTGGGTACCCGAGACTAAAGGGAAGACGCTGGAGGACATGAGTAAGCTCTGGAAGAAAAACAAATAAGATATATTAGGTTAGTGATTGTTTGATTAAGGAAGGTGGCCCTTTGAGATCAGTTTCTCAGAAAGGTCACCTTTTTTATGTGGAAAAAATAGTGTCACTATCCTATGCATATAGTGTCACTATGTGTATGATATAGTGACACCATCCTCACTGGATAGTGACACTATTTTAAAAGTGCCTTTTTCTTGCGATGAAAGTACAATGTACGAGGATTAGCTGTACCTTTGCACTGTCTTTTTATAAAACATGTATTGTTATGGAACAACATCCAATTAAAATTAATAAAGTACAGATACGTAATCTTCAAATTGAAGACTATGCACAGTTATCCCAATCGTTTACCCGTGTTTATTCTGATGGTAGCGATGTATTTTGGACTCATGCCCAGATAAAGAAATTAATAAGTATTTTTCCGGAGGGGCAGATTGTTACAGTTGTTGACGACAAGATCGTAGGTTGTGCTCTTTCTATTATCGTTGACTATGACAAGGTAAAGAACGACCATACGTATGCACAAGTTACGGGTAAGGAAACATTCAATACTCATAATCCGGAAGGAAACATCCTGTACGGTATTGAGGTGTTTATTCATCCGGGATACCGTGGTTTACGTTTGGCTCGTCGTATGTATGAATATCGCAAGGAGCTCTGCGAAACATTGAATTTGAAAGCTATCATGTTCGGTGGTCGTATTCCGAATTATCATAAATATGCCGACAAGATGCGCCCGAAAGAATATATCGCACGGGTACGCCAGCGTGAAATTTATGATCCGGTTCTTACCTTCCAATTATCGAATGATTTCCATGTTCGCAAGGTAATGACCAATTATTTGCCGAATGATGAGGAATCCAAGCATTATGCCTGTTTGTTGCAGTGGGATAATATTTATTATCAGCCGCCTACACAGGAATATATCAACCCAAAGACGACTGTCCGTGTGGGACTGGTACAGTGGCAGATGCGTAGTTACAAGACATTGGACGACCTCTTCGAACAAGTGGAGTTTTTTGTAGATGCTGTATCAGATTATAAAAGTGATTTTGTTCTTTTTCCGGAATATTTCAACGCTCCTTTGATGTCGAAGTTTAATGATAAAGGAGAATCACAGGCTATTCGTGGATTGGCAAAGTATACCGATGAGATCAGAGACCGTTTTATAAATCTGGCAATCAGTTATAATATCAATATTATCACAGGAAGTATGCCGTATGTAAAGGAAGATGGTTTACTGTATAATGTAGGCTTCCTTTGCAGACGTGACGGAACTTATGAGATGTATGAAAAAATGCACGTTACTCCGGATGAAATCAAGAGTTGGGGATTGAGTGGTGGCAAACTGTTGCAAACTTTCGATACAGATTGTGCGAAGGTCGGAGTGCTGATTTGTTATGATGTGGAATTTCCGGAACTTTCCCGTTTGATGGCGGATCAGGGAATGCAAATCTTATTTGTACCTTTCCTGACTGATACACAGAATGCTTACTCCCGTGTTCGTGTCTGTGCCCAGGCACGTGCGATTGAAAATGAATGCTTTGTAGTCATAGCAGGCTGTGTAGGAAATCTTCCCCGTGTTCATAATATGGATATTCAATATGCACAGTCGGGAGTATTCACTCCATGTGATTTTGCTTTTCCGACTGATGGAAAACGGGCGGAAGCCACTCCGAATACGGAAATGATTCTGGTTTCGGATGTCGATCTGGATTTATTGAATGCACTCCATACTTACGGTAGTGTGCGCAATCTGAAGGATCGTAGAAATGATGTATATGAAGTGCGGCTGAAGAAGTAAAAGGAGACTGTTTAGTTGGTTTCAAATCAAGACCCCGTTGGTTTAAAACCAACGAGGCTTTCCTTTTAAACCAAGAGGGCTTTGGTTTAAAACCAATAAAAGGAATGTTTTTTAACCCTTTCCGGAAGTACCGCTTTCGAGGATGCTGACGATAGAAAACAGTGTGAAGCAAATAGCTCCCAATCCTACTAAAACCCGTGCCGGAATAAAATAATCAGTGTTTATGGTAGCAAGCTCGAATACAAAGGCAGCCAGAAATAGACATGTTAATGCTGTCAGTACCGGAATCATAGGGATTCGGTTGGCCAGCTTGAACTCTCGTCTCCATATCTTAGCGAGCAGAATCACCTTGCTGGAAATACTGTAACATACCAGACCAAGGCCAAGCATGATGTATCCGGTAGTGCCGTTTGCACTTCCCGAGTCGGCAAGGATGACGAATATGCCCCATACAAAAGAGATCGATCCCATGAGTAAAACCAGTTTCGGCCATTTGTTACGTTCTCTTTCCGAATAGTCGTTCCGGACCTGACGGGCTATGGTTGCTACTAATGCAATCAGACTGGTACAAATACATGCGAGCCCTACCATCACATGCCCTGCTACAAAATAAGCAGGATGGGAATGACTGTTACTTAACAGGATGAACGCCCATATCCATGCGATACAGGAAATGACGATTGCGAGAAAGATCATTGCCCGTCTTTGGCCAATAGAGAACGCTCCCTCCGGCACTTCATTTCCGGTAGCTTTGGCATTGGCCGGAATCAAAGAAAATCGGGTGGAAGAGGTAGCGGCGGTAGCTACACAAGCTGTGATAAATCCTACACCGGTTATGACATGCCCTGCGACGAAGGCTGAAGTAGTGGTAGCACTATTGAAAATGCATATACCTCCGATAATTGTTATGATAGCTGCCAGATAGCCCACAACAGGTAAAACGTATTTTGTCGCTTCATTATAGGTATGTATGATTTGCCGGATTATTGTGGCTGCCGTACAGAACAGCGCAATGCATATCATACCTAGTGAAAATACAACAGGACCTGCCACCAGACGGTTTCCCGCATCACCATAACCGTAAATGAATGCTCCGTATCCGAAGCAAAAGACCGCCATCGCCAAAGGGATTGCTCTGAATAAAATACTAATACCGTAATTCATAACTTAAGTGCTTTTTATTTTCCCACTAAAACAAGGAGATATCGGTTTTGTTTAATGCAACATCCATTTATAAACGATAACTTCACATGATTCCAATTAAAAGTCCTTGCTTTTTGCTCAACTAAACAAATGTTTTTGTAAATTTGCACCCTTAAAAATGGGGATACCCCTCAAATTGTAAATTGTAAATTGTAAATAGTAAAATCGTAGATATAGCTATGGGTAAGAGATTTACTGAATATTCGCAGTTTGACCTTTCACAGGTGAACAAAGATGTGTTGAAGAAGTGGGACGAAAACCAGGTTTTCGCCAAGAGTATGACAGAACGTGATGGCTGCCCTTCGTTTGTGTTTTTCGAAGGACCTCCCTCGGCTAATGGTATGCCGGGCATTCACCATGTAATGGCTCGTACCATTAAGGACATTTTCTGTCGTTACAAAACAATGAAAGGTTACCAGGTAAAGCGTAAAGCCGGATGGGATACCCACGGACTGCCTGTGGAACTAAGTGTAGAAAAAGCATTAGGTATCACAAAAGAGGATATTGGTAAGAAAATCTCTGTAGCAGATTATAACGCTGCTTGCCGTAAGGACGTGATGAAATATACCAAGGAATGGGAAGACCTGACTCATCAGATGGGATATTGGGTGGATATGAAGCATCCTTATATCACGTATGACAATCGTTATATCGAAACATTGTGGTGGCTGCTGAAGCAACTGCATAAGAAAGGTTTGCTGTATAAAGGATACACAATCCAGCCATATTCTCCGGCTGCCGGAACAGGACTGAGTTCTCATGAACTGAACCAGCCGGGCTGTTATCGTGACGTAAAGGATACGACAGCTGTTGCCCAGTTTAAGATGAAGAATCCGAAACCGGAAATGGCGGAGTGGGGAACTCCTTACTTCCTTGCTTGGACAACAACTCCCTGGACATTGCCTTCAAACACAGCGCTTTGTGTAGGACCAAAGATTGATTATGTTGCAGTTCAGACATATAATGCTTATACAGGAGAACCTATTACAGTTGTTCTGGCTAAAGCTTTATTAAATACACATTTCAATCCGAAAGCTGCTGATCTGAAACTGGAAGATTATAAGGCAGGAGATAAGCTCGTACCATTCAAAGTAATCGCCGAATACAAAGGTGCTGACCTTATTGGTATGGAATATGAGCAACTGATTCCCTGGGTGAAACCGGTTGAAGTATCGGAAGACGGTAGCTGGAAAGTAAGTGATAAAGGCTTCCGTGTTATCCCGGGTGATTATGTAACGACAGAAGACGGTACAGGTATCGTTCATATTGCACCGACATTTGGTGCGGATGATGCGAACGTGGCTCGTGTGGCAGGTATACCATCACTTTTCATGATTAACAAGAAGGGCGAAACCCGTCCGATGGTAGACCTTACCGGTAAGTTCTATATACTGGACGAACTGGATGAAAACTTCGTGAAAGAATGTGTGGAGGTAGACAAATACAAAGAATATCAGGGTGCATGGGTAAAGAATGCCTATGATCCGCAGTTTATGGTAGACGGCAAATATGATGAGAAAGCAGCACAGGCTGCCGAATCTTTGGACGTCGCTCTTTGTATGATGATGAAAGCAAACAATCAGGCTTTCAAAATCGAAAAGCATGTACACAACTACCCTCATTGCTGGCGTACAGACAAGCCGGTGCTTTATTATCCATTGGATAGCTGGTTTATCCGCTCTACAGCCTGCAAGGAACGTATGATGGAGCTGAACAAGACGATCAACTGGAAACCGGAGTCTACCGGAACGGGTCGTTTCGGCAAATGGCTGGAAAATCTGAATGACTGGAACTTAAGCCGTTCCCGTTATTGGGGTACTCCACTGCCTATCTGGCGTACAGAAGATGGAACGAGCGAAATATGTATCGAATCTGTAGAAGAACTTTATAATGAAATCGAGAAATCGGTAGCTGCCGGATTTATGAAATCCAATCCGTACAAGGATAAAGGTTTTGTACCTGGTGAATATACCGAAGAAAATTATGATAAGATAGACCTTCATCGTCCGTATGTAGACGATGTCATTCTGGTATCGGAAGACGGCCAGCCGATGAAGCGTGAATCTGACCTGATTGATGTCTGGTTTGATTCCGGCGCTATGCCTTATGCGCAGATTCATTATCCGTTCGAGAATAAAGACATTCTGGATAACCGTGAAGTATATCCGGCTGACTTTATCGCGGAAGGTGTGGATCAGACACGCGGATGGTTCTTTACACTGCATGCTATCGCTACTATGGTATTTGATAGTGTGTCGTATAAAGCCGTGATCTCTAATGGACTGGTACTTGACAAGAACGGTAATAAGATGTCCAAGCGTCTTAACAATGCTGTCGATCCGTTTACTACGATTGAGAAGTATGGTTCTGATCCGTTGCGTTGGTACATGATTACTAACTCATCTCCATGGGATAATTTGAAATTCGACGTTGAAGGAATCGAAGAAGTTCGCCGTAAGTTCTTCGGTACCTTATATAATACATATTCGTTCTTTGCGCTGTATGCCAATGTAGACGGATTCGAATATAAAGAAGCAGATGTTCCGATGGCAGAGCGTCCGGAAATTGACCGTTGGATTTTGTCAGTATTGAACACCTTAATCAAGGAAGTAGATACTTGCTATAATGAATATGAACCGACTAAGGCAGGACGTTTGATCTCCGACTTTGTCAATGACAATCTGTCTAACTGGTATGTTCGTCTGAACCGTAAACGTTTCTGGGGCGGTGAATTTACTCAGGATAAACTGTCTGCTTATCAGACATTGTATACTTGCCTTGAAACAGTTGCGAAGCTGATGGCGCCTATTTCTCCGTTCTATGCCGATCGTCTGTATACGGATTTGATCACTGCTACAGGACGTGATAATGTGGTTTCCATTCATTTGGCTGAATTCCCGAAGTATCAGGAAGAAATGATAGACAAGGAACTGGAAGCCCGTATGCAAATGGCACAGGACGTAACTTCTATGGTATTGGCATTGCGTCGTAAAGTGAACATCAAAGTTCGCCAGCCGCTTCAGTGTATCATGATTCCTGTAGTGGATGAAGAACAGAAAGCTCACATCGAAGCAGTGAAAGCATTGATCATGAACGAGGTGAATGTAAAAGATATCAAGTTTGTGGATGGTGATGCCGGTGTATTGGTGAAGAAGGTGAAATGTGACTTTAAGAAGTTAGGCCCGAAATTCGGCAAACAGATGAAGGCAGTGGCTGCTGCTGTAGCGGAAATGTCTCAGGAAGCGATAGCTGAACTCGAAAAGAACGGAAAGTATACATTGAATCTGGATGGCGCGGAAGCTGTGATCGAAGCTGCGGATGTCGAAATCTTCAGCGAAGACATTCCGGGATGGCTGGTTGCCAATGAAGGTAAACTGACTGTTGCTCTTGAAGTTACTGTTACCGAAGAACTGCGTCGTGAGGGTATAGCCCGCGAATTGGTGAATCGTATTCAAAATATACGTAAGTCCAGCGGTTTCGAGATTACGGACAAAATAAAGATCACAATCTCCAAAAATACGCAAACAGATGATGCGGTGAACGAATATAATACTTATATTTGTAACCAGGTTTTAGGAACATCCCTTGATTTGGCAGATGAAGTGAAAGACGGCACAGAACTTAATTTTGACGATTTCTCATTGTTTGTCAATGTGATAAAAGACTAATACTAATATTGATTAACCTTTTAAACTAGTAAAGTTATGGCAGAAAAGACTAGATATTCGGATGCGGAACTCGAGGAATTCCGTGCCATTATTATGGAGAAGTTGGAGTTGGCTCAACGTGATTACGATCAGTTGAAGATGAGCTTGATGGGATTGGATGGTAATGATACCGACGATACATCTCCTACTTATAAAGTGTTGGAAGAAGGAGCTAATACGCTTTCAAAGGAAGAAACGACACGTCTGGCACAGCGCCAGCTGAAGTTTATCCAAGGATTGCAGGCAGCTTTGGTACGTATTGAGAATAAAACGTATGGCATTTGCCGTGAGACTGGAAAGTTGATTCCGGCAGAACGCTTGCGTGCTGTTCCTCATGCTACACTCAGCATCGAGGCTAAGAACAGTGGTAAAAAATAATAGATAGCTACAAGCTACGGATGACGAGCTACAAGTAGCTGCGCAATGTTTACGCACGGCAACTTGTAGCTCGTTATGTTTAATTTATGATGAACAAATGAAGAAACTATTCACGAAGGGTAGAATTGCCCTGCTTGTTATCTTTTCCGTACTGATTATTGACCAGATCATTAAAATCTGGATTAAGACTCACATGTATTGGCATGAAAGCATACGTGTGACGGACTGGTTTTATATCTATTTCACCGAAAACAACGGTATGGCTTTCGGTATGGAAATATTTGGAAAGTTGTTTCTGACCACTTTCCGTATTGTAGCAGTAGGGCTGATAGGCTACTATCTTTATAAGATTATAAAAAAAGGCTTCAAGACCGGATATATCGTCTGTGTGGCCCTCATCCTGACCGGAGCTTTGGGGAATATTATAGACAGTGTATTCTATGGCGTCTTTTTCAATGAAAGTACTCATTCACAGATTGCCAGTTTTATGCCCGAAGGCGGTGGATATTCTACCTGGTTCTATGGCAAAGTAGTGGATATGTTCTATTTCCCGATTATCGACACAAACTGGCCCACATGGATGCCTTTCGTAGGTGGAGAACATTTTATATTCTTCAGTCCGATCTTTAACTTTGCAGATGCTGCCATCAGTTGTGGTATCATTGCTTTGCTACTTTTCTATAGCAAGTATCTGAATGAATCTTACCATTCACTGGATAAAAATAAAAAGGAAAGTTTAGGTCATGAAGAGTAGGTTTCGGTTTCATCTGTGTTGTGTTTGCATGTTGGCGCTTGCGATAGTAGGCTGTAAAGTCAAAAGACCTGACGATGTAATCTCAGAATCGAAGATGGAGAATTTGCTGTATGATTATCATCTGGCAAAGTCTATGGGAGATAATCTGCCTTATAGTGAGAATTATAAGAAGGCTTTGTATCTCGATGCCGTTTTCAAGAAATATGGTACGACAGAAGCCGTATTCGATTCGTCTTTGGTGTGGTACACACGCAACACGGAGGTATTATCGAAAATTTATGAAAAGGTGAGCAAACGCCTGAAAGCTCAGCAGAATGAAATTAATCATCTGATAGCTTTGCGTGACAATAAACCGAAGATGTCGGAATCGGGTGATAGTATTGATGTCTGGCCCTGGAAACGTCTGATACGTCTGACGGGTGAGATGATGAATGACCAGTATGCCTTTGTATTACCTGCCGATACTAATTATAAAGATCGTGATACATTAGTTTGGGAAGTACGTTATCATTTCCTCGAACCGATGCTTGCCGATTCTTTGAGAGCTGTTACGATGGCCATGCAGGTTATTTATGAAAAGGATACATTAAATCGCCTGGAAACAATCACTGATCCGGGTGTTCACCAGTTACGTTTGTATGCAGATACATTGGGTGTGATGAAGGAAATAAAAGGTTTTATCTATTACCCGGGAGTACAGGGAGAGAAAGCCGGTGCATTACTGGCTGATCGTTTTTCTTTAACCCGTTATCATTGCTCAGACTCGCTTTCTGTAGCCGAACGTGATTCGATTAATCAGCTGGAAGCTCTGAAGACAGATTCTTTAAAGAAAGTATCTGATCAAAAAGATACTAAGATTTCGAAAGACTCTTTGCGAAAAGTCGATGATCTGAAGGATAATCAACGTATATCACCGGAAGAAATGAATCGCCGTCGTACGGTGACTCCTGAAAAGAAGCCGGAACAGATTGAAGTAGAGCAACATATCCAGCAGGAGAAGATTGAGCAAAGAAGGGAACGGCAATTGAATCAGCGTAGAAATCAGCAAAGACGTCAGTCACCTTCCCGTTAATATTATGAAACGCTTTGCCGCTCATTATTTGCTTCTGCCTGATGTAGGCTTTATCAGACAACAAGTAGTAGAGATTGCTGATGAAGGATATGTACGGGATGTTTTTCCGTTGACAGAAGAAATAGAGTCTGTTGAATGGATGCCCGGGCTGATAGCATTACTCCCCGTGAATGAAATAAAAAACACTGAGATGTTCAGCAAAAACATCTCAGTGTTTCAGTTTAATTTTCCTATAGTTTCGGATCAAACTTCCCAATGTTTTAAAGAGGCTCTTGCGGCGTCTGAAAAGAGGGGAGAAGTACTGTTTCCTTATTTATTTTATCCTTTTGATTTTACTTCCATGCAGCCTGTCGCCGGAACTCGGCACAGATTACTGCGGTAGCGATAGCCACGTTGAGAGATTCCGAGGTTTCCTTTCCTTGTGGATAATTGGGGATATAAAGTTTTCGATTGATGAGTGCTTCCACTTCTTTTCCTATTCCGTTGCCTTCATTCCCCATTACAATCAGTCCGTTGGTGGATAATGGTTGTTCGTACATGTTTTCTCCATCCAAAAATGTTCCGAATACGGGAGTATCACCAAGTGAATGAATAAATTCGGGAAGAGAGGTATAATGAACCTTAACACGGGCAATTCCTCCCATAGTGGCTTGTATGGTCTTGGGATTGTATACGTCTACCGTATTCTGAGAGCAGATAATATGTTCGATACCGAACCAGTCCGCCAGTCGGATAATCGTACCCAGGTTCCCCGGGTCCTGAATATCATCCAGTGCCAGGCAAAGAGACTGGCGTGCGAACTCCGGACTTAACGTATATTGCGGTTGCTCGAAAACAGCAAGTACTTGCTGTGGCGTTTTCAGTAGACTGGCACGTGATAGTTCTTCTTGAGAGACTTCTGCAATTTCATTTGCTTGAATGTCGGGATGCGCTTGTAGCCAGGAAGAAGTCGCAGCCAGAAAACGGCAAGGGAAACGTCCTAGTAAATCGCCTGTTAATTTAGGCCCTTCGGCTAGGAATACTTGTTCTTCTTTACGTGTTTTCTTTAGTTCCAGCGAATGGATATACTTTATTTTATTTTTGCTTAGCATTATTCTTTTACTTCTTTATTTACCGCAAAGCTATAAATATATTTTTAATAAATCGGCTGTTGAACAAGTTTTTTGAAAATAATTCTTTCTCATATTAACAATATTTGTATGAATAAAAATTGATTATCTACTTAATTTTAGTAGATTTGCTTAAAATTAGTAGTTTGATATTCAGTATAAAAGATGACGATATGGAAAGATTGACACAACAAGAGGAAGAAGTGATGATTTACTTTTGGAAAATGGGACCGAGTTTTATCCGGGAGATTGTGAATGAAATGCCGGAACCAAAACCGCCATATACAAGTGTTGCCTCTGTAGTCCGTAATCTGGAGAAAAAGAAATTCTTGTCTCCTTTCAAGTTAGGGAATTCTATTCAGTATCATGTGCTGGTGAAAGAAAGCGACTATAAGCGTAGCTTTATGAATGGAGTAGTAAGTAACTATTTTACAGGTTCGTACAAAGAAATGGTTTCCTTTTTTGTCCGCGATCGTAAAATCAGCAAGAAAGAACTCGAGGATTTAATCAATATTATTGAGGATGAAGAATCATAAATCAAGATAGGCATGGAATCTTTTGCAATCTATTTGATTAAAGTAAATGTAGCTTTGATTGTATTATATGCATTCTATAAGCTCTCTTTCAGCAAGGATACATTTTTCAGGCTGAGACGGATCATGTTGCTGCTGATATGTGTGACTTCGCTGATTTATCCATTGATTGATTTTTCAGGCTGGACGGACGAGTATGCAATAGGAGAAACGATTACTACCGTTTACAATAAACTGTTACCGGAAGTGCTGGTTACTACAGCTGTACCCGTTGCTACAACTGAAGTTGAAGGGACAACCTGGCAGGCCGGTACTTGGTTATGGATTATTTATGGATTGGGAATAGGTATGTTGTTACTGCGTAATCTTTTAGAAGTTAGTAAAATACATCACTCTTTAGCCTGCTCTCAGCGCTATTCTCTGAAAGGTGTACCTGTTTATCAGTCGGAAGACGTAGGGGAGCCCTGTTCCTTCTTTCACTGGATATTCATAAATCCGATGCAATATTCGGATAAGGAAATTAATGAGATATTGATACATGAACAAACTCATGTCCGTGAGTTGCATTCATTGGATATAATACTGGTTCAACTGGTTATATTATTATGTTGGTTTAATCCGTTCTCCTGGTTGATACGCAGTGAAATACGTATGAATCATGAGTATCTGGCGGACAAGCAAGTAGTGACGTCCGGCTATGACAAGAAATCGTATCAATATCATTTGTTGGGAATTAAACATACTTCATTGGCTGCAGCAAACTTCTATAACAACTTTAGTGTATTACCCTTAAAAAAACGAATTAAAATGCTAAACAGAAAAAGAACTCATAACATCATGGTAGGTAAGTATCTGATGTTTATACCAGTGGCCGCATTATTGCTGTTATTCAGTAATTGTGCTAATAAGAAAGCGGATAAAGTCCAGTCTGATACCGAAAAAGCAGATACCATAGAGTTGACTGCTGAACCGGAGAAAACAGCAGAACCTCAAGTTGATATAACGATCACGGAGACGAAGGGTGATTCTATTTATTCAGTAGTGGAAACGATGCCGGATTTCCCTGGGGGACAGAAAGAACTACTGAGCTTTTTGAGTCGCAATATCAAGTATCCGACAAAGGCGATAGAAAGTAAAATTCAGGGTCGTGTTATTGTACAGTTTGTAGTTAACAAAGATGGCAGTATTTCTAATGCGAAAGTAGTACGTAGTGTTGATCCGGATTTGGATAAAGAAGCTCTTCGAGTCATAAATTCGATGCCCCAATGGAAGCCGGGAATGCAAAAAGGGGAGCCTGTATCTGTGAAGTATACAGTTCCTATTGTATTTAGAAATCAACAAAATTAGGAATCTTATTCGCCACGATTTATAGAAATAATTGCAAGGATACATAGTCAGTAATATATAGGTATTAGCAAAGCATACTTTGCAAATTTCTATAATTCGTGGTGAAAAGAACTTTTGTCGCATTAATTATTGTTTTGATAATTTCCCCGAACGAAAAATATGCTCTATCTTTGTCCCTATATATTTGCTTCCGCTTTTATAGAGATACTGTATGAGGAAAGGATTTCTTTACTTATTTACTTTTGCCATTATCATTCTGTCGCTCGCTTCGTGCACTGCCACTAAGTATGTGCCGGATGGCTCTTATCTGCTGGATGAAGTCAAGATTCATACAGATCAGAAAAATGTCCGTCCTTCTTCCTTACGAATGTATGTGCGACAGAACCCTAATGCCAAATGGTTCAGTTTAATCAAAACACAGCTTTATGTTTACAACCTTTCAGGACGAGACTCTACTAAATGGGGAAATAAGTTCCTGAGAAGAATCGGGGATGCTCCTGTAATCTATAGTGAGACTGAAGCGCAGCGCTCGCAAGATGAAATTACAAAGGCAATGCGCAATATGGGCTATATGGCGGCCACAGTGAAGCGTTCGACTAAAATAAAGAAGAAAAAGATCAAGCTGTATTATGAGGTGACAGCCGGCGATCCTTATATTGTCAATTCATTAAAATATGATATTCGTGATCCTAAGATTGCTGATTTTCTGAAGCAGGATTCCGCCAAAAGTCTGCTGAAAGAAGGAATGATATTTGATGTGAACGTGCTGGATGCCGAGCGTCAGCGAATTACTGACAAGTTGCTTCGGAATGGTTATTATAAGTTCAATAAGGATTATGTCGGTTATACGGCAGATACGGTTCGGGGTACTTATCAGGTAGACTTGACCTTGCATTTGCACGCCTACAGAGCGCATGTGAGCGATTCGGTGAAAGCACACCAACAATATTGGATAAATAAGATTAACTTTATTACGGATTATGATGTCCTGCAATCTTCTGCGCTGAACAGTATGGATATCAATGATTCTCTTCATTTTAAAGGGTACCCTATTTATTATAAAGATAAACTCTATTTACGCCCGAAGATGCTTACTGATAATCTTCGCTTTGCTCCGGGGGATTTGTTCGATGAACAGGATGTGCAGCAGACTTATTCCAATTTCGGACGTCTGTCCGCCTTGAAATATACCAATATCCGTTTTCTTGAAAATCAGGTAGGGGATACGGCGAAGCTTGACTGCTATGTGATGTTGACCAAGAGTAAACACAAGTCGGTAGCTTTTGAATTGGAAGGAACCAATTCAGCCGGTGATTTGGGAGCAGCAGCTTCCGTCTCTTTTCAAAACAGGAATCTCTTTCGCGGTTCGGAGACTTTTATGATCAAGTTTCGTGGTGCTTATGAAGTGATTTCCGGACTTCAGGCAGGCTATTCTAACAATAATTATACGGAATACGGGGTGGAGACAAGTATCAACTTTCCTAATTTCCTGTTTCCTTTTCTCTCTTCGGACTATAAACGGAAGATTAGGGCCACTACAGAGTTCGGATTACAGTATAATTATCAGATGCGTCCCGAATTTCTACGTACCATGGCATCGGCTTCATGGAGCTATAAGTGGACTCAACGCCAGAAAATACAACATTGTATCGATTTGATTAATATCGGTTTCCTTTATTTGCCGAGAATTTCGGAGAGGTTTAAGGATGATTTTATTAACAAAGGGCAGAGCCATATTCTTCAGTATAATTATCAGGACCGTTTGATTATTAATATGGGATATAGCTATCATTACAATAGTATTGGTGGTGCCATCATTAATAATACAATTGCTTCCAATTCATATTCCATCCGTTTTAATTTCGAATCAGCGGGAAATATCATGTATGCTTTATCCAAAGCAACGAATATCCGTAAGAATAATGATGGGGAATATGCTATTCTGGGCATTCCATATGCACAATATGTGAAAGGAGAATTTGACTTTTCTAAGAATATAAGGATAGATCATCGTAACTCGTTTGCGTTTCATATAGGTATGGGCATTGCTGTTCCTTACGGGAATGCGAAGACTATCCCGTTTGAGAAACAATACTTTTCCGGTGGTGCCAACAGTGTTCGCGGGTGGACGGTACGTGACTTGGGGCCGGGCTCTTTTGTGAGGGATGAAAATACCAATTTACTGGATCAGTCCGGTGATATCAAGCTGGATGCCAGCATTGAATATCGAAGCAAATTATTCTGGAAGTTTCAGGGAGCCATCTTTGTGGACGCCGGTAATATATGGACCATTCGTGATTATGACAATCAGCCGGGAGGAGTCTTTAAATTCGATAAATTCTATAAGCAAATAGCGGTAGCGTACGGATTAGGGCTTCGTCTGGATCTGGATTTCTTCATTCTTCGTTTTGACGGAGGTATGAAGGCGCTTAATCCTGTTTATGAAAAGGGGAAAGATCGTTATCCGATTATCCATCCTAAGTTCAGTCGTGATTTTGCTTTCCATTTTGCGGTAGGATATCCTTTCTGATCAATCATTGCTAATAAAAAAGGAGATGAAACTGGTTGTACGGTTTCATCTCCTTTTTGTTTATGGTATATGCTTTTAACGAGCGGCAAACATCAGGTTGCTCATAGTAGCCTGACGGGCAGCCATCATACCTTGAGCGTCCAATGTAACGTTCATTTTTTCGCCGTTTGGTAAGAACAGATCAGCAGTACCGTCGTTATTCATCTTTAGCAACTCAGAGCTTTCGCCGTTTGCAACTACATTCCAGGTATTAGCTTCTTTGTTGTAGATCAAATCCATAGAAGCTGTTTCGCCTTCCTTCGTAATTGAATAGCCATTTTCAAGTGTTTTAACCATATAGTTACCGTTTTCTCCTTTTACCTTCTTCACGTCGCCCACATTAGCCATCGGGTTGGAACCACTCCAGAATTCGATAGAGTTGATTACTAAGGCATCAGCAAGGTATGCTACGCCATAAACCGGAACAATGTTGAAAGCTAAAAATACAAGCTCATTTACAAATTTGTTTCCGACTCCTTGATTCCAGGAACTTAAACGGTTGAATAAGCCAAATGATCCAACACAGGAGCTGAATAATAAGCTACCACTAAGTACAACCGCTACTAATGTCAGTTTGCTTTTTTTCATGTTTACTTTACTTTTTGATTAATAAAATGTTGATAAATTCTCTTTTTAATAGATGCAAATATAACATTTTTAAATTAATCAAGGTTATTATTTCTTGTTTTTATATCATTTACGTTTGTTGTGTGCCAACTTGTTTCCAATGAAATGATCTATGGAAAATTTACCGGGTCCGGCAATGTACATTAATACAAATACTACTAAGTAGATGAATGCCAATTCTTTTACTGCAAATACGTCATTAGCATGGATGACAAAAAAGGCAACTATCATCGTAAAAATCATCGGGATCATTGCCAAGCGGTACAGAAAGCCGAAGATGAAGCCCATTGAACATACCAACTCACCAAAGATCGCCAAACCGAGGGATATGGAACTGCCCAGCCCGATCGGATCAGGAAAAGCCGTGGATAACTCCTGGAAATTGCTCCATTTCTGTATACCGTGGTTCATTAATAATATTCCGAAAATGATGCGGACTGCCAATAAAAACAAGGATACTTTAGTTGTATTTGGCTTTGTGGGGAATAAAAAATTATAAATCATAAGTCGTTCTTTTTATAAGTTTGCTTTTTATTTATATAAACATAAAAAATATTGAAATTGTTCTCTGAAAACGATAAAACATAGAAACAAAAAAAGATACCGGAAATAAAATGACTGATCAGCCGCTTTGTTTCCGGTATCTTTTGATAAGGACAGGATTTTCTTGTCTATTCTTTGTTTAGAATATAATGTTCGGCAAGTGCTCCCGTTATTTCTTGTTTGTCATCGTTTAACAGACGAACTTTGTTTTCTTCTACTTTATAATAAGATATCTCTCCACCTTCTTCTTTTAAAGTCAGGATATTACCTTCCAGTGTATAAGTTCCTTTTTCATCAAATGAACTGTCCCGGTCGATGTATACAGAGTGAAGAGTAAACGTCTTGTCAGGATTTAATGTCAGAGTTGTTTCAATGCCCGGACAGTCGGCAGCAGGAAAGACACCTTTATAGGTCCCTTCATAATCAAGCGATGTTTCGGCATTATGTATATCAGCCACTTGGGTTGCTGTACTGTCCGCACTTGTACTATTGTTTGTTTTCGCACTGTTTCCGCATGCTGCCAGAAGAAAGCAGGAACATGCCAGAATGATAACTTTTTTCATGATCGTTACTTTTAATAGTTTATCTAATTAAGTTTATAGTTCGTAAAGGTATAAATAATAAGTTGAATCCGGGCAATAAAAAGAACCGAACAACTTAATTTATGAATTTATAAACGGTCAATACTATCAGAGTACTTAGATAAACTTTATAATTGTATGTTAACATATAACTTACCATTTCTTTGAGAAGAGTTCAAGCAACTGACTTTTCTTCAATGGTTTGGCAAGAAATTCATTGCATCCTGCGTCAAGAGCGCTGATTCTGTCAGCATCAAAAGCATTGGCTGTAAGTGCAATAATAGGTATCCTATTATTAAACTCACGGATTTTGCGGGTTGCTTCCAGTCCTCCCATGACAGGCATTTTCATATCCATGAGAACAAGATCGAACTCTTCCTCACGTACTTTATTTACTGCTTCCGCTCCATTTTGAACATGGGTTAGATGGTAGCTTTTGAGAATATGTTGCACCAACGAATAGTTACTTTCATTATCTTCGGCAATTAATATCTTCAGTTCCTTCTTGTCGATTTCGTTCAAAGAAAGCTGGTGTTGCAATGGCAGTGAAATAGTTGGGTTATGTTCCTTCTGAGTGCTGATTTCACAAGGAATCCATGCCCAGAAAGTCGATCCAATACCGGGAGTGGAAGTAAATCCGACTTCTCCTCCGGCTCCTTCAATGATAGCTCTTGAGATAGCCAGTCCGAGTCCGGTACCCTGGGCAAACTCATTGAGCTTCTGGAAACGTCCAAACACTCGTTCCTGTAATTCTTCCGGGATACCGACTCCGGAATCTTCCACATAGATCCGGATTCCTTCTCTTTCGATGCTGTATCCCATTTTTATATATCCGGATTTGGTGCATTTGACAGCGTTTGTAAGATAGTTCATCCATACTTGCTTGAGCCGGCTTCTATCCAGGAAAATCCAACAGTCCGGACCGGAATTGTCCATTTGAAACTCAACATCCGGATTGGTTATCTTTGGCTGGATCATGGTATAAAGCTCGTTGCATACTTTGGCTAAATTGAATGTTTCTCTTTTGCGTTCAAGAATTCCCGATTCAATCTTGGAAAGGTCGAGGATATCATTAATCAATCGCAATAACAACTCATTATTGGATTGGATGATGCTCATGTATTCTTCTTTTTCTGCCGGATCTTCAGAATATACCATCAGTTCGGAGAAGCCGACGATGGCGTTCAGAGGCGTACGTATTTCGTGACTCATATTGGCAAGGAAAGCCGATTTCAGACGGTCGGAAAGTTCGGCTTTGTCTTTCAGTTCCTTTAGTTGCTGTGCCATTTTCTCCCATTTCGTATTGTTGACTTTAATACCGGTGTAGCGAATTACATTGCCTTTCTTGTCTCTTTCCACTGGTATGCCGGTAACAATGAGAGTCTGCCATTCTTTGTCCCATTTAGTTTTGGATCGGAATTTGAAGTTGAGATCCTTAGTTGTTCCTCCAATCATATAATTAATATGGTTGCGGACCAGCTCGATGTCTTCCGGATGGGTGACATGCAGATAGTCTTCAGGTGTGATTACATTTTCAGAATGGAAGTCATTCACGGGGTCATTAAATGCTTTGAATTGTTTGCTTTTTACTTCAAAATCCCAGTAAGACATGCCTACAGTTTTGAAGGTGAGCTGCATTTTGTAGTTTCTTTCTTCAAGTTCTTCATTCAGCTGATGAAGCTTGGAGATATTTTGCCTGAAACCGGTATATCGTACGTTGTTGCCATATTCGTCTTTCTCGAATGGAACGCCTATGATATTACAATATTGCCAGGATTCATCATACTTCGTTTGCATACGGCAAGTGAAGTTAATGGTGAGTTCCTTGCCTGATAGCATAGACTGTATGGCATCATAGGATGAAGAACGGTCTTCAGGATGAATAACATCCATGTATCGTTGGATGCTCACCAGTTTATCACTGGCATAATCATTGATCGGGTCATTATAGGCTTCGAACTCTTGAGTCCGTACATCGAAATCCCAATGAATGATATTGCTGACTTTCATGGCCAGTTCACGCTTGGCGATTAATTCCTGCGTCTTCTTTACCATTTGCATCCTTTCCGTTATATCCAGTTGGGTTCCTATAATCAGCAATTTCCCAAAATGTTCGAAAGATAACCGCATCATGCTTTCATAATAGCGGTATTGCTTTTCTTCTTCATTATAGAAACGTAAGGTGATGTTTCCTTGCAGAATTTCTTTGTTGGTCAGTTGTGATAAAAGTTGTATTAAAGGTTCATGATCTTGTGGATGCAGTATATTTAGAATCTGATCTAATGTCGTGTTTTTTTTAGCTATAGGATCTCCATGTAATGGATTGAATGTTTTTTTATACACGTCATATACCCAAGACGACATAGAGGCCGCTTCCATTGCCATTTCCAGATTCTTTTTGCTTTCATCCGTACGGAATTCAGCTTCTTTTATGGCAGTCACATCGTTGGAAAGCAATATATGCCCGATGATTTCTCCCTCCTTGCTTCGCAGGGGAACGACCTTTGCTTCATAAATGATCGTGTTCTTATTTTGGGTAGAGAAGTATGCGTTGTCTTTTATCCGGTCAAAGTCGTATTCGAATTCCAGAACAATATCTTCGCCTCTCTGAATGCGATTTTTGAGAGTTTCGTCCACATAAGGACTATTAAAAAGATTGACGATATTAACTACAGTCGTTTTATCAGTGACTCCATACATCTGCAATGCATGTTCATTGATACTGCGCAAGATACCATTTGTATCATAGATCTCAATACTCATTGGCAGACAAGCGTAGATACTTTCTGCAAATAGAAGTTGATCTTTTATTAAAGGGAATGTTTCTGGTGCTGAAGATGACATTACATTTTGGGTAGGTTCTGTTTCACTTGGGTTCATTTGTCCTTTGTTTTTGTCTATGTATGATGCTCTGATTTGTTTGCTATTGATTAATTTATACAACTTCTTGATTGCTGCAAGAAGCTATATGCTCACAAACATACAATAAAAATATGGAATAAAGAAATTAACACTAATAAAAGTGAATGACAACTTTGCTTTTGATTAATGCCAGGAAAGCATGAAAGGCATCTTTTCACTCTCGGGAAATCTATATTATATAAGGTGAAATACTAAAAGTGCTTGTCCGGGTCTGCATATTCTCGTTTTTATCTTTATCTTTGTAGGAAAATATAAAAATATGGCACAACATACTTATGATGAAGAATCGGTCCAGGAGCTGTTGGGCTGGGCGAAAAAGATGCTTGAAACAAAGAATTACCCGACAGAAAAGTATCAGGTTAATGCGTGTACTTCAATCATTGATGGTAAACTTTATCTGGAGTCTTTAATTTCGATGATTTCCAAAAACTGGGAAAATCCGACTTTTCATCCTACCATTGAGCAACTGTGGGAATATAGAGAAAAGTGGGAAGGTCAAAAGGAGTAATGTAAGTTTCAGATCTCCTCAGAAAATGCATAATGCACTCTGAAGCGATGTGCCCGGAGTGCATTATGCATTTTTATTAATGGATGTAAGTCTGATCTTTCGCGTCGGAGATTAAAACGGCAACCATTTTCTTTTTTTCTTCTGACTGGTATTTTCTTCTCTTTGCTGGCTGTATATATCGGCAAATGTCTTTTTCTCTTTTATCATTTCATAGATAATTCCCCAGTCGGGAATACCGCCGACATTCCGGTCGTCTATAAACAGATCGGCTTTCAGTTTTCGGGAAAAGCCCTGATGATCTCTTTCTTCTTCCGGATAGTCTTTATTGGCTGCATAAAACTCCAGTCCTCTGGCTCTGCACCATTCTATGGCTTCGTCCAGAAGTTCTCCCTCGCGTACACTCCACAAGATTAAACGGTGCTTTTCTTGTTGTAACAATTTCAGCGTTTCAACTGCAAATGGAATTTCTTCACCAATACGTGGATAACGATGCTCTACAATCGTTCCGTCAAAATCAACAGCTATAGTCATTATGATATATTTAGAATACGTAATTTAGGACAAAGATACGGACTGTAAGCTAAAAAAACGTATATTTGCGCTGAATTAACATTTTAATAAAAAAACAGAGATTACATGAACAATTCCCCTCAGCGTGCCGCCAAAGGTTTTACAAGAGCCTTTTGGGTGAGTAACACAGTCGAACTGTTTGAACGTATGGCATATTATGCTGTTTTTATCGTTCTCACTATTTATTTATCCAGTATTTTAGGTTTTAATGATTTCGAAGCAAGTATGATTTCCGGCCTTTTCTCCGGAGGATTATATCTGCTTCCTATATTTTCGGGTGCTTATGCAGATAAGATAGGTTTCCGGAAGTCGATGATTATTGCCTTTTCTTTATTATCTATCGGTTATTTGGGGCTGGGCGTATTCCCTACATTGCTCGAAGCGGCAGGGTTGGTGAGTTACGGTGCGACTACCCGGTTTAATGGTTTGCCGGACAGTTCTTCCCGGTGGATTATCGTTCCTATCCTGTTTATCCTTATGATAGGAGGTTCTTTTATCAAGTCTATTATTTCCGCATCTGTGGCTAAGGAGACAACGGAAGCGACCCGCGCCCGTGGTTATTCTATTTTTTATATGATGGTCAATGTCGGTGCTTTTACGGGTAAGACAATTATCGACCCTTTGAGAAATGTGATCGGCGAACAAGCTTATATTTACATTAACTATTTCTCCGGGGCGATGACGGTGATTGCCTTGCTGGCAGTGATCCTGCTATATAAATCGACTCATACGGCAGGTGAAGGAAAAAGTCTGCGTGAGATAGGGCAGGGCTTTATGCGGATTATGACTAACTGGCGTTTATTGATTCTCATTTTAATCGTAACAGGCTTCTGGATGGTACAACAGCAACTTTATGCCACTATGCCTAAGTACGTCATCCGTCTCGCAGGCGAAACAGCTAAACCGGGATGGATCGCGAACGTTAATCCTTTTGTGGTGGTATGTTGTGTCAGCTTTATCACTCGTTTGATGGCAAAGCGCAGTGCGATTACTTCGATGAATGTGGGTATGTTCCTAATTCCTGTTTCTGCATTGCTGATGGCTTGTGGAAACATATTGGGAAATGATATTATCTCAGGAATGAGCAATATTACTCTGATGATGGTGGCTGGTATTGTTGTACAGGCGCTTGCCGAATGTTTCATTTCGCCGCGGTATCTGGAGTATTTCTCTCTGCAGGCTCCTAAGGGAGAGGAAGGTATGTATTTAGGATTCAGTCATCTGCACTCATTCCTTTCTTCTATATTCGGTTTCGGGCTGGCTGGTATTCTGTTGACAAAATATTGTCCGGACCCTGCCTTGTTTGAAACTCGTGCGGCATGGGAGGCCGCCAGTGCGAATGCGCATTATATCTGGTATTATTTCGCTGCTATCGGGCTGATTGCCGCTATAGCTTTGCTATTATTCGCAAAAATCACCGAATCCATCGACAAAAAGAAGAAATCTTCTCGGTAATTATCTTCTTTTTTATGTATATTTGCCGTCACTTTGCTGTAAAAGTTGACGGCATTTTGCATTTTAATAAAGAAAGATAAAACATGAAAGTAAGATTTATAAGCCTGGCGAGTGGCAGCAGTGGGAACTGCTATTATCTGGGTACTGATACCTATGGAATACTGATAGATGCCGGTATCGGCATCCGTACCATCAAGAAAACACTGAAAGATTTCAATATTCTGATGGAAAGTATACGTGCCGTATTTGTAACGCACGATCATGCGGATCACATCAAGGCTGTAGGGCATTTGGGGGAAAAGATGAATATACCTGTTTACACCACGGCTCGTATTCATGAGGGGATTAATCGTAGTTATTGTATGACGGAAAAGCTCAGCACATCGGTTCGTTATCTTGAAAAGCAAGTGCCTATGATGCTCGAAGATTTCCGTATCGAATCTTTTGAAGTTCCTCATGACGGGACGGATAATGTAGGATATTGTATAGAAATAGACGGCAAAGTCTTTTCTTTCTTAACCGACTTAGGGGAAATCACTCCGACGGCGGCAGATTATATCAGCAAGGCAAACTATCTGATTCTGGAAGCGAACTATGACGAAGAAATGCTTAAAATGGGACCTTATCCCCAATATCTGAAGGAACGGATCATGAGCAGGACCGGACACATGAGCAATTCTGCTACTGCTGAATTCCTGGCAGAAAATATCACCGAGCACCTGCGTTATATCTGGTTGTGTCATCTGAGCAAAGACAATAATCATCCGGAGCTGGCATATAAAACGGTAGAATGGAAATTAAAGAACAAAGGTGTAATTGTAGGTAAAGATGTGCAACTACTTGCTTTAAAGCGAAATACGCCTTCTGAGCTTTATGTGTTCGAATAATAACGAAAAAAAGATAGTAAAAAAGCTGCATTATTGTTTGGTCAAATGAAATAAAAGACCTACTTTTGCAACCGCAAACGAGGAAATAAGCACTCTTAGCTCAGTTGGTAGAGCAACTGACTCTTAATCAGTGGGTCCAGGGTTCGAATCCCTGAGGGTGTACAAATCCAAAGTTGCAATATAAAAAAATGTTGCACTCTTAGCTCAGTTGGTAGAGCAACTGACTCTTAATCAGTGGGTCCAGGGTTCGAATCCCTGAGGGTGTACAAAGAATGAAGAAGTAACTTAGTTACTTCTTTTTTTGTTTATATGAACTGCCTTGTAAGGGATCAGTTGTAAATCTTGTGAGGACTACTCTTCAACTCAATTTGAGCCTACTCTTCGGGACTTGTTGCTCCTTAGCCCGAAAGATGCTTGCCGATTTAATCAGACCTGCCTGGTTTAATAGTCTATGCTTCGTTGATTAATCCCTTTTGTATGCTAAGTTAATGTCTTTTGAAAGCAATAAGAACAAGTTTCAGGTACGTGATCCCATCGGTTCATGTACGTGGGCTGATGGGATCACGTGCGTAGTCTGAATGTTTCACGTACGTAAAACGAGAGCATATATCCTGCAAAATGTATTAATCAAGGCTTGTTGATGTATTAAGTATACTGGCTTTAACTATTATACATGCCATCTAAAATGTCTTAGGAGGCCAAAGAAGCATCGTTTAATGCTTTAGCAAATAAAATTTTGTTGTGACTGGGGGGAGAAATAATTGATTAATAGGAATTATAGAAGGCAAAAAGGGGGTAAAATACAATTTTCGGGTCGAAAATCCAGTTCTCTGTGATAAAAAGAAAAAGAAGTTAGTTCCTGTTTAAATGTTGGTAATCAGTGTAGTAGGAGATATGGGTGATAATAGAAAGTGATAAATGAATTCATATAAATTCTATTATCACCTTATTATCACCGCTTATTGTCACCACAATCTTATTGATTACTAACTCTTTAACTATAAAAGGTGACAAGTGACAATAGAATCGTATATGAAACTGCAGGGAGAGGAGCGTTAGTTTTAAAAAAAATACCGCTGTGGAGCATCGGGCCCCGACAGCGGTATTACTATTTAGTAATTCTTGTTTTAGAATTTGAAGAAGTTCTTGGCGTTGTTGTAGCTGATGTCTTCGATCATCTGATTTACGCGATCCATTTCAGATACCGGAATTTCTCCGTTCTCCACATCACGTCCTACCAAATTACATAATGTACGGCGGAAGTATTCATGGCGTGGATAGGAAAGGAATGAACGGGAGTCTGTCAGCATACCTACGAAACGGCTCAAAAGTCCAAGTACTGACAACGCGTTCATTTGTTTTTCCATACCATCTTTCTGGTCGAGGAACCACCATCCGGAACCGAACTGAATCTTGCCGGCTATCGAGCCATCCTGGAAGTTGCCCAGCATAGTGGCAATCACTTCATTGGCGCAAGGATTCAGGTTATAAAGGATTGTCTTGGTCAACTTGCCGTTAACGTTCAGGCGGTCGAGGAATTTAGACATTGCCTTGGCTGTTGTAAATTCGCCGATAGAGTCGAAGCCTGTATCGGGACCTAGCAATTTGAACATCTTCGTATTGTTGTTACGGATAGCACCGTAGTGGAACTGCTGAGTCCATCCTTTTTCCCAGTCCATTTCGCCGAAGATTACCAGCATAGCAGACTTGAATTTCAGGATTTCTTCTTTAGTCAATTCTGCTCCGCCGTATACCTTATTAAATATAGCTTTGATTTCTGCATCGGTGTAATCTTCTGCATAGAATTCTTCGATACCGTGGTCGGACAGGCGGCAACCCTGTTCTGCGAAGAAGTCATGACGTTTGCGGAGAGCCGCAATCATATCGTCGAAATTGGAGATTGTCACACCGCTTACTGCAGACAGTTTTTCTACATAAGCGCGGAAGTCGGCAGGAACTTCTACTGCCATTGCCTTGTCCGGGCGCCAGGTAGGCAACATTTTGATTTCAAAACCGCTTTCGCGTGTCTGGATATGATATTCCAGAGAATCAATCGGATCATCCGTAGTACATACTACTTCTACGTGGTAGCGACGCATCATTCCGCGAGCTGAGTATTCCGGCTGAGCCAGCTTCTCGTTACACTCGTCGTAAATCTCGCGTGCAGTCTTGGGGCTTAAAATCTTGTCGATGCCGAAAGCAGTCTTCAATTCCAGGTGTGTCCAATGATACAACGGGTTGCGGAAGGTATAAGGAACGGTTTCAGCCCATTTTTCGAACTTTTCCCAGTCTGTGGTATCTTTTCCTGTACAATAACGTTCGTCTACGCCATTTGTACGCATTGCACGCCATTTGTAGTGGTCGCCACCCAACCAGATTTCAGTCAGTGATTTAAACTTGTAGTCGTCAGCTACCATTTGGGGGATTAAATGACAGTGGTAGTCAATAATCGGCATTTTAGCCGCATGCTCGTGATACAACTTTTGTGCAGTTTCTGTCTGCAGCAAAAAGTTTTCATCCATGAAGTTCTTCATTGTTACTGTGTTTTTAGTATATAAAATTATTACTTTCTGCATTTATACCTATATAGTATTGATTTTAAAGCTAATAGGTGTAAATCTTCGTTTTAGTTTTATTAACCGTTATCGAACACAAAAGTAGAAAATTTACTTGGAGTAACAAAATAATTCGTATATTTGCAGCGATTATTTATAATATTTAAGTTTTAGCACTATGGAGGACCAGAACTATACCATCAAAGACATTGCCCGTATGGCGGGTGTTTCCGCCGGAACGGTTGACAGAGTGCTGCACAATCGCGGCGACGTATCTCCTCAAAGCAAGGCTAAAGTACAAAAGGTATTGGATGAAATTCACTACCAGCCTAATGTATTTGCTATCGGACTGGCTGCCAAGAAGAAATATTCTTTCGTTTGTCTGATACCTTATTTTATAGAGCACGACTACTGGCATTCGGTAGTGGGAGGCATTGAGCGGGCACGTCAGGAATTGCGTCCTTTCAATGTGAGCGTGGATTATCTTTGTTACCAGCAAGGGGACAAGGAAAGTTATCTGGAAGTGTGTCGCAGGGTTGAAGAAAGTAATGTCGATGCTGTACTGATCGCTCCGAACTTCAGAAATGAGACATTGGCTTTGACAGACTATCTGCAAGCTAAAAAAGTAGCCTATGCATTCATTGACTTCAATATGGAGGAAGCGAATGCACTGACCTATATCGGACAGGACTCTTATAAAAGCGGATACATTGCCGCCAAAATATTAATGCGCAACTATCAGGCCGGCGAGGGGCAGGAGCTGGTTTTGTTCTTGAGCAATAATAAGAACAGTCCGGCAGAAATACAGATGCAACGGCGTTTGGCAGGATTTATGAGCTTTATCACCGAAGAGTATGAAGAGTTGGTGATTCATGAAGTGGTACTGAACAAGTCTAATCAGGAAAATAATCAAAAGACATTGGATGAATTTTTCCGGCTGCATCCGAAAGCTACGTTGGGTGTCGTATTCAATTCCAGAGTTTATCAGCTGGGCGAATATCTCCGTAGTGCGGGACGTAGCATGAAGGGGCTGATAGGATATGACCTTCTGAAAGCAAACGTGGAATTGCTGAAATCCGGTGATGTGCATTATCTGATCGGACAACGCCCGGGGCTGCAGGGATATTGTGGCGTAAAAGCTCTTTGCGACCACGTCGTTTTCAAGAAATCCGTTGAACCGGTAAAGTACATGCCTATCGACATTATGATAAAGGAAAATATTGATTTTTATTTCGAATTTGTATAATATCAACTTTATAAATTACAACTAACATGAAAGCATTAAACAAAGAAACAGCTCCTAAAGTACAACGTCTGGAGCGCATTATCCAATTTGGCGAAGGTAACTTTTTACGTGCATTTGTAGATTGGATTATTTACAACATGAACCAGAAGACTGACTTCAACAGCAGTGTGGTAGTGGTTCAACCGATTGATAAAGGTATGGTCGATATGCTGAATGCACAAGATGATTTGTATCATGTTAACCTTCAAGGATTGGATAAAGGAGAAGTGGTTAACAGCTTGACAATGATTGATGTAATCAGTCGCGCATTGAATCCTTATACGCAGAATGACGAGTTTATGAAGCTGGCTGAACAACCGGAAATGCGCTTTGTTATCTCGAACACTACAGAAGCCGGAATCGCCTTTGATCCGACTTGCAAACTGGAAGATGCTCCCGCTTCATCTTATCCGGGCAAGCTGACTCAATTGCTGTATCATCGTTTTAAAACATTCAACGGTGACAAGACGAAAGGTCTGATCATTTTCCCTTGCGAACTGATCTTCCTGAATGGCCACAAGCTGAAAGAAACGATTTATCAGTATATCGACCTGTGGAATCTTGGCAATGAATTCAAGACTTGGTTTGAGGAAGCTTGCGGAGTATATGCGACATTGGTAGACCGTATCGT
Organism: Bacteroides sp. B1-V-101; assembly: GCF_023656585.1. Lineage (NCBI taxonomy): Bacteria > Pseudomonadati > Bacteroidota > Bacteroidia > Bacteroidales > Bacteroidaceae > Bacteroides > Bacteroides sp. B1-V-101. The sequence goes on along the minus strand of NZ_JAMOKH010000003.1, from coordinate 141,596 downwards.
TCCGGGATTCCCTCGCAAGGATATTGCTGCTATCAAGGAAAAGATACAGTACGATGATAACCTTGTTGTGCAGGCTGAAATCTTCCACCTGTGGGTAATTGAAGCTCCGCAGGAAGTGGCAAAAGAATTCCCGGCTGATAAGGCAGGGCTGAATGTGTTGTTTGTTCCGTCGGAAGCTCCTTATCACGAACGCAAAGTAACTTTGCTCAATGGTCCTCACACGGTTCTTTCTCCGGTAGCATACTTGTCGGGTGTGAATATCGTGCGTGATGCTTGCCAACATGAGGTAATCGGTAAGTATATTCATAAAGTGATGTTTGATGAATTGATGGAGACATTGAATCTTCCGAAAGAGGAACTGAAGAAGTTTGCAGAGGATGTATTGGAACGTTTCAACAATCCATTCGTCGATCATGCGGTAACAAGCATTATGCTTAACTCATTCCCGAAATATGAAACTCGTGATCTTCCGGGATTGAAGACTTATCTGGAACGTAAAGGGGAACTGCCGAAAGGACTGGTACTCGGATTGGCTGCTATTATCACTTATTATAAAGGTGGTGTACGTGCAGACGGGGCTGAAATTGTACCGAACGATGCTCCTGAAATCATGAACTTGCTGAAAGAGCTTTGGGCTACCGGTTGCACGAAGAAGGTTACCGAAGGTGTACTGGCAGCAGAGTTTATCTGGGGCGAAGATTTGAATAAGATTCCGGGACTGGCAGCAGCTGTAAAGGCTGATCTGGATTCTATTCAGGAGAAAGGTATGCTTGAAACGGTAAAGGGTATCCTTTAAGTAAGTAATATCATATAAAAACAGCGTCACTGTTCGTTGTGAATGGTGACGCTGTTTTTATGTGTATATATGATATCAAAGATAGTTCTGATAGAAAGGAGAAAAACAGTTTTCTTTCTATTCAGCTTCAGCTGTATGAAGAATGAATGTGGTAGCTCCGATAGTTACGATTGCTCCGTCTTCCATGCGGACGCGGTCTTTATCTCCCAGAATCTCATTCATGAGAAAGGTACCTGTGAGGCTGGGGGCGTCCCGTAATGTGTAGACAAGCTTTCCCTGTTTGTTACGCTTCACATTAATGATGCAGTGGCGTCTGTCCATACTCATGTCACCGCTTTCGATCGGAGTATTGATAACGGTACCCACGCAACGACGGCCTATCACATTATCACCTTCTTGCAACGGAAGTACTTGTTTGAAACCAAACACGTTTTCAATAACCGTAATATAACCGAATTCTTCTTTATGAACCTCCGCTTCTTCTTCCAGGTTCTCTTCCTTTCTAAGGGCTTTTACTTTACTTTTTCCGAGACGGATGCTGAATTGTTTGCCACAATGTTCGCATTCGAATACAAGCGATTGACCTTCGCTGTATTTGGTTTCATCAAAAAAAAGGTAATTCTCACATTTAGGACAAAGAACTCGTTTCATGTTTCAAAAGGGGATTTATTTTGCCAGTAACCAGGCATTCTTATAAGTTTCGTTTTTTCTAAGCTCCAGTAGTTGTTTGGTAGCTTCTTCGCGATTTCCGAATGAACGGATGCTGACACGTACTTTGCCATCGCTGTTCAAGGCTTTCGCTTCGGCAAATCCTTTTGCCTTTAATTGTTCTGCCATTGCTTCAGCATCTTTCAGACCGATTCCTCCTGCTACGATAATGTGAAAGGGATGATTGGCCTGTGGCTGAACTGCGGGTGCAACCGGAGTTGTCACTGCGGTTGTAGTCGGTATTGTTGCTGTCGGTGCGGCCGGTGTTGTTTCCTGCTTGGCAACCTTGACTTCTTTGACAGCGATAGGTCTTGAAGTTCTGGCTTTATCAGCGGTAACTTTCTTCGTCTGACCAGTCGCATTCTTTTGATTATGCTTTGTTTCTACAGAAACAGGAGTGACTGCAACCGATTGTTTTTCTATTTGCTCAAAAAGCTCGGCAGGCAGCAACTGGGCATAATTGTTCTTCTCGACATACGTATTTTCTACAGGAGTAGAGAATGCGAAGAACATAACGATAACGGCAATCATTGCCGCAGCATTACGAAGAAGGGTACGGCTGATGCTGATTTCATACGTTTTCTTTTCTTTCGTTAGACTGGCAGGTACCAGTATTCTTTCTTTTCGCTGCAACGCAGAGAGCTCACGCATCTCAAAAGAATCCAATCCATATAATGAAGGAGTCGTTATCTTATGATCATAAGGAGTGAATTCGTAGTTCCCGTAAATGTTATAACGGATTTCACCCACGTTTTCCAAATCGGCTTTACCTTCTTCATGAAGAATCTCGACGAAGGCGTTCACTTCTTTCTCCACCATACGGGTAGCATCGGCAAAACTGGTGTCATGCGCAGACATATAGGACTGTACCAACACGCCGTCATTCAGTTTAAGCTGAGAATTGAAACCGATGATACGGGTAGGAGGTAAAAAAAGATTTTCTTCTTTTACATAGGTTGCGGGAGCGTAGTGTGCTACGAATCCGCCAAAATTAGGAACGATTACGCAATCGTTCTCTAACAACAGAGCCTCTATGTGTTGTGCTAATTCAATCATAGTGCAAAATTAAGAGATTAATTGAATATATCCCAGAAAACTTCGAAAAAATCACTACTTTTGCATCGTTTTACTTATTACTACTAACGATGAACTATATACAGACAGAAATAGATGGGGTGTGGCTGATAGAACCCAATGTTTATTCTGATGAACGGGGCTACTTTATGGAAGCCTTTAAGAAAGAGGAGTTTGAAGCGAAAATCGGTCCGGTAGACTTTGTGCAGGATAATGAATCGAAATCGTCCTTTGGCGTATTGCGGGGACTGCACTATCAGAAGGGTGAATACAGCCAGGCAAAGTTAGTTCGCGTTCTGAAAGGAAAGGTGCTGGATGTTGCTGTCGATTTGCGCCGGTCGTCACCGACTTTTGGAAAACATGTCAGCGCATTGCTCAGTGAAGAAAATAAAAGGCAGTTTTTTATTCCCCGTGGTTTTGCTCATGGCTTTGTGGTGTTGAGCGAAGAAGTTGTGTTCATGTATAAGGTAGACAATAAATATGCTCCGCAAGCGGAAGCGTCTATAGTATATAATGATGAAACGTTAGGCATCGACTGGATGCTTGGGGAGTCGCAGATGCTTTTGTCGCCCAAGGATAAAGAGGGCATGGCTTTCAGAGATGCTGTATATTTTGAATAAACTCTAACAAACGATAGATATGAAAATAGCGATTGTCGGAACCGGTTATGTTGGTTTGGTAACTGGAACATGTTTTGCTGAAATTGGCGTAAATGTAACTTGTGTAGATACGAATAGCGAGAAAATAGAATCTTTGCAGAAAGGAGTGATTCCGATCTATGAGAATGGATTGGAAGAAATGGTACTTCGCAATGTCAAGGCAAAAAGACTGAAATTCACGACTTCGCTTGAGAGTTGCCTGGACGATGTTGAGGTTATATTTAGTGCTGTCGGTACGCCTCCGGACGAAGATGGCAGTGCTGATTTGAGTTATGTGCTGGAAGTTGCCCGCACCATCGGTCGTAATATGAATCAATATAAATTGGTAGTGACGAAGAGCACGGTTCCTGTAGGTACTGCGCGCAGAGTTCGTGCCGCTATACAGGAAGAACTGGATAAAAGAGGAGTGAACATTGAGTTTGATGTGGCTTCCAATCCGGAATTTCTGAAAGAGGGCAATGCTATCAGCGACTTTATGAGTCCGGACCGTGTAGTGGTAGGAGTGGAGTCTGTTCGTGCGGAGAAACTGATGTCGAAACTCTATAAGCCGTTTTTATTGAATAACTTCCGTGTTATTTTCATGGATATCCCATCGGCTGAAATGACGAAATATGCGGCTAACTCTATGTTGGCAACCCGTATCAGCTTTATGAATGACATCGCGAACTTGTGTGAACTGGTAGGTGCCGACGTAAATATGGTACGTAGCGGTATCGGTTCTGATACTCGTATCGGACGCAAGTTCCTATACCCAGGTATCGGATATGGTGGCTCTTGTTTTCCTAAAGATGTGAAAGCATTGATCAAGACTGCCGAGCAAAACGGGTATACTATGCGTGTACTTCGTGCGGTGGAAGATGTGAATGAGGCGCAGAAAGGAGTCTTGTTTGAAAAACTGATGAAGCAGTTTAATGGTGATTTGAGAGGTAAGACCATCGCCTTGTGGGGATTGGCTTTTAAACCGGAAACGGATGATATGCGTGAGGCTCCGGGATTGGTATTGATCGATAAACTTCTGAAAGCAGGTTGTCAGATACGCGCATATGATCCGGCTGCAATGAATGAGTGTAAACGTCGTATCGGTGATGTTATTTATTACGCCCGCGATATGTATGATGCGGTACTTGATGCTGATGTCCTGATGTTAATTACCGAATGGAAAGAATTCCGTCTGCCTTCATGGGCTGTCATCAAAAAGACTATGAATCAGCAAATTGTGTTGGATGGACGCAATATCTATGATAAAAAAGAAATGGAAGAGCTCGGATTTATTTATTCATGCATTGGTAAATAAGATAATTAGAGTATCTTTATACACAAAATTTAGACAAATGACGAAATATGTAGCGATATCGTTAGTAGCGATCTTGCTCGCAGCATGTAACAGCAGTAAGAATCCGCACTCTTCCTCCGGACAAGAGGAGGATTTGAGTGCGAAAGAACTGCTGCAAGGAATCTGGCTGGATGATGAGACTGAGAGCCCGTTGATGCGTATAGAAGGGGATACCATCTATTATGCAGATTCGCAGAGCGCTCCTATTACATTCAAAATTATACGGGATACTCTTTATACTTATGGCAATGATACTACCTATTATAAGATAGATAAGCAGGGGGAGCATATTTTCTGGTTTCATTCGATTGCAGATAATATGATCAGATTGCATAAATCTGAAGATCCTAATGATTCGTTATCTTTTGTCGGTCAGGAAATGATTATTCCCACCTATACGGAAGTAACGAAGCGCGATAGTATTGTGAACTATAATGGTAGCCGCTATCGTGCTTATGTGTATATCAATCCATCCAAAATGAGGGTGATCAAGACGATATATACTGAAGACGGTATTAGTATGGATAATGTGTACTACGATAATGTGATGCACATTTGTGTGTATGAAGGCAAGAAGAGCCTGTTTGCCAGTGATATTACCAAGCAGATGTTTGAAAGTGTGGTTCCTGCGGATTTCCTGGTGCAGGCAATTTTATCTGATACTAAATTTGTAAAGGTAGACCGGAATGGTTTCCATTATCAGGCTGTTTTATCCATTCCGGAAAGTTCTATTTACAGTATAGCAAATTTGACTGTCAGTTTTAGCGGCAAGTTGACTATTACTCCGACGAAATAGCCAAATGTTTTTTAGTTTCTTGCAGGAGAAGAGGGGCGGTTATTGCCTTTTTTTCCATTGTTGTTATTCCTTTTTCCTCCGAAGCTTCTTCTTTTAGAACTGTCACCTCTCTTATTGTTGTAAGAGCGGGGCTTGTATTCCGGTGCTTCTCCTAATTCGGCGGGAACGGGAATTTTATATATTTCTTTTTCAAGAAAGTTCTCGATGGATTTGAAGTTGCTCTGTTCTTTCTCGCTGATAAAGGTGAGTGCTACTCCGTCATTGTTGGCACGTGCTGTACGTCCGATACGGTGCACATAATCCTCGCTGTCATGGGGGACATCAAAGTTGATAACCAATCGGATGTCGTCAATATCGATACCACGAGCAACGATATCCGTAGCAACCAGAATATTGATTCTTCCGGCTTTAAATTCGTGCATGACCACTTCACGTTGTGCCTGTTCAAGATCCGAATGCATTTCTCCTACATTCAGTTTCATCATTTTCAGAGCCTTTGTTACTTCTTTAACCTTGATTTTGGAGGAAGCGAAAATAATCACACGTTCGGGTACTTCGTCAGTAAAAAGGCTGCGTATGATACCTAGCTTCTGATTCTCGTAACATACATAAGCTGCCTGAATGATTTTATCTGCCGGTCTTGAAACGGCAAGTTTGATTTCCGCCGGATTATTCAGAATTGTTTTTGCCAGTTGCTGTATTTTGGCAGGCATAGTTGCCGAGAACATGATTGTCTGTCGTTCTTTCGGCAAATATTTCACGATTTGCATGATATCTTCGTAGAATCCCATATCAAGCATACGGTCTGCTTCGTCCAGTATAAAATAAGAAACCTTGGAAAGATCTACGTATCCAAGGCTTAAATGGGCTATCAGCCGTCCGGGAGTAGCTATTACTACATCTGCACCTAACGTAAGTCCCTTCTTCTGTTGTTCGAAAAGGATTCCGTCATTTCCACCGTATACGGCAACACTCGATGCGGGCATAAAATAGGAGAAGCCTTCCATTTGCTGGTCGATTTGCTGCGCCAATTCCCGGGTAGGGGACATAATGACACAGTTAATGGCATCTTCGGGATGTCCTCCTTCGGATAACTTATTCAGGATAGGCAGCAGGAATGCTGCTGTTTTACCAGTGCCCGTTTGTGCAACTGCTATCAAATCTTTACCTTCTAGTATGATTGGAATTGCTTGTTCCTGTATAGGCGTGCACTCGTCAAATCGCATGGCGTCAAGCGCATCAAGCACATTTGCATTTAGTTTTAGTTCGGAAAACTTCATTACTTCTTTTTATTTGCCGACAAAGATAAAATAATTTTTGGTCTCAATTACATATTCAAATAAGAATCTTTGAATCCCAGGAAATAGAGCACTCCGTCAAGCCCGATGGTATTGATGGATTGTTTGGCATTTGCCACTACTTTGGGCTTTGCGTGGAAGGCGATTCCCAGTCCGGCGATTCCCAGCATAGGAAGGTCGTTGGCACCATCTCCAACGGCTATCGTCTGAGCAATATCTACTTTCTCTACCTGAGCGATCAGACGGAGGAGTTCGGCTTTTCGTTTGCCGTCTACTACGTCTCCCAGATAGCGTCCGGTTAATTTGCCATCTACAATTTCCAGTTCGTTCGCATATACGTAATCTATGCCGTATTTCTTTTGCAGATACTGACCGAAATAGGTGAATCCTCCGGAAAGAATAGCAATTTTGTATCCATACTTTTTCAGTACATACATCAGGCGGTCTACTCCTTCCGTAATAGGAAGGCTTTCTGCTATTTCCTGCATGACTGATTCATCCAGTCCTTTTAACAGGGCCACACGACGTGTGAAGCTTTCTGTAAAGTCTATTTCTCCACGCATGGCGCTTTCTGTAATGGCCTTTACTTCATCACCTACACCTGCACGGATAGCCAGCTCGTCGATTACCTCAGTTTCGATCAAGGTAGAATCCATATCGAAACAGATCAGACGGCGCATACGGCGGTACATATTATCTTGCTGGAAAGAAAAGTCCATCTCCTGTTCGCTAGCCAGCTGCATCAGTCGCTCCTGCATGGCGATACGGTCTTTCGGGGTACCGCGTACGGAGAACTCGATACAGGCACGGGTACGGGTATCCGTTTTGTCCTCATCCAAAGGAATACGCCCCGTCAGACGTTTGATGGCATCAATGTTTAAGTCTTGTTCTGCTAGTACGCGGGTAGCGGCAGAGATCTGTCGGGCGGACAGTTTGCGGCCCAATACCGTCAGTATATAGCGGTTTTTCCCCTGCATACCTACCCAGTTCTCATACTGGTCGGTTCCTATCGGTTCGAAACGAATGGTTACTCCCAATGAAGATGCCTTAAACAGCAGCTCCTTCATTATGAATCCGGAATGCCTTTCTTCGCTTCTGAAAAGAATGCCTAACGACAACGTATTATGGATGTCCGCCTGTCCGATATCAAGGATAGTAGCGTCATACTTGGCAAGTATTTCAGTTACGGAAGCGGTAAGTCCCGGACGATCTTCGCCGGTAACTCGAATCAGAATCAATTCAGTATTTGATGGTTGCATAAGAAAATAGACTTTAACGCTGCAAAAGTAGGGAAAAAAGTTCGTTTTTATGCTAAATAACATAAAAAGTTATACCCGAAAAGTAAGAAAATGGCTTGTTTTTTTGGAAGTTAATTTAATAATTACTTACCTTTGCACCCGGTTTCAAAATTAAAGGCACTGATAATCAGCGGATTCCTCTTCGCCTGATGCCTGAAAAGACAACGTTTCGGGAAGAAACCACTGTTTAAGGACAGTCCCCGGATAGTATTAACTAAAACCGAATTACATGAATTCTTATGTAAAATGGATTTTTGTTGTATTACTGATTTGTTCCTTGACCGCTTTCGTTGAGAAAGACAAACCTACCGGAGGTTTGAGTGAGGGTGACGTAGCCCCTGATTTTAAAATCGAATCTGCGTCGAATGGGCAACCGGCTTTTAAGTTGGGTAATTTGAAAGGTAAATATGTGTTGCTTAGTTTTTGGGCAAGTTATGACGCGCAATCCCGGATGCAAAACGTAAGTTTGAGCAATGTGCTTCGTTCTTCCCGTAATGTGGAAATGGTTTCTGTTTCGTTTGACGAATACCAGTCAATCTTTAAGGAAACCGTTCGTAAGGACCAAATAGTTACGCCCACTTGTTTCGTGGAAACAGAAGGCGAGGACTCCGGATTATTTAAAAAGTACCGTTTGAATCGGGGGTTCACAAACTATTTATTGGATGGAAATGGTGTGATTATAGCCAAAAACATCTCTGCTGCAGATCTTTCTGCTTATGTAAGTGAGGTTGGTTGACAATCTCGAAAAGAGTAAGGAGAAAGAGGGATTTTCCGAATCACCCATTTGGTGATTAAAATGGAGAATAGACAAAAGAGGAAATGGATACAACAAAAAAGTTCCGCCTGTACTTGCTTTCGGCAAGAATAGGCGGAACTTCTATTTTAGATCTCCTTGATCTAAGTTTTATGTTTCCTTATTTAGGTGCTTTCTGATACAGATAGAATGCAATGCCTGCATAGAGGATATTGGGAATCCAGACTGCAATTGCAGGAGGCACGTTACCGTTTATGGCAAAGGTAGAAGTGATTGTCTGGAACAGGATATAAGAGAAACTCAGTCCTAATCCGATACCCAGATGAAGTCCCATACCCCCCTTCGTTTTTCGTGATGAAAGAGAAACTCCGATGATTGTCAGAATAAACGAAGCAAATGACATTGCAATTCGTTTGTGGTACTCAATTTCAAACTCCTTGATATTGGCAAATCCACGTCGTTTCTGCTTTTCGATATATTCGCTCAGTTCCGGACTGGTCAGCATCTCCTGTTGATTCTTCATGATCAGGAAGTCTGACGGGTCCATATTTATGATAGAGTCGATCCGGTCTCCTTTGGTGATCTTTTCTTTTAGTCCGTCCAGTTCACGTACCATATAGTCGTGAATGGTCCATTTGTTGACCGTTGTTGTATCGTAGGTGATACGGCGTGCCGTTAAGTGGGAAACAAGTTTCTTGTCGACAAACTTATCCAATGAAAAGCGGTTGCCGGTTTTCATTCCGTCATTGTAATTATCGATATAGGCTATGACACCACTGTCCACTTCCAGCTGCACGTTCCGGACCGAGTTGACTTTCTTGGGTTTGATGTATTTATCTTCAAAGTTCAGACGGGTAACACTGCCTTTGGGAATGATGAACGAACTCATCATGAATGTTGCCGCAGCAATGATGGCGGCAGAGATCATATAGGGGCGCATCATTCTTTTGAAACTCATACCAGTGGAGAACATGGCAATGATCTCAGAGTTCTCCGCCAGTTTGGAGGTAAAGAAGATAACGGCGATGAATACGAACAGCGGACTGAACAGATTGGAGAAGTAGGGGATGAAATTCATGTAGTATTCAAAGATGATCTTGTCCCAAGGGGCTTCATGCTCCATCAGCTTGTCCATCTTCTCGTTGAAGTCGAATACCACCGCAATTGAGATAATCAATGCAATGGCAAATACGTATGTCCCCAAGAATTTCTTGATGATATACCAATCCAGCCGTTTTATTAATCGATTGCTTTTCATTCTTTATAATCTTGTTGACACTCTTTTTACCATCATCGGCTTCCAGGTAGAGAAATCTCCGGCAATGATATGTTTCCGGGCTTCACCTACCAGCCACAGGTAAAATGCCAGATTGTGTATAGAAGCAATTTGCATTGCCAGTAGTTCTTGTGCGTGGAAAAGGTGACGCAAGTATGCTTTGCTGTATAGCGTGTCTACAGCAGAAGCTCCGTCCGCCTCGATGGGAGAGAAGTCTGTTTCCCATTTCTTGTTTCGCATATTGATGATGCCGTCTTTGGTAAACAACATGCCATTTCGTCCGTTTCGGGTAGGCATAACACAGTCGAACATATCGACTCCGCGTTCAATGCCTTCAAGGATATTTACGGGGGTACCGACTCCCATCAGATAGCGGGGCTTGTCTTTGGGAAGAATCTCGTTGACAACCTCTATCATCTCGTACATCTTATCTACCGGTTCGCCTACGGCCAGTCCGCCGATTGCATTGCCATCCGCTCCTTTGGAGGCGACGAATTCAGCGGATTGCTTACGCAAATCCTGATAAACACATCCTTGCACGATGGGGAAAAGAGACTGATTGTAACCGTATTTCGGTTCAGTTTCATTGAAACGCTGAATGCAACGATCGAGCCATCTGTGTGTCAGTCCTAATGACTTTTTGGCATACGCATAATCCGAATCTCCCGGAGGACATTCATCAAAAGCCATCATGATGTCAGCACCGATGGTACGTTCTATATCCATCACCTTTTCCGGAGTAAAGATATGTTTGCTGCCATCGATATGCGAGCGGAATTCGGCCCCTTCTTCCCGAAGTTTTCGTATTCCTGCTAATGAGAATACCTGAAAGCCACCGCTATCGGTCAGCATAGGACGATCAAAACCATTGAAGCGATGCAGTCCGCCTGCCTTTTCAATAACGTCCAGTCCCGGGCGTAAGTATAAATGATAGGTGTTGCCCAGAATAATCTGTGCCTGGATATCTTCTTTCAGTTCTGTTATATGCACTCCTTTAACCGTACCCAGTGTTCCCACAGGCATGAAGATAGGTGTTTGTATCTGCCCGTGGTCTGTTGTTATCAGACCGGCACGGGCATTACTTTTAGTGTCTGTATATTGTAACTCAAATGTCATTCCTGGCTGGGTTTCTTTACAGATAAATCAATGGCATCCGCAACTTTTTCGTCTGTCAGCGCAATTGCGAATACTTCTTTTATGTCGTTTACATAGTGGAATTGCAGTCCTTTCAAATATATGTCCTGAATTTCATCTATGTTTTTTTTGTTTTCGGCACTCATGATAATTTCCTTGATTCCGGCACGTTTGGCGGCAAGAATCTTCTCCTTGATGCCACCGACAGGAAGCACTTTGCCACGGAGGGTGATTTCTCCTGTCATGGCAAGATTGGCTTTCACTTTCCGTTGAGTCAGGGCAGAAGCTAAAGAAGTGGCCATGGTAATACCAGCTGACGGTCCGTCTTTCGGAATAGCACCTTCGGGCACATGGATGTGTATGTTCCAGTTGTCAAAGATGTCTTCATTCAGATTGAGGATTGAAGCGTGTGCTTTGATGTATTCAAGTGCCAGCATAGCTGATTCTTTCATTACATCTCCCAGATTACCTGTTAGTGTAAGACGTGCACCTTTACCACGGCTCAGACTCGTTTCTACAAAGAGTATTTCACCGCCGACGGCAGTCCATGCCAATCCGGTGACTACGCCTGCATAGTCATTTCCCTGATACTTGTCACGTGTATACTCCGGCGCTCCCAAGAATTCATACAAATCAGTCGGTTTAATCTCTGATTTGGCGAAATAACCGTCTGTTGCATATTGACGGGCAGATTTGCGGAGAATCTTGCCGATTTTCTTTTCTAGTTCACGGACGCCGCTTTCACGGGTATATGATTCGATAATCGCTTCCAAAGTATCTTTCGGAATCTTGATATCCGTCTTTTTGAGTCCGTTTGCTTCCAGTTCTTTCGGCAACAGGTGCTTACGGGCTATTTCAACTTTTTCTTCTGTGATGTATCCGCTGACTTCAATCAACTCCATACGGTCGAGCAACGGGCCAGGGATCGTATTCAGATTATTGGCAGTTGCAATGAACAGTACTTTGGAAAGGTCATAATCTACATCCAGGAAGTTATCATGGAAAGAGGTATTCTGTTCCGGATCAAGTACTTCCAGCAAAGCTGATGACGGATCGCCCTGACGGTCGGCACTGACTTTGTCGATCTCATCCAGTATAAATACAGGGTTAGAGGCTCCTGCCTTAATCAGGCTCTTGATGATTCGTCCGGGCATAGCGCCAATATAAGTTTTGCGGTGACCACGAATTTCTGCTTCATCGTGCACACCACCCAAAGACATACGGACATATTTTCGTTTCAGTGCTGATGCGATGGATTTTCCGAGGGATGTTTTCCCAACTCCCGGAGGGCCGTACAAGCAGATAATAGGTGATTTCATATCGCCTTTCAGTTTTAATACGGCAAGGTGTTCCAGAATACGTTCTTTTACTTTTTCCAGTCCGTAGTGGTCTTTATTCAACGTCTTTTCTGCATTTTTCAAATTCAGATTATCTGTTGTATAAACACCCCAAGGCAGGTTGAGCATTGTTTGCAGGTAGTTGAGCTGTACGCTGAAGTCCGGTGATTGCGGATGTGTACGTTCCAGTTTCGCCAGTTCCTTCAGGAAAGTATCTCTTACTTCCGCATTCCAGTGCATTTTAACTGCTTTCAGGCGCATTTCTTCAATTTCCTGCTCCTGACCGCTACCGCCCAGTTCATCCTGGATCGTTTTGATCTGTTGCTGGAGGAAGTATTCACGCTGTTGCTGATCGATATCCTCACGGGCACGCATTTGGATGGATGCCTTGATTTCTGCCAGCTGTACTTCGCGATTCAAGACTTCCAATAGATGATAAGTACGCTCTCTTAGTGAGTTGATACTTAATAAATCCATCTTCTCATCTTTCTTGAATGGCAGGTTGGCACAAATGAAATTAATGAGGAACATCGGATTACTGATGTTTTTTATAGCAAATGACGAGTCCTGATGCATTTCTGATGATTTGATATAACGCATCGTCAAGTCCTTGCATGTTTCCACCAGAGCCTGAAACTCTTTATCGTCTTTGTTTGGGACATCTTCTTCCAAAAGTTCGACCTCGCCCTTCAGATAAGGGTGTGTATCTACAATATCTTTCAGACGCAGACGTTTCATTCCCTGAAGGATGACTGTTGTTGTCTGGTCAGGCATTTCCAGTACCCGTACAATTCGTCCGACAGTGCCGACATTGTGCAAATCTTCCAGTTTGGGGGCTTCCGTGTGTGCCGATCTCTGGCAAATCACTGCAATATCTTTGTGTTTCTTTTCAGCTTCGCGAACCAGCTTTAATGAAGCCTTTCTGCCTACTGTAATAGGTAAAAATACTCCGGGAAACAACACCATATTACGAAGGGGGAGAACCGGAAGAATATCACCGGATTTTATATTCACATCAAACACATGTTCGTCATTGCCATCATAGTCGGTAATCAGTGAGAAGCCGTTCTCACCAACTTCTTCTTCCAATAAGTATCTTTCTTTCATCTTTTCGTTTTAATTTAGTTTATGTCATACATAATATGCATAAATCGTTTGCAAAGTTAATTGATTCTCTTTAATAATAAAGCACAGTATGGAATAAAAACACAAAAACAATGCCAAAATATCGGGCGGTAATGGATTTATTCCATAATAATTATTTATTTTTGACGGTTTTCAGCAAAGATCAGTAAAAAACAGGTTTAGATGGCTAATAAGATGGCGAATCCTTTCTTTCAGTTTAAGCAGTTTACAGTATGGCATGACAAATGTGCCATGAAGGTAGGTACGGATGGGGTACTTTTAGGGGCGTGGGCTTCTGTTCAAGGAGCACATCGAATTTTAGATATTGGAACCGGGACGGGGTTGGTTGCTTTGATGCTGGCTCAACGTAGTCTGCCGGATGCAAATATTGTGGCGCTGGAAATAGACGAAGCCGCTGCCGGGCAGGCTAAGGAAAATGTAGCCCGTTCTCCCTGGAAAGATAGGATAGAAGTGGTGAAGCAAGACTTTCTCTCCTATCAGTCTCCGGATAAATTTGATGTGATCGTTTCCAATCCTCCTTACTTTGTGGATTCACTTAGTTGTCCGGACCAACAGAGAAGCATGGCGCGACATAACGATTCTCTGACTTATGAAAAGTTGCTGAAGGGTGTGGCTGATTTATTGAAGAAGGAAGGTACTTTTACAATCGTAATACCGACAGACGTGGCTGACAGGGTGAAGACTGCAGCTTCCGAATATCATTTATATGCAACTCGCCAGCTAAATGTAATAACCAAGCCGGGAGGAACTCCAAAACGGACCTTAATTACTTTTTCTTTTGACAATGGAGGATGTACTGTTGAGGAGCTGTTGACTGAAGTAGCCCGTCATCAATATAGTGAAGAGTATAAAGCATTGACCCGTGAATACTATTTGCATTTGAAATAATATTTTTGCACAAATAAAAAAGGAGTTACTTAATGTAACTCCTTTTTCGTCGGGGTAGCGGGATTCGAACCCACGACCCCCTGCTCCCAAAGCAGGTGCGCTAACCGGACTGCGCTACACCCCGAAAACTTTTAACCGAACTCCCTTTTTCTTTGTAGTCGGGGTAGCGGGATTCGAACCCACGACCCCCTGCTCCCAAAGCAGGTGCGCTAACCGGACTGCGCTACACCCCGCTACTTTTAAAGGGTTGTTCTTTTCAAAAGCGGTGCAAAGATAGGGAGTATTTTTTAATTATCAATAACTAAATGAATGTTTTTTATTGATTAAATTACAATCGACTGAAATTCATCTGTTTGCAAATCAACTTTTTTTCTTGGCAGAAATAAGAAGCATCATTGGACGCCGAAGTTCGTCTTGCATTTCCGGAATAGCATCCAGCATCATTTCACTCGGTTGGGGCTCTATCAATTCACAAATTTCAAATCCGGTCTGAAGAAGACTATTAATATATGTAGTTAAAGTCTTATGATACTTCACGACTTCTTTTCCTAAAAAAACAGCAGTACGTTTGCCTTCACTGAAATAGCGGTCTACAGGCCAGTGAGCACGTTTTCCATCTTGGTCGTAATACCAATCCTGATTACCATAGGCTGTGAATATCGGATGCTCTACTGAAAAAACAAAAGAACCTCCTGCTGTGAGGCAGCTGTTGACTTTACGGCATATATTAATAAAAGATTCCAGATAATGAAAGGTCAAGGAACTGATTACGATATCATAAGTATCCGGTTGAAAGTCGAAATCCTCGATTGCCATACATTTATATTCGATGAGTGGTGAAGAATTTCTTTTTTGAGCTTCTTCCAGCATCTTCCCGGAAATATCAATTCCTGTAACATACTTTGCACCATGTTCGATGGCATAGATACAGTGCCAGCCAAATCCGCAGCCTAAGTCCAGTACTCTCTTGTCTGTAAAGTCTGGTAGCATTTTCTGTAATATATGCCATTCTCCGGCACCTTGCAATCCTTTTACAGAGCGTGACATTTGAGCATATTGGCTGAAGAAGCGGTCATCGTCATATTTATTTTCTTTCATAACTTCAATGAGGTTCATATTAGATGGGCAAATATATGCATTTATGCGATTATTGGGACGAATTAACTGAAAATAAAATCAGATAAAATGAACCATCTTTTGCTGTTTTCTGTTTTCAAAGTAGAAAACTAAAAATGAAAAAGCCATATGAAAACGGAAAAACAAAAAGAAACGAATGAAAAGGAAGTTCATTTGTTAGAACAAAAAGGATATGAAAGAATGGTCAATGAGATTGTTCCGGTACAACAAGCGGAAACTTACCGTAAACCGACCCAGAAAGCGGTAAAAGATGCTGTAAAGGAGTTGAATCCTGATACAAATAGTTTGGGTAGCAGAGGATGATTGAGTCCTCTGCTATTTTAAGTAGACGATCAGCAGGCTTAATGAATATTCGGGCTATACCGGACTCAGATTAGTCTATTCGTTTAGTGAAAAAACGATCATTCTGAAAAAAAGAATATTTAAACAGGCAGGAAGGGCTATAATTACATCTGTCATAAGCTAAGAATCAATAAACGCCTGCATTTTTAAATAGGGAAGTACATAATTTTATTAATTGTCTGATATACAGATCGACTTGAACTGCTCTTTCCCTTGTTGCTAATCATTAAGCTGGATGAATGGCTTAATGATAATCATTATGCTACTTCTTACCTTGCTTATAATTCTAATAAATCAGATGAAAATAAGCACCGAATCGCCTTTTTATCTCTTTCCCATGAATGAAAAATAGGTTCCTCGGTGAGCAAGGTAGCGTTGGTTTAAAACCAACGAGGTGTTCCTTAAGAATAGCACATCAAGATGCAAATATCAAAGGCTCTTATTTAGGAAAAGTAAGGATAAAACTGCTTCCTTTACCTACTTCCGACTTAACATTAATACTTCCTTCGTGCAAAGTCATGATTTGCTTGCATAAACTTAATCCGATACCTGAACCGGATGTTTTGGTGGTAAAGAAAGGAACAAATATTTTATCTAATACATCGGGCAGAATACCTTCTCCATTATCAGATATTGTTAATGTAGTATTTCCGGCAGAAAGTCTTTTTACTTTTACCTGAATCTTCTTATCTGATTTCCGACTGCATGCTTCACGGGCATTTTTCAGTAAGTTGATAAGAATCTGTTCTATTTGTGTTCGGTCCACATTTAATTTTAGTTCGGGCGAGGGAATCTCAAACTGAAACTCTTCTTCCGGAAATAATTTCTTTAAATCCGTGAATAATTCCGCAATAGAAATTTGTGTACGAATAGGAGCAGGGATTCGTGTGAGCCGGCGATAGTTCTCTACAAATTCCAGTAATCCTTTGCTTCTTCTGTGAATGGTCTGCATGGCTTGCAGCATAACAGAATATTCTTTTTCTCCCAGTTGACTGGGGATTCCTCTCTCGCTTAATGTTTCCGAAAGAGAAATGATTGGTGTGATAGAGTTCATGATTTCATGAGTCAGCACGCGTATCAGCTTTTGCCAGGCTTCCATTTCATTGCGTTCCAATACAGAATGAATGTTTTTTAAACTGATTAACTGCTGTTCTCTACCTTGAGTGGCAAATGTAGTGCGTGATATGGCCATTTCCAGCACAGTGCTATTTTGTTCGATACGGATGACGGGGGTGTCATGGGCAACAGAAGCCTTTAGCAATGTTTCCGGCAATTGTGATATTTGTCCTAAGTGCATAATGGCCGCTTGATTCATCCATTCTATATGTCCGGCTTTATCGGCAACAAGCACTGCCGTATCAACTTTGTTCAATAAGTTCTCGTAGTATTGGTGCTTGATCTCTTCTGCTAGCAATCTTCCCCGAAAATCTTTTAAAGTATCCGAAAGTTCTTCCGCCCATTCATTCATTATTTTGTTTTTGAAAGGTGGATGGAAAGTTTGCATCATGTCATTATAGCGAAGGCCGTCTGTCAGTCGTCGCAATAGGGCAATTTGTTTGAACTGCATACGGTAAAGGTGTATCGCCGTGGTTATCAGTAATATAAGGCTGATGGTAGTGCTGAACCATAACTGCTTTTGAAATAACAGGTAGCTACCGATAGAAAACAGTACTATCAGTAAAATATGTAAAATTACTCTGAATGCAAATCGTCTCATAAGCCTAGTTTTTCAAGTTTGCGATATAAGGCAAAGCGGGTAATGCCTAAATAGTCGGCAGCACGTGAGATATTCCCTTCACTAAGTTTCATTGCTTTTTCAATGGTTTGCCGTTCCAGTTGTTCAAGGTTCAAAACAATTTCTTCTTCCTTTTTTTGCTTGGGGGTGACGTGGAACTGGAAGTTTTCGGGTTTTAACAAAGAACCGTCTCCCAGTATTACGACACGTTCCATTGTATGTTGCAACTCCCGTACATTGCCCGGCCACGTATATTTCAGCAACTTATTTTTGGCTTCCCGTGTCAAGCCACGCATTTCCTTTTTATATTTGCGTGCATAACGGTCCAGAAAATATTCGGCAAGCAGAATGATATCATTCCCACGTTCGCGGAGCGGGGGGATATGTATTTCAATTGTATTAATACGATATAGTAAGTCCTGACGGAAACTTCCTTCATCCACCATACAGCGAATATCCGCATTCGTTGCGCAAATCAGACGAACATCAATAGGCACGGCCTGTGTGCTTCCTAAGCGGCTGATCTGCCGTTTTTCGATCGCAGTAAGCAGCTTCGATTGCATGGGAAGCGAAAGATTGCCGATTTCATCAAGGAATAAAGTACCATTGGTGGCAACTTCCATCCGTCCGGCTTTTGACTTTTTAGCATCGGTGAAAGCTCCTTTTTCAAATCCGAACAGTTCACTTTCGAAAAGTTGTTCGGGGATACTTCCCAGGTCGATGGTGACAAAAGGTTTGCCGTATCGGGGAGAGCAGCGGTATAACAGTCGGGCAATCACGTCTTTTCCCGTTCCGTTTTCTCCCAAAATCAGAATGTTGGCATCTGTACTGCTAAGTTTGTTTATGGTTGCGAATACTTCCTGCATGACCGGAGATTCTCCGATAATATCCCCTTCCGGAGAACTTTGTCCGCTGAGTGCTTCTACTTGCTCTTTTAAGATGTTTACCTCCCGTTGAGATTGGCGCAGACGCATACCGGAGGTGAGAGTAGCCAGCAATTTCTCCTTCTCCCAAGGTTTGGGGATAAAATCTGTTGCACCGGCTTTAATGGCCCGTACAGCTTTATCTGTATCCGCATATGCAGTCATGAAGATGACAATAGCTTGCGGATCAATCTGCAAAATCTGCTTCAGACTTTCAAAACCTTCCTGACCGCTAATTGCGTCACGGCTGAAGTTCATATCTAATAAGATAAGATCGGGCTGAAAGGTAGTCATAAAATGTTCAATCCGGTCGGGAGTGGTAGCTACCTTTATCTTTTCTGTATAAGGTTCGAGTAGTAGATTGAGGGCAAAGAGCACATCTTCGTTATCATCTACAATGAGTATCTTTCCTAGTTTGTTGACTTCATCCATAGGGTATGGGGTATAATATGATTCGTTACTTATCCTAAAGTTTTAATGCAAGGGCAAAGATATGGATAATAATCATGTGTTGTATGTGCGATTGCGCACTAAATTTGTGCGTATTTGCACGCTGCTTGTAACAGTGTAGTAAATGTAAATAGCTGAAATAGAATGAAATATAAGAATGGCACAAGTTTTGAATAGTAAATAACAAATAAATCTAAGAATGAATCTGAAAATACTCTATATAACACTCGGAATCCTGTCGACTGAACTGCTGGCTGCTCAAAATCAAACAATGGAGATGTCGTTGGAGCAGGTGGTGAAAATAGCCCGTCTGGAATCACCCGATGCACAAACTGCACGACATAGCTTTCGTTCCGCTTACTGGAACTACAAATATTATCGGGCTAACTATTTGCCATCTTTGAGTTTGTCATCCGATCCTAATCTGAATCGTGCCATCAATAAGATTACAATGGGGGACGGTTCCGTTAAGTTTGTCGAGCAAAATCTGTTGAATACCGATCTGACTTTGAACCTGTCGCAGAATATTCCCTGGACCGGAGGTTCTCTTTTTCTCGAAACATCTGCGCAACGTATGGACTTGTTCAGCGAACATAAATACTCATGGCAAACTTCTCCTGTCATGATAGGATATCGCCAGTCGCTTTTTGGTTATAATAGTCTGAAGTGGGATAAACGTATAGAACCGGTACGCTATCAGGAAGCCAAGAAAAGTTATGTGGAAACACTGGAACTGGTTTCCGCCAATGCAATTAATAAATTCTTCGCTTTGGCTACCGCTCAAAGTAATTACGATATTGCTTCTTTCAATTATGCAAATGCCGACACGCTCTATCGTTACGCTCAGGGGCGCTACAATATAGGCACGATCACAGAGAATGAAATGCTGCAGTTAGAATTGAATCGTCTGACCGAAGAAACAAATCGTATGAATGCCCGTATAGAAATGGATAATTGCATGCAGGAACTTCGTTCTTATCTGGGCATTCAGGAAGATCGGGAACTTCGTGTGCGTATCAACTCACAAGTACCGGATTTTAGTGTCAATCTGGATGAAGCATTGGCATTGGCATACGAAAACAGTCCAGACATACAGACGATGAAACGAAGAAAACTGGAAAGTGAGAGTGCTGTGGCAAGAGCCCGTGCCAATGCGGGGCTGAAAGCAGATATTTATCTCCGTTTCGGACTGACGCAGACTGCCGAAAAGTTGCCGGATGCTTATCGGAATCTGTTAGACCAGCAATATGTAAGTCTGAGTATCGCTCTTCCTATTTTAGATTGGGGAAGAGGGAAAGGACAAGTGCGGGTAGCCCGTTCCAATCGTGATCTGGTATATACGCAAGTGGAGCAAAACCGGACGGATTTTGAATTGAATGTCCGCAAACTGGTGAAACAATTTAATCTGCAAACACAACGGGTACGTATCGCTGCCCGTACAGATGAAACGGCTCAACGAAGAAATGAAGTTGCCCGCAAACTTTATATACTGGGAAAATCCACTATCCTCGATCTGAATGCTTCCATTGCCGAGAAAGATAGTGCCCGCCGTAATTACGTGTCGGCTTTGTACAATTACTGGAGTTTATATTACACACTTCGAAGTATGACACTCTACGATTTTGAACGAAACATGCTGTTGACCGAAGATTACAATCTTCTGATAGAATAGCAACTTACTCATTCAGCTGTAATAAATAAAAATATAAAATACCTGATAAAGTCATGGATATAAAATTAGAAAAGAAACCTTGGTATATTCGGTACAGATACTATCTGATAGGCGGACTTTTGTTTGCTGCCTTTCTGATTTATGTAATTGTTCTGTCATTAGGCCCCCGAAAATTACGTATTGATGCCGAGAATATTCAGATAGCGGAAGTGAAAGAGGATAATTTTATGGAATATGTAGATGTGGAGGGACTGATTCAGCCTATACTGACTATCAAAATCAATACCCGCGAAGCGGGAAGCGTTGAAAGCATCATTGGTGAGGAAGGAAGTCTGCTCCAGCAGGGGGATACCATCATCGTCCTTTCCAATCCGGATCTGCTCCGCAGTATCGAAGACCAGCGTGACGAATGGGAAAAACAAATGATTACTTATCAGGAACAGGAGATTGAGATGGAACAGAAAAGTCTTAATCTGAAGCAGCAGGCTCTGACGAATAATTACGAACTGGAACGACTGAAAAAGAGCATTGCCCTTGATCGGGAAGAGTTTCAGATGGGAGTAAAGAGTAAGGCTCAACTACAAGTAGCCGAAGATGAATATAACTACAAACTAAAAAACGCGGCATTGCAACAAGAAAGCTTGCGACATGACTCTGCCGTTACGATGATTCGTAAAGAACTGATTCGCAATGACCGTGAACGGGAGCGCAAGAAATATGAACGTACTCACGAGCGATTGAATAACCTGGTGGTGACGGCTCCTATAAAAGGGCAACTAAGCTTTGTCAGGGTTACTCCGGGGCAGCAGGTTTCTTCTGGCGAAAGCATTGCCGAAATAAAGGTACTCGATCAATATAAGATACATACTTCGCTAAGTGAATATTACATTGACCGGATCACTACCGGACTGCCTGCTACCGTCAATTATCAGGGAAAGAAATATCCGTTGAAAATAACGAAAGTCGTCCCCGAAGTAAAAGACCGTATGTTTGATGTCGATCTTGTCTTTACCGGTGATATGCCCGATAATGTGAGAGTCGGCAAAAGCTTCCGTGTACAGATTGAATTAGGTCAGCCGGAACGGGCGCTTATTGTTCCACGGGGTAATTTCTATCAGTCTACAGGAGGACAATGGATTTACAAAGTGAATGCTTCGAAGACAAAAGCAATCCGTGTGCCATTAAGTATTGGGCATCAGAATCCGCAGCAGTACGAAATTACAGAAGGTTTACAGACGGGAGATTGGGTAATTACAACAGGATATGATACCTTTGGCGATGCAGAGGAGTTGATATTGAAATAAGGAATATATAATATTATGAAGATAATACGGTTGGTAATTTATTAAGGAATCGATTTATTTCTCATAAAAACGAATAAACACAATAACTTTTAAATATCATAATTATGATCAAGACAATTAATTTGCAGAAGATTTTCAAGACCGAAGAAGTAGAAACTTGGGCGTTGAATAATGTAAGTATCGAGGTGAAGCAAGGAGAGTTCGTTTCCATTATGGGGCCTTCCGGTTGTGGAAAGTCAACATTGCTCAACATTCTTGGTTTATTGGACAATCCGACAGGAGGGGAGTATTACCTCAATGGAACAGAAGTTTCCAAGTACACAGAGTCACAGCGTACCAGCCTTCGTAAAGGAGTGATCGGTTTCGTCTTTCAGAGTTTCAATCTGATAGATGAATTGAATGTCTATGAAAACATTGAATTGCCTCTGCTCTACATGGGTATCTCGGCTTCCGAACGCAAAAAAAGGGTGGAGACTGCTATGGAACGAATGGCTATCACACATCGCAGCAAACACTTCCCGCAACAACTTTCCGGAGGTCAGCAGCAGCGTGTTGCTATTGCCCGTGCAGTAGTTGCCAATCCTAAGCTGATCCTGGCCGATGAGCCTACCGGTAATCTGGATTCAAAGAACGGCAAAGAAGTGATGGGGCTATTGAGTGAACTAAATAAGGAAGGAACCACTATTGTGATGGTAACACACTCACAGCACGATGCCGGTTATGCCGACCGTATCATTAATTTGTTCGACGGACAGGTAGTAACGGAAGTCAGTATGTAATATATTCATAAAGTACCATGATTAAACACTATTTGAAAGTAGCCTTTCGCAATTTGGTAAAGTACAAGACACAGAGCCTTGTCAGTATCATTGGCCTAGCTGTTGGTTTCACTTGTTTTGCGCTGTCTGTCTTATGGATTCGTTATGAAATGACTTATGATACTTTCCATAACGGGGCCGACCGTATCTATATGGTACGTGCGCATTATACTGATTCCCCCAGTAGTACATCCAATGTTACTCCTTACCCTTTGGCGAACTATTTGCAGGAGAAAATGCCGGAGATAGAAGCTACTGCTTCCACTTCCATATATCGGGATATGAAATTCCGTCTGGGAGATAATGAACAGGAAGTAGTAATGGCTACAGCAGATTCTGTTTTCATGAACTTTTTCAATATACGGCTGCTGAAAGGAACAGTCAACTTCCTGAAAGAAAATGATCCGGAAATCGCCATTACGGAAGAGTTTGCCCGAAAGCTTTTCGGCAGTGAAGAGGACGCTTTTGGGAAAGAAGTAGAACTGAGCGGGCGTCCCCGTAAGATAGGCGCCATTGTGAGCGGATGGTCCCGTCATTCCAATATACCGTATAGTGTATTGAGTTCGGCAAGGCGCTATCCACGTTGGAGTAGTAAGGGAGAACAACTGTTTATCCGTGTTCGCGCAGGAGTGGATAGGGATACTTTTCAAAAGAAGATGGAAGACATTGATATCTTGGATATTCCCAAAGAGAGCGAACTTGTGAAGCTTCTGATCACGCCCATTTCGGCTTTGCGTTATTCGGATTATGTTTCTAAAGTAGATGTAGTCATCTCCTTCAGTTATATTTTCTATTTCTCTTTAGCAGGCGGATTGGTCATTATTTGTTCCTTATTCAATTACCTGACGCTTTATATCAGCCGGCTTTGTATGCGTAGTCGTGAAATGGCGCTTCGTAAAGTAAATGGTGCAAGTAATACATCTTTGTCGGTTCAGTTTGCCATTGAACTGTTGTTGATTCTATGTATCGCCCTGCTATGCGGATTGTTGATGATAGAGGTGAGTATGTTCGGCTTCCTGAACTTCACACAGATAGAGACAGGTTCATATTATGGAGAGATCATTGCATATCTTTTGATTGTAATCATTCTGTCTTTCCTGTTGGCACAGATGCCGTTATCTTATTTTCGTCGTCGGACATTGCAGGAAGCGATAAAAGGAAAAGTGGTAGCTACCAGACCTTATTTGTTTCGTAAGATAGGAATTATCATGCAGTTAGTTGTCAGTCTTGCTTTTATCTTCTGTGCGGCTGTTATGATGAAGCAACTCTATTTTCTGAAAAATACGGACTTAGGAATGGAACGTCATAATGTCGGTAATGTAGCCTTGTGGAATGGAGATATAAAGCAATGGGCGGGGAAGATAGCTGCTTTGCCCATGGTGACAGAGACTTTGCCCCTTCGTATTTCCCGATTATTCCTACAGGACCGATGATGTATGCCGAAATAAACAACTGGGATGATTCGCCGAAAGCGGTTGAAGAACCTTTAACTGTTGGTATGATGCCTGCTAAAGAAGAATTCTTTGAATTCTATAAATTGAATTTATTGGAAGGCGAGTTTATATCGGACAAGAATCAAGAAAATGAAGTAGTGATAGATGAAAATACATGCCGTAAATTTGGATGGAAACGGGCTTTGGGCAAAAGTTTCTATCATGAATATAATGGTCAGCGTAGCTTATATAAGGTTGTCGGAGTAGTCAGGAACTTTAGCTATCGTTCTCCTACGAGTGAACCGGGACTGATTGCTTTTCAGCATCCTAAAGCGCAAGATTATCTGTTGAATCGTGCCAGCATTCTGTTTAAATTTAGAGAGGGCACTTGGAATGAATGTCGTGCGACTATAGAGAAACTATACAGAGAGGAATTTCCAAATGCTTATATGCGATTGTTCAATGAAGAAGAAGAATATAACAAGTACCTCCGTTCCGAAGATGCACTGATGAAATTATTGAGTTTTGTATCATTGGTTTGCGTCATTATTTCTGTATTCGGAGTCTTCTCATTGGTAACGCTGTCTTGTGAACAGCGTCAGAAAGAGATTGCTATACGTAAGGTGAACGGAGCGCAAATCCATCATATCCTGCAGATGTTCTTCCGGGAATATTTATTGTTATTGATCATAGCTGCTGTTATTGCATTCCCTGCAGGATATGTTGTAATGAGGAGATGGATCGACAGCTACGTGAGACAAACATCGATAGATAGCTGGGTATATATAAGCATCTTTGTTGTGATAGCTATTATTCTTTTGCTTAGCATCATTTGGAGAGTATGGAAAGCTGCCCGGCAGAATCCGGCAGAAATTATCAAGAGTGAATAACATAAACACAATGTCATGATATATCATTATTTAAAAATAGCTTTTCGCAATCTGATCAAGTATAAGACGCAGAGTATTGTAAGTATAGTCGGCTTGGCAATTGGTTTCACCTGTTTTGCATTGTCTGCCTTATGGATACGTTATGAAATGACATACGATACGTTTCATGAAGGGGCGGAACGCATCTACTTGGCCGGTAACAAGTTTGAATTGCAGGGGGATGGATTCTCTTATTTTTCTCCTAATTTATTGGCTGATTATATAAAAACAAATTGTCCGGAAGTAGAGAAGGTATGCCATATCCGTTATGATTCGAGCAGAAAACCGATGAAATGTAAAGATACAGAATACAAGATGTTACAGATGGAAATTGATTCCAGTTTTATTTCGATGTTCAATATTAGTGTGTTAGATGGAAAAAGTCGTTTAATATTAGATAAAAATGAAATAGCCATTACAGAGGAGATAGCAAAACAGATTTTTGGAAAAGAAAATCCGATAGGTAAACAATTACTCTTTCCGCAAAGTAATAATTCAGAAAAAACTATTGTGGCGATTGTAAAGTCATGGAAAGGGCATTCTTTACTTCCTTTTGATATTTTATTGTCCTATGAACCTGATGATCTCAATTGGAATAGATCAGAATGCCAAACTTTTTTACGTGTCTATCCTGATAGTGATATAAAAGTACTGGAACAGAGACTGACAAACTACGAGATAGAACAAGATTCACATAAATGGTTAAGATCAACGCCAATTGCTTTATTGTCAACATTGAGAAGTACTCACCCAAGGGAGGATGTAAATGTCAAGTTGAATCATGTTCGTCTTTTTGCCTGTATGGGTGCTTTGGTTATTATTTGTGGATTGTGCAACTATTTAACGATGCTTGTTACTCGTATCCGAATGCGTAAACGTGAATTGGCATTACGAAAAGTAAATGGAGCTTCTAATGCGAATTTGCTATCGTTACTACTTTCGGAACTGGCCTTGATACTTGTTCTTTCTGCAGGGATAGGTGCTATGTTAATGGAGTTGATTCTGCCTGTTTTTAAATATTTATCTCAAATAAATGAGAATACTTCGTTTTTTTATAGCGAAGTACTGATTTATATCTTGTCTTTGATTGTAATCACTGTAGGCATTGCTGCTGTGCTTATACACTATATCAATAAGCAGACTTTACTTGAAAATATCAGGCAAAAGTCAAATCTTCATCTTTCCGGTTGGCTTTATAAAAGCAGTATTCTGTTGCAACTCTTTGTTAGTATTGGCTTTATTTTCTGTACTTTTGTTATGATGAAGCAATTAAACTTTCTACAGAATTCAAGAGAACTGGGCCTTGAACGTCATAATGTAGGAGTGATTGCCCATGCTTTAGGCTGTGAGAGTGCCGCGGTAAAACAGATAGTAGATCAGATACCTGATATCACAGAACATTTGGAGGGATTCTATACCCCGATTCCAAAAATGTTATATTCTACTTTTAAAGTGTGTGATTGGGAAGGGAAGTCAGATGAGGAGCAAAGTTTCAATATAGAAGATGAAACTATAAATCAGGATTTTGTCGATTTTTTCCATATCGAGGTTTTAGAAGGTAGCATACCGGATGAGAAAGATGAAAAAGGAACAGTTGTCATTAATGAGGCTGCTGTAAAGGCTTTTGGATGGAACGAACCGATAGGAAAAGAGTTTAACGAGGAATATAAAGTAAAAGGTGTTATCAAAGATATGTATTATAATGCTCCCATACATCCGGTGGCTCCCGCTATGTTTTCTTTGCAAAAAGGTCGTGAAAATGGACATATTATTTTTAAAGTAAAGGAAGGCACATGGAATAAAGTATCACAGAAATTGTATGAGGAGGTGAATAAGGTTAATCCTAATGCGATAGTAGATTTGGTAAATATGGGAGATACCTACAATGAATACATGAAGTCAGAAAACACATTAAGCAAGTTATTGAGTGTTGTTTCTCTTATCTGTATAGTGATTGCCGTATTTGGTATATTCTCCTTAGTGACTTTATCATGCGAACATCGTCGAAAGGAGATTGCCATTCGGAAAGTAAACGGTGCAAGTGTTAAAGTTATTTTGAACTTATTCTTTAAAGAGTATTTGATTTTACTTGTCATAGCGTCATTCATGGCCTTTCCATTAAGTTACCTTATCATGAAACACTGGCTCGAAGGATATGTAAAGCAGACGCCGATAAATCTTTGGATATATGGAAGCATATTTGCAGGTATGTTACTTATAATATTCCTTAGCATCATCTGGAGAGTATGGAAAGCTGCCCGACAGAATCCGGCGGAAGTAATCAAAAGTGAATAACATCCTTATTATAAAAGCAATATGAAGAACCAATTATCTGCTATCAGGACTTTATCCCGTTTCAGAACATACACGATGATCAATATTATCGGGCTTGCAGTCAGTGTGGCTGCAACGCTGATAATTGTACGCTATATCCATCAGGAGATAACAGTTGACCATTTCTGTAAGGACCTGGACCGATTGTACTTGCTGACTATTCAAAAGAGTAATGGCAGCATTTCGATCGCAGATAATACAGACAGGAATAATGATCCTAATTTTATAGACCCTTTAAAGAATCCGGAAGTAGAAGCATATTCTTATAGTGTTTCTTTTGACGATGATTATATTGTAGTCGATAATCACCGTTACCGGGCCAATGTTTTGGTAACTGATAGCTTGCTTTTGCAGTTGATGGACTATCCGATAGTTTCGGGAATTAAAGCTATTCAGAAACCGGATGATGCAATTATTACCCGGAAATATGCCCGGCATATTTTTGGTGACGAAGATCCGATAGGGAAACAATTAACTTCATCATCAGGTTCTGTACTTACCATTCGTGGCATTATGGATGAACCGAGTACCAAGGCATCTTTGCAATTCGACCTGATAGCTCCGGTGAATCAGGGGAAATATGCAGACTGGAGTCGGGTGGGATTCTGCATGGTCCGGCTGGCAAACGGAACAGATCTGAAAAAGTATAATGAAAAGATTTCCAAGCCACAGTCATTAATATGTTACAGTCATTCCCCTATACAGTATGGGCTTACTCCCTTGAAAGGATTGTATTTCAATAAGATTGTCGAACCTTCGGGAACTTCTTTTTTGCGAGGGAATATCAACCATGTGATGATTTTGACTGTAGTGGCTTGTATGTTGTTGTTGGTGGGAGTCTTTAATTTTATCAATATCTACACAGTTATCGTTCTAAAGCGGGCACGTGAGTTTGGTGTAAAAAAAGTATATGGTGCGAGCGGCTTTCAGATATTTACCCAGATTTATGTAGAGAATATATATATGGTGGCAGCCGCCTTGCTTATCATCTGGATGCTGATCGAAACTTCAGCCGGGATATTCGCCTCGGTATATGCAATTCCTGTAAAACCGGATATCGCTTTTGATCTGTCGCTGTCTCTCATTTTATTATTCGTGTTGCCGTTGGTGACGTCTGTCTTTCCTTTCTTACGTTACAACTATTCTTCTCCGATCACCTCTTTACGTTCTGTAAATGCCGGAGGAAATTCAATTGTTTCCCGTGTAGTATTCTTATTTATTCAATATGTCATTACGTTCATTCTGATAGTAGTCGCACTATTTTTTGTTCGCCAGTTGTACACAATGTTGAATGCGGATTTAGGATATCAGGCAAAGAATATCATTTCATGCCAGTTCCTGTCATTCGAGACACAAAACAGAAGATATGCAAATGATGAAGAATGGCAGAAAGAACGTGACTTGGAGCGGCATAAGGTACAGGTTATTAAACAAAAGATGGATGCATGCCCTTTATTCATTTCATGGGGATATGGTGAAGCACCTATCAATCTGGAACCATACGTCAATGTGGAGAGTAACGGAGAGAAACATAAAATGGCTATCATGTATGTTAATAATAATTACATGGATATGTTTGGCCTGAAGCTGAAAGAAGGAAGAACGTGGAATGATAAGGACCAGTTTGCCCAATATAAAATGATGATAAATGAAACAGCCAGAAAGCTCTTCCAGATAAAAGATATTAATGAAGCTTCACTGCAAACTGAGTCCCGTCTATGGTGGAGTGTGGGGACAGATGAAAGTAAAAATCCTGCTTATCAGGTAGTAGGTGTGATAGAAGACTTCCGGACCGGACACTTATCCATGGGGGATGCACCACTGGCTATTCTGTATGATGAAGGAGAAAACCCTACCGAACCTTTAATGGCTAAAATAGCCGAAGGTAAACGCAAGGAAGCCGTTCAATTCTTGAAGGAACTACACAACGAAGTAATGGGTGAGGGGGAGTTCAATTATTCCTTTGTCGAAGATGAAGTTGAAAAGCTGTACGATGATGACAAGAGAACGACCCGCATCTACGTCACCTTTGCCGGATTGGCTATCTGCGTTTCCTGTCTCGGACTGTTCGGATTGTCATTGTATGACATTCGTCAGCGCTATAGAGAAATTGCATTGCGTAAAGTGAACGGAGCTACAGGCAAACAGATCACTTTGTTATTGGTCAGGAAGTATCTATCTATTTTGGGAGCCGCCTTTGTTGTCGCTATTCCTTTGGTTTATTATATTATTAATGACTATACCAAAGACTTTGCGGTGAAAGCTCCGATAGGAGCAGGGATTTTTGTGACAGGCTTCATCCTTAGCTTGCTTATCTCACTGGGTACATTACTCTGGCAGGTACGCAAAGCTGTCCGCATCAATCCGGCATTGATCATGAAGAACGAATAAGATTAAAAACGACTAAGATTACAACGAATGGAACGAACTGCTATGGAAAACCTCGTACTATTAAAACTTATATTCAGAAACTGGTGGCGCAATAAACTTTTTGCGGTCATCTCTTTGGTTAGTCTTGTGGTCGGTATTTCCTGTACCAATCTTCTGATTTCGTTTGTCATCCATGAATATACGATAGAAGGGGAAAATCCAAAGAAAGACCGTATCCTGCGTCTGACCCAGCAACTACCATCCATGCAGAGCACCGGACAAGTATCATTTGTCTACGGAGGATCGGTTGCCGGAACGATAGCTCCGTTTCCGGAGATTGAATCTTATCTCCGGCTGACCGAGAAGGAGGCAACTCATATCGAAATTGAGAACCAGCGCTTCCCTCAACAGGTCATTGTTGAGGCCGACAGTTCTTTCTGCCGTTTTTTTCCGTACCAGATATTGTCCGGTAATATGAAAGAAGCCTTGACCAAGCCGGACTGTATTGCTTTGAGTGAAGAAAAAGCCATGCAATACTTCGGGAAGATCGATTGTATCGGGCGGGAACTGTCTTTGGTATATGGAGATAAAGTTGAAATGAAAAGGGTATCTGCTGTATATCAGTTTTATGCGCAGTCAGCCCTACGTATTGATTTGCTCGGTAATTCTCAGAACCTGCAGGAAGAAGGAACTTCCTGTATGATTCTTCTCAAAGAACGGACTGACGTGTCAGCCTTTCGCGAACGTTTTGAGTCAACAGAACTGCCTACAGTGACAGGTCCCGGAAATTATAAACTTCAGACATTGCAAGAATCCTACTTCGACACAAAACTGGCTGATTCCGTGAAAACATTCAGTCACCGGCAGATCGCTTTATTGAGTATCGGTTTATTATCAGCCTTTCTGGTCTTATTCATCGCTTGCTTCAATTACCTAAACCTAAGCTTTTCGCGCCTGCTGAAACAAGTAAACATGATTCATGTAGAGACATTAATGGGAGCTTCTCATTCATATATTTGCCGGCAACTTTTTATCGATACATTCCTTACTGTATTTATCGCTTTCATCCTTTCCATTCTTGTAATGGGGGACATACTTTCTCTTTTCAAT
Source organism: Bacteroides sp. B1-V-101 (assembly GCF_023656585.1). Taxonomy (NCBI): domain Bacteria; kingdom Pseudomonadati; phylum Bacteroidota; class Bacteroidia; order Bacteroidales; family Bacteroidaceae; genus Bacteroides; species Bacteroides sp. B1-V-101. Next base: position 110,542 of record NZ_JAMOKH010000003.1, on the reverse strand, counting down.
TACTTTTTTGATGCCCGTCTGACTTTCGGTTTCATTCTTTCATGGAAAGTCTTTCCATTTATCCTTCTGTTTGTTTTTCTTTTGGCCATTATACCGGCCACCTATATGGCGAAGAAACTGAACCGCATTTCTATCAGCGGATATCGGCAATTCTTTCAAGGGAGAAAAAGAAGAAGACTGGTAGCGATCCTTGTAGGCGTGCAAATGGTTATCTCCATCGGATTGATGACTGCCTTTATGATGATACGCTCTCAGCTTTCAACCATAGAAGGGCAGGGTGAACGCTTTAAAGAAGTAATAATCTTAGGTAATGAGGGGACTGCCCTGACTATCCCTTTATATAATGACATTAAAAAACTGTCCGGCATCCAAACTGCCCTGTTATCCAAAGGGCGGATAACGAGTCCTTTTAATATCATCGTTCCACTAAACAGGAACGGGCAGGAAGTAATGGTAAATAAAGTTTTATTGACCGAGAACTATGAACTGCTGGACTTATTCAACATAGAACTTCTCGAACCGGAACGAACGAAGGATTTATTTTCCAAGGTACCCCATCCGGTAGTTGTTAATGAAGCCTTTGTACAGTTCTTTGTACCGGCAGGAGAAGATCCGGTGGGGCGGACCTTAAGCAAATATGCGCAGGACAACGCCGGTGAAGGAACTATTATCGGTGTGTGTAGAGATTTCAGACTGACTTCTTTCAACTCTGCCATTACTCCGATGCAGATTATTCTTCAAGAGATTCCGGTCGATCAGGCAACCTACCTGTCTTGTCGTATAGATGAGAGCAGACGCAATGAGATAGTAAAAAATCTCCGGTTGCTGTGGGAGAAACACGAGCCGAGACATTCTTTTGTTTACATAGACGCCTATCAGCAATATATATCCAACAATACAGATATGGTGAATTTCTCCCGATTATTACTGGCTTATGCTATAATCAGTTTATTCCTGACACTTTTTGGTATCTTTGGAATTACATGGTATGCGGTAGAACAACGAAAAAGAGAAATTGCGATTCGTAAAGTACACGGTGCCTCTTCCCGACAAATTCTATTGTTGTTGAATCGTCCGTTCTTCTATTATATTCTGATAGCCGACATGATCGCTATTCCTATCGTATATGTCTTGATGAAACGGTGGAGGGAACAGTTTGTGTATCCTGCGGATTGGGGAATAGAAGTATTTATAGTACCTGTCGTCTTATTGATGCTTGTAACGTTTGTCACAGTTGTCCTTAACGGATATCATACGGCATTAAGTAATCCGACTGAGACTATTAAAACGGAATGATCATTATGAATATGTAGTTCTTCAGTATCCAGTTTCTAAGAAGATAAAACGTTCTTCTTTTGCCATTGACTTTGAAGTTAATCAACCGTTGGAAAAACAGGAAAGGTGGCATCGGACAAAATAAAAAGCTACTCTCTTTGGGGGGAAGAGAGTAGCTTAACTTTAAGATGCACTATAGAGTGCACTTGCTATAAAATACCTATCGAATGCTCATGTGTCAGTTAATAATGGTGCTCTTGACATCTAGTTCTCTGATAGCAGCGACAGTACTGTTTCCTCCGTCATCGGGAATCGTGAGTCTGATGTAGCGTGCTTTGATCGATTTTACATAATATTCCAGGGCAGTATCCTGATTCGTGAATCCGAATCTGCCGATAGGAGTCCAGTTCACGTTATCTTCACTAGCCGCAAACTCGACCACTTTGATAGGATTGTTTGAACCTCTGCCGCGCGGAAGCAATTCCACCTGTGCTATTTGTATGTTTTGCTTCATATCTATTACAATATCATACGGTAGCGGGTCGCTTCCACCTTGCCATTTGGCATGCCAGAATGTTTCGGTGTCTCCGTCTATCAGACATTTGGCTAATCCATTGCCGGCTCCTTCTCCCGAAGCTTCCTGTGTCGTAAAGGACAGAACTTCCCAGTTGCTTTTTGATATTTTCGTTCCTTCTTTTATGATGCAGAATCCTGTGTAGGTGTCTTTATCCGCACGGATAGTGGCATCGGAAGTAACTTCGCCTATTTGCACAGGAAGCATATAATTTCCCGGAAGAATGTTATCTTTCAGCTTGTAACTGACTGTGGTCTGATCAACCCCCTGAGACAATGACGGGGATTCGGGTTTGGTATAACACTCTGCCGGCAGAAGACTGAAATAAGTCTGATTGGCACTGTTGTACGTATCTACTACCGACTGGTTGTTGACTAATGTACAGTTGATGTTCCATTTATTGCTAAAAGGTACTCCAATGGTAATCGGCAACTCTTTTACATTGTCGACGTTGATCTCCTGTATACCATCGTTTATGATAGTTACAATGGGTTCGGAAACTTTAAATCCCAGCAGAAGGGTGGAACGGTCGGGATTCAACTTCTCTCCTGTAGTGCTTGCCTTGAGTGGGAGAATGTATCGAACATTGTCATAGCCGCACAACGCATGAATCTTTGTCGGGTCGTATACGATAGTGCCTTTTGCCAGTCTGTCATCGGCAGATACGTTAACCGTTGTGTTAGTCATTTGATAACAATCTTCCGGAAGTATCTGGTAACTGGTTCCGTCGGCAGTATTGAGTGAGTCGAGCAAGCCTTTGTCTACGGTGAAGGTGACGGTACTGTTGTTCAGTTCCAGCCCCCCGTGTTGTATCCATAAGTCAGCATTGTATTTTTCTCCTACATTATACGATTGCAGAATAGTCAGTCCGTTTTCAGACAATGACAGAATCCCTTCGGATGTATTGCTCGTATCAAAGGTTTCATCACAACCGATAATAGAGAGAGTGATGCAACCTGATATTAGTATATAACTTATTTTTCTCATAATGTTCATTGATTTATTGTGCTTATACAATTACCAGCCCGGATTCTGGACGAGGTTTTGTGTCTTTCTCATTTCATGATCCGGTATTGGCTGTAAGTACATCTTTCTATTGAATACAATTTTTTCAGTTTCCACTACACGGTTGAACTCTTCAGTATCATTAATAGTTCCCCGTACATTCATACCGTGTGCATATCCGTTCTGGCGTCCTTCACCGTCTTTGTCGGCAATCATCCATCGGCGTACATCGAAATAACGTTGACCTTCCGTTGCCAGTTCAATCTGGCGTTCGCGCTGAATGGCTGCTCTTTGCAATTCTTTATTACCGACGATACCGGGATTCAGTACTTCTATTTTCGGTAAACCTGCCCGTTCGCGTACGAGGTTCAGATAAGTCAGTACGCGTGAGTCGCTCGGATTTACTTCGTTGGCAACTTCTGCATATATCAGATAGAAATCCGCCAGACGGAAGATTATGGAAGGGCGGTTCTGACTGGTTACCCCCGGGCTGGTTTTGCTGATTGACCGGTTGAAGCGCTTGAAAAGCATATATCCGGTTGTAGTGGCGTGTCCTTCCTGAACGCCTGCATTACCTCCATTGTAGAATTGGACTTGTTTGCAGGTGACAGGCCATTGGCGTCCGTTAAAGAATACAGTATTGTAAAAACGTGCTTCACGATTCAGATAGCGGTTGCTGACTGTAACGTTGGTGTAGTTCTTAGAGTATTTTCCGTCATTCTTATCCTTGTAAGTTCCATAACCATCTTCTTTATAAAGTGTTGATTTCGGCAGATAGTCGGTTTCCTTGATGGGAAGTCCGTCGTTCATATAGAATGCATCTACCAGCTCTTGCGTTACTCCGGTCGAACCTAAACCGTTCTTTTCGCAACGAGGGACGATTCTTCGGTCGAATGCATCGCCATCCAGACCTCCCCAGTCGTTGTTGGCGGTACCCCAGATGATTTCTTTGTTGTATTTTTGGAAGAGATTGTAAACTGAGGCATCTACGTCTAGAAGCTGCTCACCGGTGCTGCTTGTTGTATATTCTTTATACAGTTCGTAGCGGTTTCCGGTTTCTGCATAATCAATAAAGTCTTTGCAAGCGCTTAATGCTGTATTCCATTTGTTGTCATCACGATCGGGGAAGAGTCTTGTACCGTCCGGGTTGGTCAGAGACAGCGCTTCTCTGTATCCACCGTTGAGAAGAGGACTGGCTGCATATAGCCACAATTTGGCACGTACTGCTAATGCGACACCTTTGGTGGGCCATACACGGTAAGATTCATTCTCGTGCATCGGTTCCTGTGGTAGTTCATTGGCTACTTCACGTAGTTCTTGATCGATATACTCTATTACTTCATCTACAGTATTTCTTGGAACGTCCTGAGTCTCTGTTGCCTCGTACACTTTATCTTTTACGAGGATGATGGGACCGTATTGTTCAAACAGAAGATAATTGTAAAACGCACGCATGAAGCGTACGTTGGCACGCATCTCGTTCAGTTCATCTTCTTCCAGTCTGTCGCCTTGCGTACCGCTGGTTGTAATCACATGAGCTTTCTCCAGAAAAATGTTAGCCTGCCGGATGTATTTATAGCAGTCGCCATAGCGGTGAAAACCAGCGGTTGCCGCATTCTTGTCCGAGTTGTTGCCCTTTGCGGCATTTCCATAACCTACTACCAGTTCATCGCAGATTGCAGCCCACGGATTTTTAAAAGCACCTACATTCAGGCTGTTTATTCCCGAATAGTCGGGGATTCCTGCAAAGACATTGGCATACCATCGTTTGGTATAGGATACGTTTTCAAATATCTGATCTGTATTTTGCAAGCCTCCTGACATTTGGTCCGAAACAGCCAGATAATCGCATGAACTGACGGAGAAGAATAATCCCATCAGCATCATATATATGTGACTTTTACTTTTCATATTTTTATCTTTTATGGTTTTTAGAATGTAAAATCAAGTCCGATTGTGTAGGTTCGCGGCAGCGGATAGTTAAGTCCGGCATTCGCATTTCCGGCTTCCGGATCGAAATATTTGATATGATCCCATACTGCCAGATTATATCCCATCAAATAGATACGGGCAGCCTCGAAGCCGATTTTGCTTAAGAATTTCTTAGGTATCTGATAGCCGATTTCAATATTTTTCAATCGGAGGAAAGAGCCGTCGCGCAGCCACCACGTGCTGGCAACCCGGTTATTGGCATTGTTAGCATTGTTCTTATGCAGGCGGGGAATGATTACATCCTGACTTGGATTATTCTCTGTCCAGCGGTTTAATGCAAAGGTACGATAGTTGGACTGGTCTACACCCCATGAGAACGGGTACCATCCTTCGGAAGTCTTTCCACCCAATAATACAGAAGTGTTTCCTGCTCCTTGAAAGAAGATGCTGGCATATATTCCTTTATATTCGGCATTTAAACCGAATCCGTAGATGATTTCCGGAGTTTCCGGATGGCCGATTCCTCGTACACGGTCATAAGAGTCGATGATTCCGTCTCCATTAACATCCGTATATTTGATATCGCCGGGGCCAAGGAGTCCGCTTAAGGTTGGTTGTGGAATTTCCGAGCGGAGTTTATAAGTCTTCAGACCGTTAGCATTGGTGCTTACGGTAAAGTCGTCTTCGGTATAAAGTCGTTCTGCGATATAATAGAGGTTATCTTTATCACTGACACGTTTGCCTGTAATAGCCTGGTAATCATACTTTGGAGGAAGTTCATCAAATTCCAGAATTTTGTTGCGGGTAAATGTAAACGTACCCCTTGCACTAAGTTTTACCTTGCCTATATTTTGGTGAGCGTTCACAGACATGTCAACACCTCTGTTGCGAACCTTACCGAAGTTTTGCCACGGATCGTCTCTCAGACCGCCAAGTTGGGGAACAGTCTGACGTTGCAGCAGAATCTGGCTTCTGGTAGAATCGAAGTAATCAAAGATGATTTCAAGACGGTTGTCAAACAAGCCGATATCGAAACCGTAGTTTTGTTTGTCTTCTACTTCCCATCCTAAGTAAGGAGCTGCAAAACGTCCTTCTATGATACCGTTGCCGATACCGTTCAGACCGCCTCCGGTATCATTGTAACCTTGCGTAAAACCTCCGGCATCCATTTTGTAGGTTGGACGGTACAAGAAACGGGTTCCTCCTGTGTTGTCGTTACCGGCACGTCCTACAGAGGCTCTTAATTTGAGTTTGGGGACATACTTTTTGATCACTTCCGGGTAGAAAGACTCATTGGAAATGTAGTAGGCAAGACCTACTGCCGGGAAGAAACCAAAACGGTTGCCCGAAGCAAATGCTTCCGAACCGGTGTATCCGAAGTTGCCTTCAATGAAATAGCGTCCGCCGTAACCGTAAGTTAAACGTCCTACCAGACCTTGCTTACGATAGGGAAGTGCTACATTGTGATATTGGGTTTCCTTTTGCATGTACAATAGCATGGCACCTACTTCGTGCTGGTCGAACGTACGTTTATAGTTGATGGCAGCATCTATGTAAATCTTCTTGGTTGCGCTTGTCGCACTATTCTTAGGGTCCTGCAATTCAGGGTTTCCGGACACGACTGTGGCAAATAATAGATTGCCGTTTTCGTCGCGTCCCGTAGCATGATATCTTGTCGGATTATATTCACGGCGAACGATCATTTCACTATCATAGTCATAACTTGCGTTCAGGCGTACAGACAAACCTTTGGTGATAAAATCCAGTTTCTGGTCTACATAAACTTTGGATTGAATGGCAGTACGGTATTCTTTGGCGTATCCGGAGTTCATCAATAAGTTGTACGGGTTGCGCATGTTAGCGTCACGTTCCTGTGAGTAGGTTGAAACAGTACCATCACTGTATACAGCCGGAAATGTATATGGAGGAGTAATCAGCATGGAACGGAATATATTGGCAGTTCCTGTTCCCGGATAATTATTAACCAGATACTGAAGTGCGAGGTCAACTCCTACAGTTGTAGTGCTTGATACGTTCATATCAATATTTGAACGAAGATTGATACGGTCGATGCCGATGTTTGTATTATATTGTTTGGTAGGACTTCCTTTGAAAATACCACTTTCGTTGTAATATGCTGCCGAAACAAAGTATTTTGCTTTTTCTGTACCTCCACGTACATTCAAGGTATATCTGTGTGTGAATGTGTTTTTACGTAACATTTTGTCGATCCAGTTGGTATTTGGATATAGGTCCGGATCGTCATTGTTCCGGTAATGTGCAATTAAGTCATCCGAAAACTGCGGTAATTCCCCATCATTATGGAGTGCTTCGTTGAACAGGTCCAGGTAGTCGGCCGAACCAACGAATTCGGGAAGACGGGTAGGGGAAGAAATGGTGTGTTCTGTCTTGAATGAAATCTTAGCCTTTTCTACACGTCCGCGTTTGGTAGTGACAAGTACTACACCATTGGCTCCCTCGGCACCATAAATGGCTGTTGCAGCGGCATCCTTCAAAACCGAAAACGTTTCGATTTCGTCGGGTTCAATGTCACTCATGCTTCTGGGTACACCGTCCACAAGTACCAGCGGAGATGTACCACCCGCAAAGGTACTTACGCCTCGAATCCAAAACTCTGCGTTATCATATCCGGGTTCACCCGAACGTTGTACCGCAATCAAACCGGCGACTTGTCCGGCAAGACTGTTATTCAGGCTTCGCGAAGGGACAACGATATCCTTTGGTTTGATGGAACTCATAGAAACGACTACGCTTTCCTTTTTCTGCTGTCCGTAGCCGACTACTACAACTTCATCCAGCGCTTTGGAGTCTTCGTTCAACATCACATTGATGTTGCGGCGTCCTTTTACTTTTATTTCTTCGGTTACGTATCCAAGGTATGATACTTGCAAAATAGCATTGTCGGAAGGAACCATAATCTGATAACGTCCTTCTACATCGGTTATTGCTCCGACGTTTGATTGTCCTTTTACTACAACATTGGCTCCGATGATAGATTCTCCTTTGCTGTCTGTTACTACTCCTGTTATTTTAATCTTATTTTGTTGCGTTGTTTCTGAACTCTCTATGCCATTCATCGGCTTTTCCGCATTGCCGGCATTTATGAGTGGAGAAAAACATAAAGAAAAGAACAGAACACCGATTCGCGCGGTTGTGTGTACTTTGTTTGAAGTAAATAAAATGTTTTTCATAATTTTGATTTTAAAATAATAACTAGTTTACCGGTTTTGTTTGTAAACGATAGGGATGGTAAATCATAATACTGTAATATTTCCATAGGCATTGATTGTGTGTTGATTTTTGATTAAAAACTAGGTTATGAAATATAGAATTGAGTAAACTCTAAGGCGGTATAAGTTCATGGAGAACTTGGTGGGATTAGTATTATGAGTACATATTAATTTCAAATACCCCCGGAAATATTACTTTATCAGAATTATAAAAGGAAAAGATAGGGTAAACGAAGAAATAACTTTTAAAAAAAGCATCAATTTATAGCGTACTTCTTAAAAATATAACTATTTTTGTCGCCAACAAAGCAAAGAAAGTCATTCAATATTTGTAAACCTTAAATTTTCAAAAGATGAAAGCTTATTTTTCTAAAATCTGCTACCAAGTTCTCCATGAACTTATCTGAATACATTCTTGGTCTGCTTATTATTTATTTGATTATTAACGTGTTAGCTGTTTAGTTGAAGTGAGCATAAAATAGTATTTAACATATTTCTGTTTTGTCTGTCTTATCTTTATTTTACATTTTGTATAATTATATATGTATTATTATTTTGTAATGAGCGTATGCCAGTATAGAAAAACTGTTAATGCCTTATTTCAATTAATTTTAAGCAGGTTCATGGGAAAAACAATTTTAAAAATTACCTTTGCAATATTCTAAGTTTTATCTCAAATAAAAAGCATATGAACAAAATGAGAGTTTTTTTATTGTTTGCTGTTTTGGTTGGTGTGACAAGTGCTTGTCAATCAAAGAGCGGACAGACTGCGGGACAAGAGCAGGATGCTATGGATGATAGTCTGGCTGTCGCTCCTACAGAAGATGAGAAAACAATCTTCGGGGTAGTAGAAGATGCTTCAATGAATAATTTTATGTTGGTTACTTCGAAAGGAGATACGGTGTTCGTCAGTACGATGGATCAGGAACCGAGTGAAGTCGGTGGCTTCGAACTGGGAGACACCGTACAGGTGAATTACATAGAAGAAGAGGAAGAGCCGGGATCGAATACGATACCAACTGCAAAGAAAGTGATTGTAGTAGGGAAGAAGGCGAACCGGACAAATGACTAATTAATAATCTAATCAGAACTACAGAATGAAAAAGAAAATGTTGGCAGCAACTCTGCTAATGGGTTTATTGGCTGCATGTGGAGGTAACTCAGCCTCAATTGTTGGCTCATGGGTAGAACCCGTGCCAGGTATGGAAGGACAAGTACAAGGTATTAAGATGGAAGAAGGAGGCGTTGCTTCTTCTGTCAATATGGCTACCTTGGTTTATGAAAGCTGGAAACAGGAAGGAACTAAACTGATTCTGACAGGAAAAAGTATCGGAAATGGCCAGACGATTGAATTTGTGGATACGATGGATATCAAGAGACTGACGGCTGATTCTTTGGTTCTGGATAACCAAGGAATGGAAATTCGGTACGCAAAGCAGAAGTAATTTGTGTTGCTGTAGAATTAAAAAGCTACTTTCCAGATGATTTGTCTTTCGGAAAGTAGCTTTTTTTATAGCTTTTCAGAGATGCTGCTTACAAAAGGTCTAAAGCCTTGAAAGCTTTCACTAACTTTTCTACAGCACTGTCTATTTGTTCTTTGGTGTGAGTAGCCATTAATGCCACGCGTACCAATGTGTCTTGTGGAGCACATGCCGGCGGAATGACCGGATTGATGAATACGCCTTCGTCGAAAGCTAACTTAGTAACCATGAAAGTCTTCTCCGTATCGCGTACATAAAGAGGAATGATAGGAGATTCGGTAGCACCGATCTCGAAGCCTGCTTCACGGAAACGTTTCAGAGCATAGTTGGTTGCTTCCCACAGAGCGTTCAGTCTTTCCGGTTCGTTCTGGATAATATGAAGCGCTTCCAAAGCAGCTGCTGTTGCAGCCGGAGTGTTGGATGCACTAAAAATATAAGTACGTGCATTGTGTCGCAGCCAGTTAATGATAGAAGAATCAGCAGCGATAAAACCGCCGATAGAGGCCAGTGACTTACTGAAAGTACCCATGATCAGGTCTACTTCGTGTGTCAGACCGAAATGGTCGCATACACCACGTCCCTGTTTTCCGAATACACCCAGACCGTGAGCTTCGTCTACCATGATAGTAGCATTATATTTATGTTTCAGGCGAACGATTTCGGGTAGGTTTGCCAAGTCACCTTCCATAGAGAATACACCATCTACTATGATCAGTTTCACTGAATCCGGATTGCACTTCTGAAGTTGCTTTTCCAGATCCGCCATATCGTTGTGTTTATATTTTAATTGCTGTGAGAAGGAGAGACGACGACCATCTACGATAGAGGCATGGTCACGGTCATCACATATTATATAATCATTTCGGTCGGTCAGGCATGAGATAACTCCGGAATTAACCGTAAAACCGGTAGAGAAGCAAAGTGCTTCATCCTTGCCAACAAAGGCAGCCAGTTCTTTTTCAAGTTGAACATGAAGATCGAGCGTACCATTCAGAAAACGTGAACCGGCACAACCGGAACCGTATTTGCGCATGGCTTTGATACCTGCTTCAATCACTCTTTCATCTCCCGTAAGGCCAGTGTATGCATTGGACCCGAACATTAACACATGTTGTCCGCCCATTTCTACTTCTGTACCCTGCTTTCCCTCAATCTCACGGAAATATGGGTAAACGCCCTGTGCCATAAATTTCTGTGGCAGGTCGTACTTAGCTAACTTCTCTTGTAATAATCCCATGAATTATAATTTATTATACTCATACTCAGATCATTCGCTGATGATCTAATTTCCTTTTATCTTAACAAGTGTTTAAAACAGGGGGCAAAGATAACAAAATTTGCTTTTATCTGTTCTTTTTAAAAGAAAAAAGTTGCTCCCATGAGATTAGAAACCTCTAATAGATCAAAATTTAATATATTTGTATTACTTTTGTCGTCTACAATTGACAAAGATTAGCATGAACGAAAGAATGAAAAGAATAATATTCGTCGTCAATCCTATTTCGGGAACACAAAGTAAAGAATTGATTCTTAACTTGCTGGATGAAAAAATTGATAAGGCGAGATACACTTGGGAAGTAGTGTATACGGAAAGAGCCGGTCATGCAGTAGAGATAGCTGCCAAAGCTGCGGAAGAGAAAGCCGACATCGTTGTGGCTATCGGGGGGGACGGAACAATTAATGAAATAGCTCGTTCGTTGGTACATACTGATACCGCATTGGGAATTATTCCCTGCGGATCGGGGAATGGACTGGCGCGGCATCTGCATATACCTATGGAACCTAAGAAGGCACTGGAAGTGCTCAATGAGGGATGCCTGGATACCATAGATTATGGTAAGATTAATGGTACGGACTTTTTCTGTACTTGTGGAGTAGGGTTTGATGCATTTGTCAGTTTGAAATTTGCTCATGCCGGAAAGCGCGGACTATTGACTTATCTCGAAAAGACGCTGCAGGAAAGTCTTAAATATCAGCCCGAAACATATGAACTGGAAACGGAAAACGGAGTCAGCAAGTATAAAGCTTTTCTAATTGCCTGCGGAAATGCGTCGCAATATGGAAACAATGCATATATAGCTCCGCAAGCCACATTGACGGATGGTTTGCTAGATGTGACCATTCTCGAGCCTTTTACCGTTTTGGATGTACCCTCTCTTGCTTTCCAGTTATTTAATAAAACTATTGATCAGAACAGCCGGATCAAGACATTCCGTTGTAAGAAGTTGTGTATTCGACGGGCTGTGCCAGGAGTCGTGCATTTTGACGGTGACCCGATGGAGACGGAGGCGGATGTAAATATCGAACTTATTAAAAGCGGATTGCGCGTAGTTGTGCCGAAGACAGAAGAAAAAGATGCGGCCAACGTTCTTCAAAGAGCACAGGAATATGTGAATGGAATAAAACTGATTAATGAGGCGATTGTGGACAATATAACAGATAAAAACAAGAAAATATTGAAAAAGCTGACAAAGAAAGTCTGAAATAAATGCCGATTTCTGATTTATTGTGTACTTTTGCAAGCTACTTAACGAAAAATATCATAAATATTAGAAAATATGTTCAGAACGCACACATGTGGAGAACTGAGAATCTCCGATGTAAATAAACAAATCACGCTGTCTGGATGGGTACAGCGCAGCCGTAAAATGGGAGGTATGACTTTCATTGACCTTCGCGACCGTTACGGTATTACCCAGTTAGTTTTTAATGAAGAAATTAATGCTGAACTTTGCGACCGTGCCAATAAACTGGGTCGTGAATTCGTGATTCAGATCACAGGAACAGTGAATGAACGTTTCAGCAAGAATGCAAACATCCCTACCGGAGATATTGAAATTATCGTTTCCGAACTGAACGTTCTGAACACCGCCATGACTCCTCCGTTTACAATTGAGGATAATACGGACGGTGGTGATGATATCCGTATGAAATACCGTTATCTGGATTTGCGTCGTAATGCCGTACGCTCTAATCTGGAATTACGTCATAAGATGACAATCGAAGTACGCAAGTATCTTGATAGCCTGGGCTTTATAGAGGTAGAAACTCCTGTGCTGATCGGTTCTACTCCGGAAGGTGCACGTGACTTCGTGGTACCTTCACGCATGAATCCGGGACAATTCTATGCACTTCCGCAATCTCCGCAGACACTGAAACAGTTACTGATGGTTTCCGGTTTCGACCGTTATTTCCAGATTGCAAAATGTTTCCGTGACGAAGACTTGCGTGCCGATCGTCAACCGGAATTTACACAGATTGACTGTGAAATGAGTTTCGTAGAACAGGAAGACATCATTTCTACTTTCGAAGGAATGGCCAAACATCTGTTCAAGACTCTTCGGGGTGTTGAACTGACTGAACCGTTCCAGCGTATGCCTTGGGCTGATGCCATGAAATATTATGGCAGCGACAAACCGGATTTGCGTTTCGGCATGAAGTTCGTCGAACTGATGGACATCATGAAAGGTCACGGTTTCTCTGTATTCGATAATGCCGCATACGTTGGCGGTATCTGTGCGGAAGGGGCTGCTACCTATACCCGTAAACAACTCGATGCCTTGACCGAATTCGTCAAGAAACCGCAGATTGGTGCGAAAGGTATGGTGTATGCTCGTGTAGAAGCAGACGGTACGGTGAAATCAAGTGTAGACAAATTCTATACACAGGAAGTGCTGCAACAGATGAAGGAAGCATTTGGCGCTAAACCGGGTGATTTGATTCTGATTCTTTCTGGCGACGACGTGATGAAAACACGTAAGCAACTTTGTGAACTCCGTCTGGAAATGGGTTCTCAACTGGGATTGCGTGATAAGAATAAGTTTGTTTGCCTTTGGGTGATTGACTTCCCAATGTTTGAATGGAGTGAGGAAGAAGGTCGTCTGATGGCTATGCACCATCCGTTTACGCATCCGAAAGAAGAAGATATTCCATTGCTGGATACTGACCCGGCTGCTGTGCGTGCCGATGCTTATGATATGGTTGTCAACGGCGTGGAAGTCGGTGGAGGATCTATCCGTATTCACGATGCCCAGTTGCAAGCCAGAATGTTCGAAATCCTTGGCTTCACACCGGAGAAGGCACAGGCTCAGTTTGGCTTCCTGATGAATGCCTTCAAGTATGGTGCACCTCCTCACGGTGGTTTGGCATACGGTCTTGACCGTTGGGTGTCTCTTTTCGCCGGTCTGGATTCTATCCGTGACTGTATCGCATTCCCCAAAAATAACTCAGGACGCGATGTAATGTTGGATGCACCGTCTGAAATTGATCAGACTCAACTTGACGAACTCAACCTGATCGTTGATATCAAAGAAAATAAGTAAACGATGAACAAATATCGTTCTCTTTATAATACCACCCTGTCACTCATAATTAATTTATTATTAGTGATGGGGTGCTTTATTCTCTGTCGTGTCATTTTTCTGATAGAAAATCTGAAGGCTTTTTCCGATCTTTCAGCCGGACGAATCTGGAGAATGTTCGAGGGGGGATTCCTTTTTGATACTTCTGCCATTCTTTATACGAATCTTCTGTATATTTTCCTGATGCTGATTCCGCTTCATTATAAGGAAAATGTAATATATCAGAAGATTACAAAGGGGATTTTTGTGACAACCAACCTGATTGTCATTATTATGAACCTGATGGATACGGTTTATTTCCAATATACCCATCGAAGAACGACTGCGTCCGTATTCAGCGAATTTAAGAATGAAGGGAATCTGGGAGGTATTATAGGGACAGAATTATTGAATCACTGGTATCTGACGTTGTTTGCCATTGCCTTTGGTTATGCTTTATTTAAGTTGTATCGTAAGCCGAAGCCGGTAAAGGTAGAGCGTATGCCAGTTTATTATACGGTTCATTTGCTTACTTTGGGGCTTGGAGTGTACTTGTGTATCGGCGGAATGCGTGGCGGATTTACCGGCATGGTGCGTCCAATCACAATCAGCAACGCCAATAAGTATGTAGACCGGCCGATGGAGACGGGAATCGTACTGAATACCCCTTTTTCTGTCTTCCGCACGTTTGGAAAGACCTCATTTGCCATACCTCAGTATTTCGATAAAGAGAAGATGGAAGCTTTGTACACGCCGGTGCATATGCCTGCGGATAGTGTGCAATTCAGGCCGTTGAATGTGGTTGTTTTTATTCTGGAGAGCTTTAGCAAAGAGAATAGCGGCTTTCTGAATGAAGAATTGGACAATGGAACCTATAAGGGATATATGCCTTTCCTTGATTCGTTGATGGCTGAAGGTCTGACTTTTAAATATTCATTCTCTAATGGTATGAAGAGTATCGACGGAATGCCTTCCGTATTGTCAGGTATCCCGATGTTTATAGAACCGTTCTTTCTGACACCATCTTCTTTGAACACGGTATCCAGTATAGGCGGGGAGTTGGGCAAAAAAGGATATTACACCGCTTTCTTCCACGGGGCGGACAATGGCTCTATGGGATTTGAAGCTTTTGCACGTACGGCAGGGTACACCAATTACTTTGGTCGTACGGAATATAATGAGGCTAATCCGGGTAACAAGGATTTTGACGGGCATTGGGGAATTTGGGATGAGAAATTCTTCCAGTTCTTTGGCAATACTTTATCCGGCTTTCAGCAGCCTTTTGCAGCTGCGTTGTTCAGCCTTTCTTCCCATCATCCGTTTGCAGTTCCGGCAGAATACGAAGGCGTTTTCCCGAAAGGGAATAAAGCTATTCGTCAGTGCATCGGATACACGGATCATGCTTTGAAGTTGTTCTTTGAAAAGGTTTCGAAAGAACCGTGGTATAAAAATACGCTGTTCGTATTTACAGCAGATCATACCAACTCGCCGGAACGTCCGGAGTATGAGACGGAAAGCGGGTTATTCTCTGTTCCTGTAGTGTTTTATCAGCCGGGAAGTAATTTGAAAGGTTTCCGTAAAGATGTGATAGCACAACAAATTGATATTATGCCTACTGTATTGGGGTATTTAGGGTATGACAAACCATTTGTTTCCTTTGGGTGTGACTTATTGAATACGCCTGCTGAGGATACGTATGCCGTAAATTATATAAATGGAATATATCAATTCTTTAAAGGTGACTATTTATTGCAGTTTGATGGCCGGAACGCCGTAGCCATGTATGCGTTTAAAACGGATAAGTTGCTGGAACATAATCTTCTGGGTCAGATTGATGTGCAACAGTCGATGGAAGATGAGCTGAAAGCAATCATCCAGCAGTACATGATACGAATGAATAACGACGAACTTGTTGTGAAATGAAAGAATCAGTGCGCATATTTCGCTTTATAGTAATCGGAACGATGAATGCTTTGATCATGGCCCTTGTTGTGTGGCTGATGATGAGAGAAATGTCATTCGAAGGTGACTATATGGTGGCTAATATAACTGCGTATATTATAGCCCAGATTCATAACTTTATCTGGTGCAAGTATTGGATATTCCCTGTAGAAAAAAGAAAGAACAATGTCTGGAAACAGATACTGTTTTTCTGTTCTGCTTTCGGGGTTGCTTACACTGCGCAGTTTTTATTCCTTATTTTGTTGGTAGAAGGTCTGGATGTCAATGAATATCTGGCCCAGTTCCTTGGATTGTTTATTTACGGAGCTGCCAACTTTATTGCTAATAAGAAGATTACTTTCCAATAAAAAAGGATATAATACGGAGGTCCACAAGAGTTGCTATTCAGGCTTTTACTCTTGTGGACCTCTTGTATTATTTCTATCGGTGATCAATTGTGATTCTGCTCGTTAATCCAAAAAACGTTTGGTGAGTCCATCATATTCATCAATTCGACGGTCACGGAGGAAGGGCCACCAGCGGCGGACGTTCTCCGAACGTTCCATGTCTATTTCAACTACCATGTTTTCAGGATGATCGTTGCTTGCCTGTGCCAGAAACTCTCCTTGCGGTCCGGCTACGAAGCTGTTTCCCCAAAACTGTATGCCATTCGTTTGACCGGAAGGGTCGGGCTCGTGTCCTACACGGTTGACAGAGATAACCGGAAGACCGTTTGCCACTGCATGAGCACGTTGGGAGATTATCCACGCATTGAGTTGACGGGCTTTTTCGTCGTCCGTATCGCTACTTTCCCAGCCGATGGCGGTAGGATAAATTAGAAGTTCAGCCCCTTTTAGAGCCATCAGACGGGCAGCTTCCGGATACCATTGATCCCAGCATACCAGTACTCCCAGTTTGCCTAAGGATGTCTGAATCGGTTCGAAACCTATATCTCCGGGGGTGAAATAAAACTTTTCGTAATAGGCAGGATCATCGGGAATGTGCATTTTCCGATATTTTCCGGCAATACTTCCGTCACGGTCGAAAACGACAGCTGTGTTATGATATAGCCCTGGTGCGCGTTTTTCAAAGAGTGAGGCAACAAGCACTACTTTATTAGCTGCTGCCAGTTCGGAGTAGAAACCTGTAGATGGTCCGGGGATAGGCTCGGCAAGGTCAAACAGATTCGTATTTTCTGTCTGGCAGAAATAAAGTGAATTGTGCAACTCCTGCAGCACGATCAGTTGTGCTCCGTGAGCAGCACAGGCTTCAATGCTTTTAGCGAGGTTCATCAGGTTGACCCGAATATCTGCGGTATTGGATTGTTGGATTAATCCTACTTTTATCTTTCTCATGATGAATAATTATTTAATATACTACTGAAATGTCCGTTATTGGATAACACCTGACGGATACTGCATGGTGACGCAATGCAGAGAACCGTGTTGCTTGATCAATGCCCGACAATCAATCCCGATGACCTGATGTTTAGGGAATGCTTGTTGTAATACTTCTCCCGCCTTCCGGTCATTATCCGGCTGTTGATAGGTGGGGTAAAGAATTGCATCATTCATAATCAGAAAGTTGGCATAGGTAGCAGGCAGTCGTTCACCGTCTTCTTCTATCTTGTCTGCCATTGGCAAAGCCAGCAGGCGATAGGGCTCTCCTGCCAATGTGCGGAATGTTTTTAATTGTTCCTCCATGGCATGCAGTGCTTCATAATGTTCGTCTTCGGTATTGTCGCATTTCACGTAGGCAATGGTGTCGGTGGAACAGAAGCGTGCCAAGGTGTCGATATGACTGTCGGTATCATCGCCGGCCAGATAACCGTGATCCAGCCAGAGGACTTTCTGCAGGTGGAAAGTTGATTTGAGATATTCTTCTATCTCTACTTGATTCAGTTTACCGTTCCGGTGGGGAGAGAGCAGGCATTCGGTGGTGGTAAGCAGTGTTCCCATACCGTCGCTTTCGATGGAACCTCCTTCGAGAACGAAGTCAAGACAGTCTATATACTGGCCTTTCAGCGCTCCGGCTTTTACAGCCTGTCCGGTAATCAGATTATCCAGTTCGGAGGCGAACTTCAATCCCCAGCCGTTGAATGTGAAGTCGAGCAGGGAAGGGTTGCCGGTATCTATCATGGTGATAGCTCCGTGGTCGCGTGCCCATGTGTCGTTTGTCTCACATTTCAGAAAGCGGACATTGTCCATGTTTACGGTAGCCACTATCTGTTTCTTTACTTCTTCGGGCTCGGGAGTCACGATTAATAATAACTCACGTTTGGCTATTTCTTTGGCTATGTTGACAAAACATTCTTGTACTTCTTTCAGCATATATGCCCAATCTGTACCGGCATGCGGCCATGTCAACTGTATGCCGCTTTGCAGATGCCATTCGGCAGGCAGGTGAGGAGCTCTCATTTCTACCTGTACAGTCATATTCTTTCCAAAGTTTAATTGCAAATCTTTTTCCGAGCCACTAGGGCTGGGAAGTCCAACCATGATTCCCATCAGACTATATTATATTTAGTTATAAAATCAGTTTATAAAATGAGCAGGTACCAGTCTTTTGACACATACCTTATGCTTTGGCTTCCTGTTTCGGCTTCCGGTCAAAGAATGGATTCTTTGAAGAGGCGCTCACCGGAATAGCCATAACCATCTTGCAGTCTTTCAGCCAATTGAGGTGTTGTGCTGCCAATCCGGCAGAGAACATGACACGGGTATCTACACGCATATCGGCTGCTGTGGCACAAGCGGAACCGATGGCGATGCCTACGTCAATACTGTTCAATGCACAGGGGACGTCTTCCGTGCGTCCGGCACATGTCGCAAATCCGCAATGTCCGCAATTCAAGCCTTGTGTCTGTTCGCGTGTTCCTATCAATACAACACATTCGGCGCTTAAGATGTTGTCGGCATCCCGAAGGAAAAACTTCATTCCGTGTTCTTCCACCATAGCTATCATTTTGTCCGACAACAGTTTAATATCTTCATCGGTAATCAAAGCCACTTCAATGATATCAATCCCTTTTCCTTTCGGAGCAGTGCGTGCGGCAGTCATCATTTGGCGTGCTACCTGTAATATATGCTCATGACGGGCATCTCTTTCATTCAGTATCATAACTTTTCTCGAATTAATTAGTGAGGCAAAGATAACGTTTTTCAAGAAAATACTACCTTTGCCGGAAAGAAAGAATTGAAAACGCCATGTTACATATCAACAATGCTTGTATCGCTTTTGGGACAGAAGTACTTTTCTCCGGATTAAATCTGAATCTGGAGAGGGGAGAAACTGCCTGTATTGTAGGACAGTCCGGCTGTGGAAAGACTTCATTGCTGAATGCGGTGATGGGTTTTGTACCGTTGAAGGAGGGGACCATAAAAGTAGGAGATACCTTGTTGGATAAATCAACTATAGACATAATCCGGCGGCAAATTGCATGGATTCCACAAGAACTGGCCTTACCTTTTGAATGGGTAAAGGAAATGGTGGTTCTTCCGTTTGATCTGAAAATAAATCGTTCCGTCCCTTTTTCGGAAGAAAGGCTCTATGAATATTTTGATGAGTTGGGGCTGGAACATGATTTGTATACTAAAAGGGTGAATGAAGTCTCAGGCGGACAACGTCAGCGTATCATGCTGGCAGTGGCTGCGATGCTCAACAAACCTTTGATCATTATTGATGAACCGACATCAGCGTTGGATGCCGGGTCAACAGACAAAGTGCTGGCTTTCTTCCGGAGGCAGGCAGAGAAAGGGGCGGCTGTGTTAGCTGTATCACATGATAAAGACTTTGCTTCGGGCTGTCATTATTTAATAGAACTATAAACGATATTTAATACTAGCATAAAGGGAATTTATTTTGGGAAACATCGATATTTCATATTATAATTTATTTATCGGCTTGCTATTGCTTGCCATTCCGTTCTTTTATCTTTGGAAGTTCAAGACGGGTTTGTTGAAGCCTGCCATGATAGGTACGCTTCGAATGATTATTCAGCTGTTTTTTATCGGTGTATATCTGAAATATCTTTTCTTGTGGAATAATCCTTGGATTAATTTCCTTTGGGTGATTATCATGATATTTGTTGCCGGACAAACGGCGTTGGTACGTACTCAACTGAAACGGGGCATCTTGCTGATACCGATTTCTATAGGTTTTTTGTGCAGTGTAGTAGTGGTTGGATTGTACTTTATCGGTGTTGTCCTCCAGTTAGATAACATTTTCAGTGCTCAGTATTTTATTCCAATATTCGGAATTTTAATGGGAAATATGCTTTCAAGTAATGTGATCGCATTGAATACTTATTATAGCGGGCTGAAGCGGGAACAACAATTATACCGTTATTTATTAGGAAATGGAGCTACACGCCAGGAAGCTCAGGCACCATTTATAAAACAGGCTATCATCAAGTCATTCAGTCCTTTGATTGCGAATATTGCAGTGATGGGATTAGTGGCACTGCCGGGCACAATGATCGGACAAATTTTGGGAGGAAGCAGTCCGAATGTGGCAATCAAATATCAGATGATGATTATGGTTATCACCTTCACGGCTTCCATGCTATCACTGATGATTACTATTTCACTGGCTTCCCGAAGGTCATTTGATGCATATGGGAAGTTATTGGAAGTAACGAAAGAAACGAAGAAATGACTGTTACCGACCGGATATTTCAAAATGTGGCGGAACTGTCTGTTCCGCATTTTTTCATTACTGTAGAGTTCTCGGTAGTGGGAAATGAAATGCCGGAACATATCGAATCCTTCATTTGGGAAAAATATCAGGCTATTCTTCATGGCGCAAACGGACGCAAATTTGTCTATACAGAAGGAGAGTGGCGTCTTGTTTTCACTTTCTTTCCTACAGACAAAGTGGTAGATGAACGGTATGCACTAAAGAATAAGGTGCAGATGAAGTTTCACAAATAAAAAAAGATTCCTCGTTTCTGATTGGGAATCAAATAAGTTATTTACCTTTTAGTTTTTCCCACATGCAACGAAGCTGAACGAATTGTTCTCCCGGTTGTATATATCCGCTTTCCAACATCCGTTCAGAAACTTGGAATTTAGCAAGATGATGGCGTATATACTTCTCTAAATCTGTTGACTGTTTTTTGACGAAAGACTGAAAATCGACTTTTCCGTCTTCATGGACAAATACTTTAGCTTTAACAGTACGGAATCCATATTCTTTGCAATGCTTGACTTCTGATTTGTCTATCCAGAAGATAGCGGTGGCTTTTACGGTATCTACCATACAAGTTTCTGTACTATTAACACTCATGTTTTCATCGATTGAATCATCGGAATTCTGATTCTGTTTCATTTGGCAGGAAACAGCCAGAATAATTGCTAAACAGCAAGATAGAATTGTTTTCATCGTGTTCTAATTTTAAGGATATGCGACAAATTTACTAAAAAAACGATAAGATGGGAGTTTATTCCTATTTTATTTGTTATATTTGCAACCAAATTTTCTCTAAATAATGAAAATTAAGGAAATAGTAAGCGCCCTTGAACGATTCGCGCCTCTGCCATTGCAAGACGGTTTTGATAATGCCGGCCTGCAAATCGGATTGACAGATGCGGAAGCAACAGGGGCTTTGTTGTGTCTTGACGTTACTGAAGCTATCCTGGATGAAGCTATCGCATTGGGGTACAACCTCGTCATATCGCACCATCCTTTGATATTTAAAGGTTATAAATCCATTACCGGCAAAGATTATGTGGAACGCTGTATGCTGAAAGCAATAAAAAATGATATTGTGATCTATTCAGCACACACTAATCTTGATAATGCACAGGGAGGGGTAAATTATAAGATAGCCGAAAAAATCGGATTGAAACATCTGAAAGTGCTTGAACCAAAAGAAAATAGCCTGATGAAACTGGTGACTTTTGTCCCCGTCGCTCAAGCGGATATTGTAAGGAACGCACTTTTTGCTGCCGGTTGCGGTAATATCGGTAACTATGACTCATGTAGCTATAATCTGGAAGGGGAAGGAACATTCCGTGCCAAAGAAGGAACACATCCTTTCTGTGGAGCAATTGGAGAACTCCATCGGGAAGGAGAGGTGAGAATTGAAACAATTCTTCCTGCATTCAAAAAGTCGGAAGTAGTCAGGGCACTATTGTCTGTTCATCCTTATGAAGAACCTGCATTCGACTTGTATCCGCTGCAAAATGAGTGGGCACAGGCAGGGTCGGGAATCGTTGGCGAACTGGAAGAGCCGGAAACGGAGATGGAATTCTTGAAACGTATAAAGAAAACGTTTGAAGTAGAGTGTCTGCGTCATAATAAGCTGACCGGGAGAGAAATACAGAAAGTGGCATTGTGTGGAGGTGCCGGAGCATTTTTGCTTCCGCAGGCAATCCGGTCGGGAGCCGATGTTTTTATTACAGGTGAGATTAAGTATCATGATTATTTTGGTCACGAAGGAGATATCCTGATGGCAGAAATCGGTCATTACGAAAGCGAACAATATACAAAAGAAATTTTTTATTCCATAATCCGGGATTTATTTCCTAATTTTGCGCTCCAATTGAGTAAAATAAATACGAATCCCATAAAATATTTGTAAGTAAAATGGCTAGAGAAGCAAAAAAAGATCCGAATGAGTTGACGGTGGAACAGAAGTTGAAAACACTGTTCCAGCTGCAAACTATGTTGTCTAAGATTGATGAAATCAAGACATTGAGAGGTGAACTTCCATTGGAAGTGCAGGACCTTGAAGATGAAATCGCTGGTTTGAGTACCCGTATCGACAAGATCAAAGCTGAAGTGGATGAACTGAAATCTGCTATTGCAGGTAAGAGAGTAGAAATTGAAACGGCAAAAGCTTCAGTAGAAAAATATAAGTCACAACAAGACAATGTCCGCAACAACCGTGAATATGATTTCTTGACGAAGGAAATTGAATTCCAGAGCCTGGAAATCGAACTTTGCGAAAAAAGAATCAAAGAATTCAGTGCGGACAGAGAAGAAAAAGAAGCTGAAGTAGTAAAGAACGAACAAATACTCAGCGAAAGACAGAAAGACCTTGAACAGAAGAAGAGCGAATTGGATGAAATTATCTCTGAAACTAAACAGGAAGAAGAGAAGCTAAGAGACAAAGCCAAAGATCTGGAAACTAAGATTGAACCGCGTTTGTTGCAGTCATTCAAACGTATCCGTAAGAACTCCCGCAATGGATTGGGCGTTGTATATGTACAACGTGACGCGTGCGGTGGTTGCTTTAACAAGATTCCGCCTCAGAGACAGTTGGACATCCGTTCTCGTAAGAAAGTGATCGTTTGCGAATATTGCGGACGTATCATGATCGACCCGGAATTGGCTGGTGTACAAATTGAGCATAAAGTAGAGGAAGCTCCGGCTACTACTACCAAAAGAGCAATCAGAAGAAAAACTGCTGAATAAGATACCATATTTGAATATGTATTCGAAAGCCTCGCATTATTGCGGGGCTTTTTTATTTCTTCTAACTTTACTACCCCTTTAAACAAACCTAACCTTGAATTGTTATCTTTTCATTTCATAAAAACCTGAACCGAATATGAATGTACGAGCGTGGAGCGTATCGCTCCTTTTGTTTCTTTCAACTGTAACTGCGGTTGGACAGACAGTGAACCGCTATTTGAATACCCCTCTTCCTAAAGAATGGGAAGAGAGTGGAGAAGTGTTTCAACAGACTCTTCCGGTGGACGACCATTGGTGGAAGTCTTTTCAGGACACCAAACTGGACTCTTTGATTGCTTTGGCAGTAGATCGCAATTATTCCGTAGCGATGGCAATTAATCGTATAGCTGCTGCACGTGCCAATCTTTGGGCAGAACGTGGAAATTTCTTTCCATCTATCGGACTGAATGCCGGATGGACCCGACAGGAAACCAG
This sequence comes from Bacteroides sp. B1-V-101, assembly GCF_023656585.1. NCBI lineage: Bacteria > Pseudomonadati > Bacteroidota > Bacteroidia > Bacteroidales > Bacteroidaceae > Bacteroides > Bacteroides sp. B1-V-101. The sequence goes on along the minus strand of NZ_JAMOKH010000003.1, from coordinate 86,850 downwards.
TGGAAATACCAGTACCTTACCTCAGTCTACAGATCATTATTATGATGCTGCACTCAGTATGAGTTGGGAAATCGATGTATTCGGCAGTATTCGCAAACGGGTAAAGGCGCAGAAAGAAAACTTTGCCGCCAGCAAAGAAGAATATGCGGCGGTTATGGTTTCTCTGGCATCAGAGGTAGCCTCAGCTTATATTAACCTGCGGGAATTGCAGCAGGAACTTGAAGTGGTAAATAAGAATGTAGCTTCTCAGGAAGAAGTCTTGAAAATCACGGAAGTACGGTATAATACCGGACTTGTTGCCAAGCTGGATGTAGCACAGGCCAAATCCGTTTTATACAGTACTAAAGCCTCCATACCACAATTAGAGGCAGGTATCAATCAATATATTACGACACTGGCTGTTTTGCTGGGTATGTATCCGCAAGAAATACGTCCTGTATTGGAAACTACCGGAACATTACCTGATTATATGGAACCGATCGGAGTAGGTATGCCGGTTGATTTATTACTGAGAAGACCGGATGTGCGAAGTGCGGAGAGAAGTGTGAATGCCCAAGCTGCATTACTCGGCGCTTCCAAGTCCGATTGGCTGCCGAAGATCTTTCTGAAAGGCTCGTTTGGCTATGCAGCCCGTGATCTGAATGATCTGGTGAAAAGTAAAAGTATGACCTATGAGATTGCTCCGTCTTTGAGTTGGACTATTTTTAGCGGAGGACAATTGGTGAATGCAACAAGACTGGCTAAGGCACAGTTGGATGAATCTATCAATCAATTTAATCAGACAGTTCTGACTGCGGTACAGGAAACGGATAACGCCATGAACTCCTATCGGAACTCAATCAAGCAGATTGTAGCTTTGAGGGAAGTGCGTAATCAAGGTGTTGAAACTCTGAAACTTTCACTGGAACTTTATAAACAAGGGCTTTCTCCTTTTCAGAATGTGCTCGATGCACAACGGTCTTTGTTATCTTATGAGAATCAACTGGTACAGGCGCAGGGTAGCTCGTTACTGCAACTGATAAGTCTTTATAAAGCGCTGGGAGGCGGTTGGAGAGAATAAAAGAATCTATAAATAAAATATAACCTAACGGATATGAAAAAACTAATGTATATTTTTCTTGTGTTGTCGGTATTGACTGGTTGCAAGGAGAAAAAAGACGCCGGAGCAATGAAGGGAATGCCGACTCTGGCAATTAGCGTAGCGAAACCTATAGTGAAGGACATCACTCTGACGAAAGATTATCCGGGCTATCTGACAACGGAGAAAACTGTAAATCTTGTGGCCAGAGTGAACGGAACATTACGGTCTGTCTCTTACGTACCGGGTGGACGGGTAAAAAAAGGGCAGTTGCTGTTTGTAATAGAACCTACCTTATATAATGATAAGGTGGCACAAGCGGAAGCTGAACTGAAAACTGCTCAGGCACAATTGGAATATGCCCGTAATAATTATAGCCGTATGAAGGAGGCTGTGAAAAGTGATGCTGTGAGTCAGATACAGGTGTTGCAGTCGGAATCGTCTGTGACAGAAGGAGTAGCAGCTGTCAGCAATGCGGAAGCTGCTTTGAGTACAGCGCGTACAAATTTAGGATATTGTTATGTTCGTGCCCCTTTTGACGGGACAATCAGCAAGTCGACAGTGGATGTCGGCAGTTATGTCGGCGGTTCTTTGCAGCCGGTTACGCTGGCTACCATTTATAAGGACGATCAGATGTATGCGTATTTTAATGTTGCTGATAATCAATGGCTGGAGATGTCGATGAACAATCAGCAGCCAACGAAGGAGCTTCCGAAAAAGATCATGGTTCAGCTTGGGAAAGAAGGTACCGAATCCTATCCGGCAACACTGGATTATCTGTCACCGAACGTAGACCTGAATACAGGAACTCTGATGGTACGTGCCAATTTTGATAATCCGCAGGGAGTACTGAAGAGTGGATTGTACGTCAGCATTACCTTACCTTATGGAGAGGCCGATCATGCAATTCTTGTGAAAGAGGCTTCCATCGGAACCGATCAGCTCGGTAAATTCCTGTATGCCGTCAATGATTCGGACATAGTACACTATCGGCATATTGAAATAGGACAACTGATTAATGATACCTTACGGCAGGTGTTGGGAGGACTTTCACCACAGCAACGATACGTTACCGAAGCTCTGATGAAGGTCAGAGATGGAATGAAGATAAAGCCGATACCCTGATGCGGTCGGCTTGTTGGTTATCTTCAGACGATGCAGGAAACTGTTTGTCCTTATATAAATATTAATCGTAAACTTATATATTATGTTTTCTAAGTTTTTCATTAACCGACCAATTTTTGCTACCGTACTTGCCCTGCTCATTGTGGTAGCCGGTTTGGTCGCACTCAATATATTGCCCGTGGCGCAATTTCCGGAGATTACACCTCCGACGGTTCAGGTATCGGCTGTCTATCCCGGTGCGAATGCCGAAACTGTAGCCCAAACGGTAGGACTCCCCATCGAGCAGCAGGTAAATGGGGTGGACGGTATGCTCTATATGTCTTCAAATTCTTCCTCTTCGGGAGCATATTCGCTGACAATTACATTTGCCGTCGGTACAGATATCGATATGGCTACCGTACAAGTACAGAACAGGGTAAGTGTTGCGCAATCATCCTTGCCGGAACCGGTAGTGGTGCAGGGGGTAACTGTGCAGAAACAGTCTTCGAACATTGTCATGTTCCTGACAATGACTTCGAAAGACTCCGTCTACAACAGTCTCTATCTGACTAACTATGCCAAATTGAATTTGGTCGATCAGTTATCACGTGTGCCTGGCGTAGGAGCTGTTAATGTTATGGGAGCAGGTGATTATTCCATGCGTATCTGGCTGGATCCTGAAGCCATGCGCATCCGGAATATTTCTCCGGCGCAAGTATATCAGTCCATTCAGTCTCAGAATATGGAAGTGTCCGCCGGCTATATCGGTCAACCGATCGGACAGGACAATAAAAATGCCTTTCAATATACACTTAATGTACAGGGGCGACTTACTTCTCCGGAGCAATTCGGGAATATTATCATTCGTCGGGAACAGGATGGGGCAATGCTTCGCCTGAAAGATATTGCGCGAATAGATTTGGGGTCTGCTTCTTATAGTGTAGTATCACGATTGAAGGGGATGCCTACCGCAGCGATTGCTATCTATCAGCAGCCGGGCTCCAATTCGCTGGACGTTTCAAAAGGAGTGAAGGCTAAGATGGAGGAACTGGCGACCAGTTTTCCTACAGGAGTAGCCTATAACGTAACTTTGGATACAACGGATGTAATTCATGCTTCTATTGATGAAGTAATGGTGACATTTTTTGAGACAACGCTGCTGGTAGTACTGGTTATTTTCCTGTTTTTGCAGAACTGGAGAGCGGTTATTATTCCTTGTATCACAATTCCTGTATCGCTGATCGGTACATTGGCAGTTATGGCGGCATTTGGTTTTTCGATCAATACGCTGACTCTGTTCGGATTGATTCTGGCAGTTGCCATTGTAGTGGATGATGCTATTGTGGTGGTTGAGAATGCTTCAAGATTGCTGGAGACCGGACAATATTCAACTCGTGAAGCAGTCACAAAAGCTATGGGGGAAATTACGGGGCCGATTGTCGGAGTGGTGCTTGTTTTGCTTGCCGTGTTTATTCCGACGATGATGATCAGCGGTATTTCGGGGCAGTTGTATAAGCAGTTTGCACTGACAATTGCTGCTTCTACCGTATTAAGCGGTTTTAACTCACTGACACTGACGCCTGCTCTTTGTGCTCTATTCCTCGAAAAGAGCAAACCGTCTAACTTCTTTATATACAAAGGATTTAATAAAGCGTATGATAAGACACAGGGAGTCTACGATAGTACGGTGAAATGGTTGCTTCAACGTCCGCTTATCTCTTTTGTATCTTTTGCTATTCTGACAGTGATTGCCATAATACTCTTTATGCGTTGGCCGTCGACATTTATTCCGGATGAAGATGATGGTTATTTTATTGCTGTTGTTCAGCTTCCTCCGGCAGCCAGCTTGGAACGTACACAAGCTGTCGGGGATAAAATCAATGCTATTTTGGATTCTTATCCGGAAGTGGAGAATTACATTGGAATCACTGGTTTCTCCGTGATGGGCGGAGGTGAGCAAAGTAACTCCGCGACCTATTTTGTTGTCCTGAAAAACTGGGACGAAAGGAAAGGGAAGGAGCATACGGCTGCTGCCGTTGTCGACCGTTTTAATGGCGAAGCGTATATGGAGATACAGGCAGGACAAGCATTTGCTATGGTTCCTCCGGCTATTCCAGGATTGGGTGCTTCCGGTGGCTTGCAACTTCAATTGGAAGACCGGAGGAATCTGGGACCGACAGAAATGCAGCAGGCTATTGACGCATTGCTTGCTTCTTCTCATTCCAAACCGGCCTTAGCTTCTGTATCCAGTCAGTATCAGGCAAATGTCCCTCAATATTTTCTGAATATCGATCGTGATAAGGTGCAATTTATGGGCATTGCTCTGAATGATGTATTTTCTACATTAAGCTATTATATGGGGGCGGCATACGTTAATGATTTCGTTGAATTCGGTCATATTTATCAGGTGAAGATCGAAGCGCGTGATCAGGCACAACGCGTCATTGATGATGTCTTAAAACTCAGTGTGGCTAATTCGGCAGGAGAGATGGTCCCCCTTTCTTCTTTTACCAAAGTGGAAGAGCAGTTGGGACAGGATCAGATCAATCGTTACAATATGTATTCAACAGCTGCCTTGACTTGTAATGTAGCGCCCGGAAGCAGTTCCGGACAGGCTATTCAAGAAATGGAAACTTTGTTTAAAGAACAGCTGGGAGATGAATTTGGCTATGAATGGACGTCAGTTGCCTATCAGGAAACACAGGCGGGAAATACGACCACCATTGTTCTGGTCATGGCCTTGATTGTAGCATTCCTTGTTTTGGCTGCGCAATATGAAAGCTGGACCAGTCCGGTGGCTGCCGTGATAGGTTTGCCGGTGGCCTTGTTGGGAGCAATGATAGGATGTATGATAATGGGAACTCCGGTCAGCGTATATACACAAATTGGTATTATCCTGCTTGTTGCACTTTCGGCAAAGAATGGTATTCTGATTGTAGAGTTTGCCCGTGATTTCCGTGCTGAAGGAAACTCAATTCGTGAGGCTGCATACGAAGCAGGACATGTCCGCTTACGTCCGATCTTGATGACTTCTTTTGCTTTTGTATTGGGAGTAATGCCTTTGCTGTTTGCTACTGGGGCTGGTGCGCAGAGCCGTATAGCGTTGGGTACTGCGGTTGTTTTCGGTATGGCGATGAATACTTTATTAGCGACAGTCTATATTCCTAATTTCTATGAATTGATGCAGAAACTGCAAGAGAAGTTTAGCAGGAAGAAAAATGATGATGTGAAAAAAAATACGGATATGTAAAAATAGAATATCGATTGAAAAGCTTTCGGAGACAAGAAAAAGATGGTGTCACTATGTGCTTGGGATACTTACACTATGTGTGTGGTATAGTGTAAGTATCCTGACCTTATAGTGACACTATCTTTATAGCGCGTTATAATCGGGAATATCCTGAAGAAAGGTATAGCTCTGATGGGCGTAATCCATCCGGCAACAATAATGCTGCATTCCATTACTTACTATCAGATAGTCAACTTTCAATACCATATTATAGCGGGTTATCTGATCGAATACCGCTTGTGTGATCTCGATGTGCGGAGCTTTGTATTCTACGATCATTCGTGCTGAAAGGTCTCTCCGGTAAAGTACTGTATCACATCTTTTAGTTGTGCCGTTCAGCTTAACCATTACTTCGTTAGCAAGGAGTGCGTTCGGATATCCTTTGTGCGCAATAAGAAAGTGAACAAAGTGTTGCCGTACCCATTCTTCCGGGGTAAGTGCGACATATCGTTTGCGAATCACGTCGAAAATTACATTTTTTCCGTTTCGTACGTTTATTTTAGTGTCGAATACTGGTAGGTTTAACGATAACATTTATTATTTTTGTAAGTTAAATAACGGTTTCCATTATTGGAACCACAAATTTAATAGATAATTATGAAAACGAAAGAAGAAATCGTAGCTAATTGGCTGCCCCGTTACACAAAACGTAACCTGGAAGATTTTGGAGAGTATATTCTGTTGACTAACTTCAACAAGTACGTAGAGATTTTCGCAAATCAGTTTGATGTTCCTATTTTGGGTAGAGATGCCAATATGATTTCCGCTACAGCCGAAGGCATTACAATGATCAATTTCGGTATGGGAAGCCCTAATGCCGCTATTATCATGGATTTATTAGGAGCTATTCATCCGAAAGCCTGCTTATTTTTAGGTAAATGTGGTGGTATCGACAAGAAAAATCAAATTGGCGATTTAATCCTTCCTATTGCCGCTATTCGTGGTGAAGGAACATCCAATGATTATTTTCCACCTGAAGTTCCCGCTTTGCCTGCATTTATGTTGCAGCGTGCTGTTTCTTCGTCCATTCGTGACTATGGCCGTGATTATTGGACGGGTACTGTCTATACCACCAATCGCCGTATTTGGGAGCATGACGAAGCATTCAAGGAGTATCTGAAAAAGACACGTGCGATGGCGGTTGATATGGAAACGGCCACTTTGTTCAGCTGTGGCTTTGCCAATCATATTCCGACAGGAGCATTGTTATTGGTATCTGACCAGCCTATGACTCCGGATGGAGTGAAAACTGATAAAAGCGATAATCTGGTTACCAAGAACTATGTAGAAGAGCATGTTGAGATTGGTATCGCTTCTCTGCGTATGATTATTGATGCAAAGAAAACTGTAAAACACTTGAAATTCGACTGGTAACTGCCGGTCTTTCTAAAAAATATATATGGCAAAACAAGAGCTGACCTGTGATGACATCCTCAAAGAACTGAGGGCAAAGCAGTATCGTCCCATCTACTATTTGATGGGAGAAGAATCGTATTATATCGATTTGATTGCCGATTACATTACTGATAATGTCTTGAACGAAACGGAAAAAGAGTTCAACCTGACTGTAGTGTACGGTGCTGATGTGGATGTAGCGACAATCATAAATGCTGCCAAACGCTATCCTATGATGTCCGAACACCAAGTGGTGGTAGTCAAAGAAGCGCAAGCGGTCCGGAACATCGAAGAATTATCGTACTATCTTCAGAAACCGCTTCATTCCACTATTTTGGTGATATGCCATAAGCATGGAACATTGGATCGTAGGAAAAAGTTGGCAGCTGAAGTAGAAAAGACTGGTGTTTTGTTCGAGTCTAAGAAGATAAAAGATGCCCAGCTTCCGGCCTTTATTGCTTCCTACATGAAGAGAAAAGGAATAGATATGGAACCTAAGGCAACAGCTATGCTGGCTGATTTTGTCGGCTCGGATTTAAGTCGTTTGACAGGTGAATTAGAAAAGCTGATTATCACTTTGCCTACGGGACAGAAACGTGTAACTCCCGAACAAATTGAGAAGAACATAGGCATAAGCAAAGATTATAATAACTTTGAATTGCGGAGTGCTCTGGTTGAAAAAGATATTCTGAAAGCAAATAAAATAATAAAATACTTTGAGGAAAATCCCAAAACGAATCCAATTCAAATGACATTGTCTTTGTTATTCAGCTTTTATTCAAACTTGATGTTAGCATATTATGCGCCTGATAAATCGGAGCAGGGTATTGCTAATATGCTAGGGCTAAGAACTACTTGGCAAGCTCGGGATTACTCAATTGCGATGCGCAAATATAGTGGAGTAAAGACAATGCAGATTGTTGGTGAAATACGATATGCCGATGCAAAATCAAAAGGAGTGAAAAATAGTTCAATGTCTGACGGAGATATTCTTCGTGAATTAGTGTTTAAAATTTTGCATTAGGAAAACTGAATACTCTAAATAAACAAAAGGCATATACTTTTACTGTAAAACAGATTAAGTATATGCCTTCTTTATATACTGCAAATTAGTTGTGTCAGACTCATAACCAAATCTTCTTTTATAGACGAATATTTTACAATGGATCTGTTGTTCTCTTTTTCCTGACTTTTATGAATGGAAAGGAATTTGAAGATCTTTTGCTTCTCTTCTTTAAGTTCAATTTTGGTAATTTCTCTCTTTTCTAGTTTTTGAGGTTATGTTATATTCATTTTCAAAATTGAAAAAATCTGATTTAATTCAGACTATAAATATAGAATGGCAAATCGTATTAGCATAAATGGTTTTGCATAAATTGGAAGGATCATCTTTCTTTTCCTGAATTGATAAAATGTCATTTTGATAATTTGTGGGATAATTGGGATATTTTGCTGTCATTTTTCTAGTTGATCTTAATTTGGGTATTGATAAAATAGGTGTAATTTATTATAATACAGGTGTTTAATTCAATTTTAGAGCTTCTAGAATTGAAAAAAAACAATTGATCGACTGAATGTGCGGAAATATGGCAAGGATTTACGATTTGCGAGGTACTTCAGAAGAAAATGTAAAAGAAGATTTGAAGAGTTCTCAATATACATAAGTAAATAATGCATTTTATTCCTTGATTTATTGTTTTTGCAACTATTGATATTTACGTTTGTGTAATCATGCCTGTTTGTTTGTGAAGTTTATATCTGTGAACAGATTACAAATGTGATCAATCCAGCTGAATCACAAAAGTATACTGATTGTTTTACAGTAGTAATATGCAGTTTATAAATGTAATAGGAGAGTGGTTAACAATTTGTTTTTTATATGTTATATCATTGTATACCATATAAATATACTCTAATATTGAATTATAGCTCTAAAATTACTGTTTGAGTGAAGCATATTTTTGTGAATATTGTATTTACTTATTTCTTATCCGTATATATAATGTTGTAAATCAATATAATATATTGTTTTGTTAAATCTAAAATATCATTGTAATTTATGTTTTATTTTGTGTTTTACAAACGTATTAGTCTAATTGTGATAATGATCACACATTTGTAATATTGTTATTTTTATACTTGTAATTTGCATTTGTGATTTGTAATGTTTACCTTTGTATATCCGTAGTGGTTGTTAGTATTTTTGTGAAACCAACGTTTAATACATACAATTGTAACAAGAAAGAAGCTGTATGGAGATAAAAGACAGAATTAGAATGATAATGGAGAGAGAAAAAGTTCCTCCAAGAGTTTTTGCTGAGACAATTGGAGTCCAGCAATCTACTCTCTCGCATATTTTGAATGATCGGAATAAACCAAGCTTGGAGGTTGTAATGAAGGTACATCAGACCTATAATTATGTAAATCTTGAATGGTTGCTTTATGGTAAAGGCGAAATGATAGCATCTGCAGAAGATGCTTCTGCAGTTTCTTCCAATGGAGATTATCAGCCTTCTTTGTTTGATGAGAATCCTGTAAATCCGTCCAAAGAGACGATTAATCCGGAAAATCGCAAGGAAATGGCATTAAGAACAGCCGAAAATGCACCTAAAGAGATTGTAAAACAGGAAATTAGGTACATAGAAAAGCCTGCCAGAAAAATCACTGAAATAAGAATATTCTTTGATGATAATACTTATGAAACCTTTCGACCTGAAAAATGAGAGGTAAAATCGGTGGTTTGAGCAAATTCCTGTATCTTTGCACCGGAATACGAATTTATACTTTTATATCCATACATGAAGAAATTTATTTTAGATCTGACAGTTACTGAGAATATCAGATTGAATGCAAACTATGTATTGCTGAAATTGACTTCTCAGTCATTACTGCCCGAGATGTTGCCGGGGCAGTTTGCCGAACTTCGGGTGGACGGTTCATCTACTACATTTTTACGCCGTCCTATTTCTATTAATTTTGTAGACAAGCGACAAAACGAAGTGTGGTTCCTTATTCAGTTGATCGGAGACGGAACAAGACGTTTAGCAGAAGTAAATTCGGGCGATGTGATCAACGTAGTACTTCCTTTGGGGAATGGCTATACAATGCCTCAAAAGCCTTCTGATAAGCTTTTGCTTGTGGGCGGAGGTGTCGGAACAGCCCCTATGTTATATTTAGGTGAACAATTGGCGAAAAATGGTCATAAACCTACCTTCCTTTTAGGGGCTCGTAGCAATAAAGACTTGTTGCAGCTGGAAGAATTTGCTAAATATGGAGAGGTATATACTACTACAGAAGACGGAAGTCACGGAGAAAAAGGATACGTCACCCAGCATTCTATATTAAATCAGGTACATTTTGAGCAGATTTATACTTGTGGTCCTAAACCGATGATGATGGCTGTGGCAAAATATGCCAAAAGTAATCAGATAGAATGTGAAGTTTCTTTGGAAAATACAATGGCTTGTGGAATTGGAGCATGTCTCTGTTGTGTGGAAAATACGACAGAAGGACATTTGTGTGTATGTAAAGAAGGTCCTGTTTTTAATATAAATAAACTACTATGGCAGATTTAAGTGTAAACATTGGTGAATTGCAGATGAAGAACCCGGTGATGACTGCATCTGGTACATTTGGATATGGTGAAGAGTTTTCGGATTTCATTGATATAGCGCGAATAGGCGGTATTATTGTAAAAGGTACTACTCTTCACAAACGTGAAGGTAACCCATATCCTCGTATGGCAGAGACTCCTTCCGGTATGCTAAATGCTGTAGGACTGCAAAATAAGGGGGTTGACTACTTTGTGGAACAGATATATCCTCGTATAAAAGACATTCAAACGAATATGATTGTAAACGTGTCGGGGTCTGCTATTGAGGATTATGTGAAAACTGCAGAGATCATTAATGAACTTGACAAAATTCCTGCTATAGAACTAAATATCTCGTGCCCCAATGTAAAGCAAGGAGGTATGGCTTTTGGTGTGTCAGCAAAAGGTGCTTCTGAAGTAGTAAAAGCGGTACGTGCAGCTTACAAAAAGACACTTATCGTTAAACTCTCTCCGAACGTTACTGATATCACAGAAATTGCCCGTGCAGCAGAAGAAAGTGGTGCGGATAGTGTATCATTAATCAATACATTGCTAGGAATGGCTATTGATGCGGAACGTAAACGTCCCATTCTGTCAACAGTGACAGGAGGAATGTCCGGTGCTGCTGTGAAACCGATTGCCTTGCGTATGGTTTGGCAAGTTGCAAAGGTGGTAAATATTCCTGTCATAGGATTGGGAGGTATTATGAACTGGAAAGATGCTGTTGAGTTTATGCTTGCCGGTGCTTCTGCGATCCAGATTGGTACGGCAAATTTTATAGATCCGGCTGTTACAATCAAAGTTGAAGATGGTATAAATAATTACTTGGAAAGACACGGATGTAAGTCAGTAAAAGAAATTATTGGTGCGCTTGAGGTATAATTGAAAACATACAATAACTCTTCGCATATAATATGAAAGAAAAATGCTATTTTACTTTTTAAGTATACTGAGTAAAATCAATGCCGGAATGATAGATGAAAAGAGGATTCCCAGTGCGAAGAGTAAAATAACAGATTTGTCTTTCTTGTAGAATATAAATAAAAACGACGGTGGAAATTCTCATATTTCTCACCGTTGTTTTTATTTACATATATCTTTTAGTCTTCCAGTAAGTCAGGGCGAAGTTTTTTGGTTCGTTCTAAAGATTGCTGTAGCTCCCATTCTTTTATTTTTGCTTCATGGCCGGATAACAAAATATCGGGTACTTTCCAGCCTTTATAGTCAGCAGGACGAGTATATACAGGTGCCGCCAACAGATTATCCTGAAAAGAATCAGAAAGTGCCGATTGTTCGTCTGAAATCACTCCGGGGATGATACGGACAATTGCGTCCGCCATGACTGCTGCTGCCAGTTCGCCTCCTGTCAGCACATAATCTCCGATACTGATTTCTTTGGTGATCAGGTGTTCACGGATACGATAATCAATACCTTTGAAATGTCCGCAAAGGATAATCAGGTTTTGGGCCAAAGAAAGGCTGTTGGCCATTGGCTGATTGAACTGTTCTCCGTCGGGGGTCGTAAAAATCACTTCATCATAGTCGCGTTCAGCCTTCAGAGCGTTAATGCAGCGTTCGATAGGCTCTATCTTCATGACCATGCCGGCGAATCCGCCAAAAGGATAATCATCGACACGACGATATTTGTCTTCGGTATAATCGCGCAGATTGTGGATATGTATTTCTGCAAGTCCCTTATCCTGAGCTCGTTTCATGATGGAGCAATTGAAGAAGCCTTCAATCATCTCGGGTAAAACTGTTATAATATCAATACGCATAATCTTTATAATTTTTCGCAAAAGTACAAATATTCAAAGATAAACCTGTATTTTTGCCTTAAACAATCGAAGAAATATGGATATAAAGGAAAAAATAGAGGAATTGCGTGCTGAACTTCATCGGCACAACTATAATTATTACGTTTTGAATGCTCCCGAAATTTCAGATAAGGAGTTTGATGATAAGATGCGTGAACTCCAGGATCTGGAGCTGGCACATCCGGAATATAAAGATGAAAATTCGCCCACTATGCGTGTCGGCAGTGACATTAACAAGAATTTCACGCAGGTTGCACATAAATACCCCATGTTGTCTTTGGCAAATACGTACTCTGAAGGCGAAGTTACAGATTTTTATGAGCGTGTACGAAAAGCGTTGAATGAGGATTTTGAGATTTGCTGTGAGATGAAATATGATGGTACTTCCATTTCTTTGACCTACGAAGATGGAAAACTGGTTCGTGCCGTTACACGCGGAGATGGAGAAAAGGGCGATGATGTGACAGATAACGTAAAGACAATCCGTTCTATTCCACTTGTGCTCCGTGGTGACAATTATCCTTCTTCTTTTGAGATTCGTGGGGAAATCCTTATGCCCTGGGAAGTATTTGAGGAGTTGAACCGCGAAAAAGAAGCACGTGAGGAGCCGCTTTTCGCTAATCCGAGAAATGCGGCCTCAGGAACATTGAAGCTTCAGAATTCTTCTATTGTAGCTTCTCGCAAGCTGGATGCGTATTTATATTATCTTTTGGGAGATAATCTGCCTTGTGACGGACATTATGAAAATCTTCAGGAAGCTGCAAAATGGGGATTTAAAATCTCTGATTTGACGCGTAAATGCCAGACGTTGGAGGAGGTTTTTGAATTTATCAATTATTGGGATGTAGAACGAAAGAATCTGCCTGTAGCTACTGATGGAATCGTCTTGAAGGTAAATAGTCTGAGACAACAAAAGAATCTCGGTTTTACGGCGAAATCTCCCAGATGGGCGATTGCCTATAAATTTCAGGCAGAACGTGCATTGACACGGTTGAATATGGTAACTTATCAGGTAGGCAGAACAGGTGCTGTCACTCCTGTTGCCAACTTAGATGCTGTTCAGCTATCCGGAACGATTGTCAAACGTGCTTCATTGCATAATGCGGACATTATCGAAGGGCTTGATCTGCATATCGGAGATATGGTTTATGTAGAAAAAGGTGGTGAGATCATTCCTAAAATTACAGGAGTGGATAAAGATGCCCGTAGTTTTATGCTTGGTGAAAAGGTCAGGTTTATTACCAATTGCCCCGAATGTGGCAGCAAATTAATTAGATATGAAGGCGAAGCTGCCCATTATTGTCCTAATGAAACTGCATGTCCCCCTCAGATTAAAGGTAAAATAGAGCATTTTATTAGTCGGAAAGCCATGAATATTGATGGATTGGGTCCTGAAACGGTGGATATGTTCTATCGTTTGGGATTGATTCATAATACGGCGGATCTGTATGAATTGAAAGCCGATGATATCAAAGGGTTGGATCGTATGGGAGAAAAATCTGCAGAGAATATTATTACGGGGATTGAGCAGAGTAAGACAGTTCCTTTTGAACGTGTCATCTTTGCTTTGGGAATTCGGTTTGTTGGCGAGACGGTAGCAAAGAAAATAGCCAAGTCGTTCGGGGACATTGACGAGCTGCGACAGGCTGACCTTGAAAAGCTGATAAGTATCGATGAAATCGGGGAAAAAATAGCGCGAAGCATTCTTCTGTATTTCTCAAATGAGTCTAACCGAGAGTTAGTTGGCAGGTTAAAAGAGGCTGGGTTACAGCTCTATCGTACAGAAGAAGATATGAGTGGATATACGGATAAATTAGCTGGTCAGTCTATTGTGATCAGCGGTGTATTTACGCATCATTCACGGGACGAATATAAAGACCTTATTGAGAAAAATGGCGGTAAGAATGTGGGAAGTATCTCTGCTAAGACCAGTTTTATCCTTGCCGGTGACAATATGGGGCCAGCCAAACTGGAAAAAGCAAAAAAACTTGGAGTAACCATACTAAGCGAGGACGAATTTCTGAAACTTATATCGTAAGATATGAAAAATATTCGTACTTTTGCGCCTAATAAAATTAGAGATTATAATTAAAACTCATGATACAGACTAAATTGAAAGGAATGGGGGTAGCACTGATTACTCCTTTCAAAGAGGATGAAAGCGTTGATTATGATGCGTTGATGCGTTTGGTAGACTATCTATTGCAGAATAATGCGGATTTCTTGTGTGTGCTGGGGACTACAGCCGAAACACCGACTCTTACCGAAGAAGAGAAGAAAACCATCAAAAAGATGGTGATTGACCGCGTTAACGGAAGAATTCCTATTTTGCTGGGTGTAGGCGGTAACAATACACGCGCAATAGTAGAAACATTGAAAAATGACGATTTTACAGGAGTTGACGCTATATTGTCTGTAGTGCCATATTATAATAAGCCATCGCAAGAGGGAATTTATCAGCATTATAAAGCCATATCGGAAGCTACGGAACTTCCTATCGTGTTGTATAATGTGCCGGGGCGTACAGGAGTAAATATGACTGCTGAGACGACCTTGCGCATTGCTCGTAATTTTAGTAATGTAATCGCTATTAAAGAAGCTTCCGGTAATATTACTCAAATGGATGACATTATCAAGAATAAACCGGATAATTTCAATGTTATTTCCGGTGATGACGGTATTACTTTTCCGTTAATAACCTTGGGAGCTGTTGGAGTGATCTCTGTAATCGGCAATGCTTTCCCGCGTGAATTCAGCCGTATGACACGTTTGGCGCTTCAAGGTGATTTTGCTAATGCACTCACTATTCATCATCGATTTACTGAGCTATTTGATCTTTTGTTTGTGGATGGAAATCCGGCAGGAGTAAAATCCATGCTGAATGCAATGGGGATGATTGAAAATAAACTTCGATTGCCGTTGGTTCCGACTCGAATTACGACATTTGAGGCAATACGTAAAGTCTTAAACGAACTGAATATTAAATGTTGATCTGATACTGAGAAGTATCGATTCTCCATACATTTTATAAATAGGTATTCCCCCTTCACCTTTTTGTCATGCCTCCCATGAACAGGCAGATACAAGGTGAAGGGGGATTTTTTTTAGTTCTTTCTATTTTTTGCTATTAGCATAATTTGATTAGCTAATAGCAAAATCCGATAAGCTAATAGCATATTTGATAAACTAATGTAGTATAAAAGTGAAATGCTTTCCCTTCATCCTGTATCCGCTTGTTTATAGTGGTTTCGAGCAAAAGGTGAAGATGAAAGTGCATTGTTTGAACATACGTTGCATGCACTTTTTAAACTTTCCAATGTTTGAAAGTAAACTTCTTGATGTTTGAAAATAACTATTAAAGTGTTTTTGTAAAACATCCTATTGATTGTACATAATCATACGGTCGTTTGATGTGAAATGATCGCTCGATTTAGATAAAATAACCGCTTAATTTTTTTTTCTCGTGATGCCGGATTTCTTCGATGGAATGGGGTAAAAAACAAAATCCTCCACAAAAAATGCAGAGGACTTTGGTGATCGCGACAGGATTCAAACCTGTAACCGGCTGATCCGTAGTCAGCTACTCTATTCAGTTGAGCTACGCGACCTTGTTAAATGTTGGTAGAAGTGACCGCGACAGGATTCAAACCTGTAACCGGCTGATCCGTAGTCAGCTACTCTATTCAGTTGAGCTACGCGGCCATTCTGTTTTTCCGAAAAAGTGATCGCGACAGGATTCAAACCTGTAACCGGCTGATCCGTAGTCAGCTACTCTATTCAGTTGAGCTACGCGACCATTGTTTCGTTTTAACGGGTGCAAAGATACGTACTTTTCCCGAATTAGCAAGCATTCGGCGACTTTTTTTTGTAGAAAATTATTCGATGAAACGGTAATTAAACAGTTGGAAACCGATACTTAACCCGACATTCCACTCCCTTCTCGGTGAGCTATAATGATTTACATAAGCAGAGATGTCTCCGAACGGTAATTGACACACAACAGAAATTTCTCCCAAATATTCGAATTTAGAGAAGGCTTTTCCATAATATGCCTTATTTAATGAGTTTCTTTCAATCGGATATATAGGCATAAAACCATAAAATTCACCTCGCAGATGGAACATTTGATTGAGACGATAGATGGGACGAATGCCGGCTCCCACAAATTGATTGGCGCGGAAAGCTTCATTATAGGTGAGTTTACTATGTAGAGTAGGTGAAAACTCACCTGCTTGCATCATAGTCGCCGTATAATTCTCGGAAAAGTTCTTGGAAGCGTACAAAGCTTTTAAATACCATCCCAAAACCCAGTGTTCGCTCATCGTATGGTATTTTTCTTTCATATATGATAATTGCAGCCAGGAATGGTGTTCTTTATTTATTTGAACTCCTTTGGTCTCTTCACCTGGATAGAATCTTTCCCGTCCCATGAATATCTGTGCAACAAGAGCTTCTTTGTAGCCTTGTGTCGGGTATTGCCGTGAATTAAGTGTGCTTCCATTGAAGCTGATAGAGCCGCCGAATAAATCATAACGGCTTCTGTCGAATCTGTCTTTCTCAAAATCGATGATATTTCTCTGGAAATATTTGTCTTCTATTCTGGCGATTCCTATTCCAAATTCAGCTCGTTTACTTAAAAGGAACGGTAGCCCTACCTGAAGTTTAAGGAAGCGTTCGTCTTTCTGATTAAATGCTGGCTTGTCATTTCTGGAAAATAACTTGTCTTTCTTAAAATAGTCGAAAGTAGTAATAGATGCGATAAAGCGGTAAGAGGTCGGGATCGCAGTAGAAAAGTCGATCTTAGCCATGAATTGTGCATTATTATAGACTTTCCCGAGTTGACCGTCAAAAAGAAATTCTTTCGCATAGTAATTTAAATCCTGATAGCTGAGCCCGAGATAAATTTGATTCGAGTTGGACGTGGAAATATTCCCACCTAATCGTACGGCAAAATTATTTTCCAGTTTGACTTTTAAATGCAGGTCATACGTTTCATCCTCCGGATTATATACGGCGTGCGGGATGATTTCGGAAATCATGTTGTCTGAAAGCAGCCGGAAATAGCCTTCTTTCAAGTCTTCGTAAGTGAATTCCTTATTGTCAGAGCTATGAAATTCTTTTTTAATATATGCCTGTTGTTGGGGATTGGCTCCGTCAATAATGATGTTTTTGAAGCGTAATTCCGGATAGTTGCTTCGGTATACCATTCTTCTCAAACGTATATTATCCAAATTAACCCTCCTTTGTATACGGCTTTTTATAGAATCCATCATGCTTATGGTTCGGTTATATCCGATATCATGCAATTCATCTATTCGCTGAAAATCCATCAAGCTGACATTGTCATATTTGAATGTCATCAGAATACCCATTGAATCCGGAATAGAATAGTCGGTTTTTTGCATGACCATGTTTTCTATCTGGCTCATGAGGTCATTTTCCTTGGGTTTGGTGGGGTTTGTAGATACCACACTTCCAATTATAATATCCGGATGAAAATCGTCTCTCATAACGTCTGTTGGGAAATTATTGTAGATCCCTCCGTCATATGCCAGCACATTGTCAATCTCTATAGGCTTAAACATAAAGGGAAAGCTCATGGAAGCTCGGACGGCATCTCCCAAATCTCCGTTTCTCATTACGAGTTGCTTTTTATTGTAGACATCAGAAGCTATGCATCGGAAAGGAACGAACAACTTGTCGAAATCGCCTTTACACGAAGCTGTAGCGCGTGCATACAAATCTACAAAAACCAGATTCATCTGTATGGGATTTACTACGCTTGTGGGCAGAAATTGTGGTTTGAAGTTTTTTAATGAGTCTTTGAATGAGAAACGGATATTAAAAAACTCCGGTGTCGGGACATTTTTCTTGAAGTGGTATACGTATTTCTCTTCTATTTGTCCAGAATACCATCTTTTAAAGTCTTCTGACTTCAATAATTCTTCCATATCATCAGGAGAATACCCCATCGCATAAAGAGAGCCGATAATGGCTCCCATGGAAGTTCCTGTAATATAATCGATAGGAATGTTATTTTCTTCTAAGGCGCGAATGATGCCGATGTGTGTCAATCCTTTGGCACCGCCACCACTTAAGACAAGACCTACTTTTTGGGCACAGACAGTCGGCATGAATAACCATATAGCAATTAACACTAAAAGTATTTTTCTCATAACCCAAATCAAACAATTGAAGTATTTATCATTTAGTGTTCAAATATATACAATACTTTCCAATTTATCGATATTTTAGCGTTCGTTTTATGATGAAAAAAGAGCATTGCAACACGTTTTAGTGTTGAATGCTCTTTCATTGATTTATGTTATAAATAAAGGGGCGGTATTAAATCAGCTCAATACTGCGCTTCACGAAGTTGTTCAGAGCTTCACCTTTTAGCATATTGTTTTGCAATAAAGCCAGGTCGATGAGTTGACGGATTACCTTGTTGTTGCTGGCATATCCTGCAAAGATGCCTTCTTTTTTATTTTTCAGTTCATCCCATTTTTTATCCAGCTCATTCAATTCATCTTTCTCTGCAGTAGGAATATCTTCTTCCTTCTTGTCTTTTTGGCTGTCTTTTAGTTCATTGCGACGCTTGCTGACACTATTCATCTCTGTTTGTATAGGAGCTACTTCAGGGTGACAAGCTGCTTCTTCTTCGTCAAGCACTTGCTTGATAAGCTTATGGTCGGAGTTCAGAACCAGATTGAACATATCCGGCATCTCTCCATAGAAGCTCATTCCGGCCTGAATATTTGCCATTTCCTTCATACGACGCATATATTCGCTTTGAGTAATCATCACCGGAGCTGAATTGTCTCCCAATGCCTGTGTCATTACATTGAACTCAACTTTATCCATTTTGGGCAATTGGCTCTTGAAAGCAGTTGTGATAGCTTCTTGCTTTTCTCCTTCCAATGTCTCGTTTTTCTTGTCTTCTTTGATGATAAGGTTGTCGATAACATCGCTGTCTACACGGGTGAAGCGAGATTTCTCAAACTTCTGTTCCAACATACTTACCATAGCTACATCTAATTGACCATCCATAAGCAGAACATTGTACCCCTTGTTGGTGGCAGCCTCGATATAACTGAATTGTTCATCCTTATTATTAGCATACAAATAGATCAGATTTCCATCTTTGTCTGTCTGATTATCTTTAATAAGGGTCTGATACTCTTCAAATGTATAATGTTTGTTATCTGTATCGGTGAAAAGGGCGAATTTTTGCGCTTTCTCATAGAAATCCTCTTGAGTAAGCATGCCGTAATTGATAAATATTTTCAAATCATTCCACTTCTCTTCAAACTGTTTGCGGTCGTTCTTGAAAATCGATTGCAGGCGGTCGGAAACTTTCTTCGTGATATAGGTAGAAATCTTCTTCACATTCGAGTCGCTTTGCAAATAAGAACGGGATACATTCAATGGAATATCCGGAGAATCAATAACTCCATGTAATAAAGTCAGGAAGTCCGGTACAATTCCTTCTACAGAATCCGTTACATATACTTGGTTGCAATATAATTGAATCTTATTTTTATTCAGCTCAATATTGCTCTTTACTTTCGGGAAATAGAGGATACCGGTCAGATGGAACGGATAATCTACATTCAGATGAATCCAAAATAATGGCTCGTCTGACATCGGGTACAACTTGGTATAGAACGACTTATAATCCTCGTCCGACAGTTCGCTCGGCTTACGAGTCCACAATGGAGTGGTATCGTTAATAATATTGTCTTCAGCGGTTTCTATCTGTTTGCCATCTTTCCATTCTTTCTTTTTTCCGAATGCAATGGGGACAGGAAGGAAGCTGCAATATTTCTTCAGAAGCTCAGAAACACGTGTTTCTTCGAGGAATTCTTTGCAATCGTCATCGATATATAAGATGATATCTGAACCACGATCTGCCTTATCTACTTCTTCAATAGTGAATTCAGGGCTACCATCACAAGTCCATTTTATAGCTTGTGCTTCGTCTCTGTAGGATTTGGTGATAATTTCAACCTTTTTTGCAACCATAAAGGCAGAATAGAAGCCTAAACCGAAATGTCCGATGATTGCATTTGCATCATCTTTGTATTTTTCCAGAAAATCATTTGCTCCTGAAAATGCAATCTGATTAATGTACTTTTCTATTTCTTCTGCAGTCAGACCAATACCACGGTCGGAGATAGTAATAGTGTCTTTACCTAATTCAACGTGAATTGTCAGATCGCCCAGTTCACCTTTAAACTCTCCAATGGAAGCAAGGGTATTCAGTTTCTGAGTGGCATCTACTGCGTTAGACACTAATTCGCGAAGAAAAATTTCATGGTCACTGTACAAGAACTTTTTGATGATAGGGAAAATGTTCTCTGTTGTAACCCCAATATTACCTTTTTGCATAATAACGTATATTTTTTTGGTTTATTTATTAGAATGTTTTTAATTGATATTTGTTCAGATAGAGACAAAAAAAATGCCAGACCCTAAGGTCTGACATTCTGGCATATTTTATAACTTATCTTATTTAAGCAATCTTCTTTCAAGATGCAATAACTTTCATCTCCAATTCACCTTTCTCTTTATTCAGAGAGACTTGAATGACATCTTTTTCTTTCAGAGAAGAAGTTATAATGAGTTCTGACAGTCCATCCTCTAGATGAGTTTGAATAGCTCGTTTTAAAGGGCGGGCTCCGAATTGCACGTCGTATCCTTTTTCGGCCACAAATCTTTTTGCTTCATCATCAATAACTAGCTTATATCCAATAGATTCAATACGATCATATAGTCCTTTTAGCTCAATATCAATGATTTTCGTGATAGCTTCCAAAGAGAGTTGGTCAAATGTTATGATTTCATCGACACGATTGATAAATTCTGGCGCGAATGATTTATTTAATGCTTTTTGTATAACACTTCGCGAGAACTCTTTATCATCCAGACGGCTTTGTGTAGCAAATCCTACACCACGTCCAAACTCCTTTAACTGGCGGGTGCCAATATTGGAAGTCATGATAATAACTGTATTTTTAAAATCAACCATTCTGCCATAACTGTCAGTTAGACGGCCTTCGTCCATCACTTGAAGAAGGAGATTGAACACATCCGGATGTGCTTTTTCGATCTCATCAAGCAAGACGATAGAATAAGGTTTGCGACGTACTTTTTCAGTTAATTGTCCGCCTTCTTCATATCCTACATATCCCGGAGGAGCTCCGACCAGACGTGAGACAGTGAATTTTTCCATAAATTCGCTCATGTCTATACGAATCAGTGCATCGGAAGAGCCGAACATATATTTTGCCAATTCTTTGGCTAAATGGGTTTTACCTACACCAGTCGGGCCTAAGAACATAAAGGTTCCAATGGGCTTATTAGGATCCTTCAATCCCACACGGCTTCTTAAAATAGCTTTGACCAGTTTCTCTATAGCCGGATCTTGTGCGATTACTTTCGATTGCAGATCCTCCTTCATGCCAGCCAGCTTGATTCCTTCGGCTTGTGCCATACGCTGTACCGGAATGCCGGACATCATTGAAATAACATTGGCAATTTCCTCTGCATCAACAGTCTGTCTGTTCTCTTTCAGGCTGTTTTCCCATTCCCGTTTCATTTCGTCCAACTGAAGCGTAAGCTCTTTCTCCTTATCTCGGAAACTGGCAGCGAGTTCAAAATTCTGGGATTTCACAGCTTCATTTTTCTTGCTTTTAGCTTCTTCGATGAGTTTTTCCTGCTCTTCGATTTCCTTGGGCACATTGACGTTGGTCAGATGTACACGTGATCCTGCTTCATCCAAAGCGTCAATAGCTTTATCAGGGAAGTTACGGTCCGTAATATAACGGTCTGTCAACTTGACACAAGCTTCCAATGCTTCATCTGTATAGTTCACGTTATGATGATCTTCATATTTATCCTTGATGTTACGCAGAATCTGAAGAGTTTCGGCAGCAGTAGTGGGTTCCACCATAACTTTTTGGAAACGACGTTCCAAAGCACCGTCTTTTTCTATATTCTTACGGTATTCATCAAGGGTAGTAGCACCAATACATTGTATTTCGCCGCGTGCCAATGCAGGTTTCAGCATATTGGCTGCATCCATTGAACCGGCTGCAGAACCTGCACCTACAATTGTATGGATCTCATCAATGAACAGGATCACATTCGGATTCCTTTGTAACTCGTTGAGAATGGAACGAATACGCTCTTCAAACTGACCACGGTATTTTGTTCCTGCCACAACTGCGGTCATGTCAAGAGCTACTACTCGCTTATCAAACAAGATGCGTGAGACTTTCTTTTGAATAATTCTCAAAGCTAGTCCTTCAACGATTGCTGATTTTCCTACACCAGGCTCACCGATCAGAATCGGATTGTTCTTTTTGCGGCGACTCAGAATTTGAGCCAAGCGTTCAATTTCCTTTTCTCTGCCTACCACAGGGTCCAAACGTCCTTCTTCTGCCGCTTTTGTCATATCTGTACCGAAATTGTCAAGTACAGGCGTGTCATTGGCCGGTTTTTTTGAAGCTGTTTGCGCCTGTTGCTGGCGTTCTTCAGAACCGCTTCCACCAGATCGGGGAGAAGACATTTCTTCATCATCATCGTCTTCCGGAAATCCCATACCGGAATTTACATCCGGTTGCAATGTGGCTTGTTCCAACACTTTCACGTAATTAACGTCATTAGCTTCGAGCACGGAAGCAGCCATATTGTTTCTTTCTCTTAGGATCGCTAACAAAACATGCTCTGTATCAGCTATATTACTTTTCATTCCACGTGCTTCTAAAATACACATTTTTAATATTTTTGCCGCGTCATTAGACAACGGTATCTCTGCATCAGGCAATAGCATATCATCAGCTTCTGTCTTCAGCCGAGCTTCAATCTGCTGCTTTACTGCAGCTAAATTGGTGTTGAGTTTTGACAATATCTCGATAGCTTTTCCTTCACCGTCACGAAGCATTCCCAGAAGTAGGTGCTCAGGTCCGATATGCCTACTCCTCAACCGGTTAGCTTCTTCCTTGCTATAGACGATAATGTCGGAAACTCTTTGTGAGAATTGATTATTCATACTTTTTCCTTTTCTTCTAAGGGGTTATTTACTGGCAAATATACGTATTTAATCAAGTTTGTATTGCATATTTGCTTTATTTCTTATATCTACAAATGGCGTGCCATAAAAACAATGCTTTGTATTATATATATAAGGTATAACAAATACCACTCCCTGTTTTTCACAAATATAGTCTCCTTAATGGTAGTATTTATTCTTTTTCTCATTTCTTTTTCTAATATTAATGGTTAGAAGTCAATTCGCTCCTTGAAATTTTTAATTTTAATAACTAAATATAGACAAACAGACTGTCCTTCAAGCAGAAAAAAACTTTCTTCGGAAAAACTTTCGTATATCGTGGAAAAGTAGTACTTTAGCGTGGTTTTTCACAGACCATACAATGTATAATTAATAATCATTTTAAATGCTTGAACAAGACAGAATTATAAAGATTAACATCGAGGAGGAAATGAAGTCATCGTACATTGACTACTCCATGTCGGTCATTGTTTCACGTGCCCTTCCGGATGTTAGAGATGGATTTAAGCCCGTTCACCGTAGAATTTTATACGGAATGATGGAATTGGGTAATACTTCAGACAAACCTTATAAAAAATCTGCAAGAATCGTGGGTGAAGTATTGGGTAAGTACCATCCGCATGGAGACTCTTCAGTTTATTATGCTATGGTGCGTATGGCTCAGGAATGGGCAATGCGTTATCCTTTAGTAGATGGCCAAGGTAACTTTGGTTCTGTAGATGGTGATAGCCCCGCTGCCATGCGTTATACGGAGGCTCGTCTAAACAAGTTGGGTGAAGCGATGATGGATGACCTGTATAAGGAAACTGTAGACTTCGAACCTAACTTTGATAATACGTTGACAGAGCCGAAGGTGATGCCGACCCGTATTCCTAATCTTTTGGTTAATGGTGCTTCCGGTATTGCGGTAGGTATGGCAACTAATATGCCTCCTCATAATCTTTCGGAAGTAATTGATGCTTGTGAAGCATATATTGATAATCAGGAAATCACAGTAGAGGAACTGATGACTTATGTCAAAGCTCCGGATTTCCCTACAGGTGGTTATATATATGGTATCAGCGAAGTACGTGAAGGATATCTGACAGGTCGTGGACGTGTAGTAATGCGTGCAAAAGCGGAAATTGAAACCGGACAGACACATGATAAAATCGTAGTGACTGAGATCCCTTATAATGTTAATAAGGCTGAACTGATCAAATATATTGCTGATCTTGTTAATGATAAGAGAATAGAAGGTATCTCGAATGCAAACGACGAGTCTGACCGTGACGGTATGCGTATCGTTATTGATGTAAAACGTGATGCTAATGCAAGCGTAGTGCTGAATAAGCTGTATAAGATGACAGCCTTGCAGACTTCCTTCGGTGTGAATAATGTTGCATTGGTTCACGGACGTCCTAAGACATTGAATCTGAGAGATATGATTAAATACTTCGTAGAGCACAGGCACGAAGTAGTTATCCGCCGTACTCAGTTCGATCTACGTAAAGCAAAGGAACGTGCACATATCCTTGAAGGTTTAATCATAGCTTCTGATAATATTGATGAAGTTATTCGTATTATTCGTGCAGCTAAGACTCCAAATGATGCTATTGCAGGTTTGATAGAACGTTTTAATCTGACAGAAATACAGTCACGTGCAATTGTAGAGATGCGTTTGCGTCAGTTGACTGGTCTGATGCAGGATCAGCTTCATGCTGAATACGAAGAAATCATGAAACAGATTGCTTATTTGGAAAGTATTTTGGCTGATGATGAGGTATGTCGTAAGGTGATGAAAGATGAATTATTGGAAGTTAAAGCGAAATATGGTGACGAACGTCGTTCTGAAATCGTTTATTCTTCCGAAGAGTTTAATCCGGAGGACTTCTATGCTGATGATCAGATGATTATCACAATTTCTCATATGGGATATATCAAACGCACGCCATTAACAGAATTCCGTGCGCAGAATCGTGGTGGAGTAGGCTCTAAGGGAACAGAAACTCGTGATGCGGACTTTGTAGAGCATATATATCCGGCTACTATGCACAATACCATGATGTTCTTTACACAAAAAGGTAAATGTTATTGGCTGAAAGTTTATGAGATACCGGAAGGAACGAAGAATTCCAAAGGACGTGCTATACAAAACCTGTTAAATATAGACTCTGATGACAGTGTAACTGCATATTTGCGTGTTAAGAGCCTGGATGACACTGAATATATTAATAGTCATTACGTATTATTCTG
The DNA here is from genome assembly GCF_023656585.1 of Bacteroides sp. B1-V-101. Lineage (NCBI taxonomy): Bacteria > Pseudomonadati > Bacteroidota > Bacteroidia > Bacteroidales > Bacteroidaceae > Bacteroides > Bacteroides sp. B1-V-101. Next base: position 61,263 of record NZ_JAMOKH010000003.1, on the reverse strand, counting down.
TACGAAGAAGGGTGTTATCAAGAAGACATTGCTTGAACAATATTCACGCCCGCGTCAGAATGGTGTAAATGCTATTACAATTCGTGAGGATGACAGTGTAATTGAAGTTCGAATGACGAATGGTAATAATGAAATCATTATTGCTAATCGTAATGGTCGGGCTATTCGTTTTCATGAAGCTGCAGTTCGTGTAATGGGACGTACGGCTACAGGTGTACGTGGTATTACATTGGATAATGATGGTCAAGATGAAGTAATAGGAATGATATGTATCAAAGATTTGGAAACAGAGTCTGTAATGGTTGTTTCTGAACAGGGATATGGTAAGCGCTCTGAAATTGAAGATTATCGTAAGACTAATCGCGGAGGGAAGGGTGTAAAGACCATGAATATTACTGAAAAAACAGGTAAGTTGGTAACAATTAAGTCAGTGACCGATGAGAACGACTTAATGATTATCAATAAATCCGGAATAACTATCCGTCTGAAAGTTGCTGATGTCCGTATTATGGGACGTGCTACTCAAGGTGTTCGTCTGATTAATCTTGAAAAACGTAACGATCAGATTGGTTCTGTATGTAAAGTAATGACAGAAAGTCTTGAGGATGAAGTTCCTGCAGAAGAAGCAGAAGGTACTATTGTCAGTGATCTGACTACTGATCAGGATATTGACAATGCAGATACTGCTATAGATGTTAATGAAAATAACAACGAAATTGAGGAATAGACATAATATTAATAATTAATCAAACAACAATCATGAAAAGAGTATTATTTTCAATGGTTTTATTGATGGCCGTAAGCTTATCATTCGCTCAAATGAAGAATGTAAAAGAAGCCAAAAGCATTGCCAGTGATGTAAAACCGAATTTTAGTCAAGCTGAAAAGCTGATTAATGAAGCCATTAAGAACCCTGAGACCAAGGATCTTCCTGACACATGGGACGTTGCTGGATTTATTCAGAAACGTTTTATCGAAGAAGAACGTGATAAGAAAGGTGTTCTGAAACAGCCGTTTGACACATTGAAGGCATACAACAGCATTTTAAAAATGTTTGAGTATTATACTAAATGTGATGATCTAGCTCAAGTACCTAATGAAAAAGGTAAAATTAAAAACAAATATAGAAAAGCAAATGCTTCAACTATATTGGTTGAACGTCCTAATTTGATCAACGGTGGTATTCAATTCTTTAACCTTGATAAGAATAAGGAAGCTTTGCAATTCTTTGCAACATATGTAGAATCAGCTTCTTATCCTATGTTGGCAGAGCAAAATTTGGCTAAAACAGATACTCTTTTGGCACAAATTGCATATTACGCAACATTAGCTGCTGACAGAGTAGGAGATAAAGATGCAATTATTAAATATGCTCCTGCTGCTTTGGATGACAAAGATGGCGGTAAGTTTGCAATGCAATTGATGGCAGATGCATATAAAGCTAAAGGTGATACTGCGGCATGGGTTAAATCATTGGAAGAAGGTATTTTAAAATTCCCTGGAAATGATTATTTCTTTGCGAATTTGGTAGATTACTATACTAGCTCTAACCAAGCTTCTAAAGCAATGGAATTTGCTGATAGAATGTTGTCTACTGATGCTAATAACAAGTTGTATCTTTATGTAAAAGCATATCTTTATCATAATATGAAAGAATATGATAATGCTATTGAGTTCTACAAGAAAGCTATTGCTGCAGATCCAGAATACGCAGAGGCATATTCTAATGTAGGATTAGTGTATTTGATGAAGGCTCAGGATTATGCTGATAAAGCTACAACAGATATCAATGATCCGAAATATGCAGAGGCACAAGCTACAGTGAAGAAATTCTATGAAGAAGCTAAGCCATTCTACGAAAAAGCCAGAGCTTTGAAACCTGATCAGAAAGATTTGTGGTTACAGGGGCTCTACCGTGTTTACTATAATCTGAACATGGGGCCTGAATTTGAAGAAATCGATAAGATGATGAAATAATTATATTAAGTCAGTTATTATAAAAGACTATCCCAAAATTTAAATTGGGATAGTCTTTTTTGTTTTTACAAATAAAGAAGCTTGAATGATGATTCTGATTTTTATCAAACTATATAATGATGAATTTCTTTTTGTGAGAAAATAAAAAAGAGGCTATACCAATTCGTTTGGAATGCCTCTTTTGGTTTTAGAGAGAGAAGAGAGAGAAATTAGTTATAAGTATTATCTGTTTTTTCTATTAAACATAATCATCATTATTCCCTAAACGTAAACAGCTTATTTTCGTTCTTTCTCATCATCCGTTAATAACAAGCAATGGCGTATCAGAATGGAAAATCATTTTACGAGCAATGCTCGGGTTAAATAATCGTGCAAATATATTCCTCTTATAGGAAGTTAATGTTATTATATCTATCTGATTATCTTTGATATACTTGTCAAGTCCTTTTAATAGATTATCATTCATTACCACATCATAATGAATTTCAAGCCCGGGATATTGTTTTTGGAAATAGTCTTTGATACCTGCAAGTTTAATTTCATTCCAAGTATCTTTGGATTCAGCCAGATGTATTAATGAGACTGAAAAATGGAAAGATTTCCATGTGTTGAAAAATGCTTCAAAAGCAATCAAGTCTCTCTGATCAAAATTGGTTAAGAAAGCAATACGTTTTACTTCATTGAATTCTTTGAACGGAGTATTTTCCGGAATAGCTAATACTGCTGTGCGGCTTCGATCAATAATTTCAGCTGTTACACTGCCAATTAAGTCAATGTCTTTCTGGCTTTTTCCACGCGTTCCCATAATGATAACCTTAGGACGTTGCTCCTTGGCATATCTTAAAATTTCTTCCTCCGGAATTCCTTCTCGTAAAATACAACTATATTTGATATCCGGAAATTCTCCAGATGCAACTTTTTCCTTAATCTTATCAGATAGTGCGTTGAGATCTGAATGGACCTGCTGGATGATTGTTTTAACAGATTCTTCATCTCCGATCTGATAATTGAATACATCGCCATATGGTAATGACGAAGCGTATATCGGTGTAAAGTAAACATGTAATAGAATCACTTCAGAATTCTCAGTTTTGGCCAAATTAAAGCCAAATTCACACGCTTTCATCGAATAATTGGAGAAGTCGACAGGTATTAAAATTTTGTTCGATTTACTATCTACCTTAGGTGTCTTCTCTCCCACTATACTTTCAGATAACCAGGTAGAACTTTCCGTTATTTTTAATGCACGTGGTAGATCACTTTCTTTAATTCGCAGACGTACTCCTGAAGATACAACAGGTTGTATTTGATTTACGTTATGAATGTATGTTTCTATTCCTTCATTTTCGAGGACATTCTTTAGAATCTGAGCTTTTGTATAAGTCAGAATAGCTAAGGTTACTAATTTATCTTCCATAATAATCTGTTTTTGAAGGTAAACAAATAAGAAATCCCAATTGTTTGGGCAATTGGGATTCTTGTTTTATATTTTAAATTTGCATAGGTTCGGTAGCTTGTTCTTTTTGCATACTCATGTTTATTTCATCTAAAATTTTTAGAGCCCGGTCGAGAACAGTTGTGTCATCCAGCATTACAAGCCCGCCATCCGGACCGGGCTCAAGATGTATTCCGACACTTTTTCCTTCCTTGAAATTGTGGCCTCCGAAGAAGTTGCGCACTGTATCTACGTGCAAACCAAGTTCGTCTGCTATTCTATGCATGCTACCGCTAGGCAATGAATCTTTAATCTTGCGAAGTTCATTAAATGTTATTGTTCTCATGTCTCATAAATTTAATGGTTAATACTATATTGTATTTAATTTTTTATCACGCTATAAACTTAAGCAAAAAAAAAGATAAAACAAATTATTTGCTTATCTTTTTTCCTAAATTCCTAAATTCTGTTTACGAATTTTATATCACTTCAATAGCGGAAGCCGGTACCCATCCTACTTTGCCGTCTTCCAAGCGAATTTCTTTCCATTCTTTCATTGAGTTATCTTTGATACTGACCTTACGTCCCTCATGAAGGATGAACAAACTTGTTCCACTTTCACTCGGAGTGCTGCGAACTGTTACACTAGGATTCATGACGATCGCTTCGCTTCTATTTACTAAACGTTCTTTTTGCTTTGAAGCAAAAAGATTAGAGCATATCACAACGATTAAGAAAACGATACCTGATATAAATCCTGTTTTTTTTAGTATAATCTGCTTGGAGAAAATAAAGAAGTAAAAAGCGATGATAAATAGAATAAAGGAGACAATTCCCCATGTAGCCCATGCGTCTACACTCATACTGTTTATCAAGGCTTTGGTCCATGATACAAAGAAAACTTCCGGAACAGGTTCTACTTTATCTATTGTTTTAGCGCGTGCCACTTCCAGATTGGCACGGATGTCGCTGTTTCCTGGTTTCATAAGCAAAGCACGTTCGTAGTTGAGTACGGCTTTTGCAATTTCTCCAGCTTTGTAGTAACTGTTTCCTAAATTATAGTACACATCCGCAGATTCCCCATTTTTTAATAAGGATTCATATATTTGGATAGCAGTTGCATAATCATCTTTTATATATGCGGAATCTCCTTCGGCTTTTGTTACATCTTCCAATTTCCTATCAGAAAATGTATGTGAACCCGCATGGATAGAATCAGCTTCAGTTATTTGTATAGAATCAATGCTTTGAGTTCCTTGTCCGAAACAAGTGACTGACATTGATAATAATATAAAAAACAATATTTTTTTCATGACACAATCTCTTCTGGGTTAATGTTTTATTGAATTTTCCATTCTGCTTATCACTTCTATTGAAGAAGAATAGACTTTATCCATTGCCTGATTTTCATCACCTGGAGCGAAACGAGCAAATTCACAATCATTCAATGCATTCAGGAATTCTTTAATTAGTTCTTCACTTACTCCATGGTTTCTCAGCTTCTCTTCAATATTGTCTTTCGACAAACGGGAAACCGGAATACTGAGTTTGTCGCTGATATATCCCCACAATGCTTTCAGTACTTCATCATAGAAGGCATCTTTCTTGTTTTCAGAGAGCAACTTACCGGCTAGTTTCATGCGCTTGGTTGCTACCTTATTAGCTTTCTTTGTTTTCATCTTAGCAACATTGGCATTTGCAGCGGCTTGTTTGCGGTAGATGATAAAGAAGATGATGAAGGCTAAAGCAGGAATGATATAGAATAGCCAATAGGTCATTGAGCCATAGAAGAAACTACCCTTAGGTTGGAGAGTAACTTCATTTTGCTTAATGTAACGGATATCTTCACCCAATACTTTCAAGTCTTCTTTATTGGTGAAATTGGCAATCACCTGATCAGCATTTCCTGCACCTTTCTCAACATTGATTACGTAGTCTTCCGTTTTCAACGTTTTGTAAGATTTTGAACGGATATCGAAATAGCTGAAAGATACCCCCGGGATTTTATAATTGCCTGCATGTCTTGGAATAGCCAGATATTCAATGACTTTGTTTCCTGTAAGACCTTCCTGAGTTAATCTGACTTGGTTGTCCACCTTCGGATCATATACTTCAAAGTCATCCGGGAACTTAATTTCCGGATTAGAAATCAGCTTTAGGTTTCCGGTGCCGGAGATTACCAACTTAATGGTGATAGCATCATTAGTTTTCAGCTCCTTGCTATTAATGGAAGAAGAAATGTTGAACTCTCCCACTCCACCTGAAAAGTTTGCAGGTTTACCAGCAGGAAGCGGATTGACATTAATTGCTATTTTAGGAGTAACGATAGATTTCGGTACTTTAACTACATTGCTTCCACCATTGAAAAATGCATCAAAAGGATCGTCAGATTGTACAGCTTTACCTACCGTCATCTGGAACTGTGCCGGTTCTATAAATAACTTACCTGGTTGCTGGGGAAATAATACGAATTGGCGATAGATTGTCGTATTATAGTTACGTCCTTTATAATGCTCCTGTGTCCATCTTGCATTTGCATTCATTTCAATTTCTTGAGAATGAAATCCTTTAAAGTCAGGCAGTTTGGCATTATTCAATTGCAAGTCATGTTCTCTGGTGTATATTTTATAGGTTAAGACAAATGCTTCCTGCTCGTATACATTCGTTTTACTGGCAGTTGCTGTGATAAACAAATCCTGGTTAGATACACTTGTACCGGATGAAGAGCGTGCAGATGAGCTACCGTCATTTTGTCCTCCATTACTAGCTTGGTCTTGTGGCAAAACCTTCACCTTTACGGAGTTTGAAACCATCTGGTTGCCATCAGCTACAATAGAAGCTCCGGGGATTGTATATTCACCGGCAGTATTTGCCATCAATATATAAGTGAATGTAATACTACTTGTAGAGGTGACATTACCATTCATTATCTGTGTACTACTTTGCTGAGAACGGCTTGGCCCCATCAGGACGTCGAATCCTTTGATAGCCGGTGCCTGAAAGTCTTTAACTTTTTGTGTGGTTACTGTATAAGATAGCCTGAATTGATCCCCTACCACCACTACATCGGGAGCGGAAGCAGTGAATGACACCTTATCGGCAAGCGCTTGGGTGCTATATGCTATCAATGCCATCAATATAACAATCAGTTTTTTCATTGCTTATGAAATTTATATCATCAACTTTTTATTATTACCAATCTTTTTCCAGACGACCGCCCTGAATAACTTTCTGTTGTTTCTTCACTTTATCCTGTACGTCTTTCTCATCCTGCATCACAGAATTAAGTAACTGCTCAGCATTTTCCTTTGACATCTGATTATCTTGTTTTTCAGGCTTCGGCGGTTGTTGCTGATCCTTTTGGTCGTCTTTCTTCTGATCGTTCTGTTTATCTTTGTTTTGATCCTGTTTCTGGTCTTGCTTCTGCTGCTGATCTTTATTCTGGTCTTGATTTTGATCTTGATCCTGCTGATTCTGTTGGTCTTTCAACATCTTTTGAGCGAGTGCCAGGTTATACCGTGTTTCATGATCTGCAGGATTGTTGCGCAGCGACATTTTGTAGGCATCCACTGCTTTTGCATAATCTTTACCAGCTTGAAAAAGCACCCCCATATTATGGTAGATGTGTGCCAATTTCATTTTATCCTTTTCTATTTTGCTGGCAGAATCATATTGCTCCATGGCTTCCTGAAACTTTTGTTGTTGTGAGAGCGTATTTCCCAAATTGTACATGGATACAGCAGATTTAGGATTAACTTCCAAAGCCTTGCGATAATTAACTTCTGCATCTACGAATACACTATCATTGAACAGACGATTTCCTTTGCGGATATAGTCACGCTCTGCTTTCTGTGCCGAAACGCCGGCAGCCGATAACAGAAAAGCAGCGAACAGGATATATTTCATTTTTAACATACGCATAGCTTACTTCTTATTAGAGAAAAGATGAACGTTTTTGAATAATGGATTCTTACGATCCAAAATTAACATCTCAGCTAGTAACAATAGTAAAATGATCCATGCAATAGCCTGAAACTGTTCGTTGAAATCTGTATATATTTTCGATTCCACATCAGACTTAGCCATCTTACTTATTTCCTGACTGATAGCCTTTTGGGCAGAATTAGAATTATCTACCCGTACATAGATACCCTTTCCGTCTTTGGCTATTTCTTGACACATGCCCTCATTCAGACGGGTTACAATTACATTACCTTCGCGGTCACGACGATAATCATTAGTGCCTTCTACCGGAATAGGAGCACCTTCGGGCATACCCACTCCCAGCACACTAACCTGAATCCCTTTTTCGGCAGCAGCTTTAGCAGCTTCTACAGCGCCACCTTCATGATTTTCACCATCCGTGATGACAATGATAGCACGTCCCACTCCTTCTTGCGGAGTAAAACTGCGGGTTGCCAGGTTAATTGCCTCTCCGATTGCTGTACCCTGCTTGGAAATCAGCGATGGGCTGATAGATTCCAAAAACATTTTGGCGGAAATATAATCGCTCGTGATCGGTAGCTGGGTAAAAGCATCTCCGGCAAATACGATCATACCGACTTTGTCGTTATCTAATTCATCTACCAATCTGGATATTAATCTCTTGGCTTTTTCCAAACGGCTGGGCTGCACATCCTGTGCCAGCATAGAATTGGATATATCCAGAGCTATAATCACTTCCACTCCTTTACGTTTCACCGTTTCCTGCTTGGAACCGAATTGCGGGCGAGCCAGCAATACTGAGAATAAGCCGATAGCGGCAAAGATGAGCCAGAATTTCACATCCGGTCGATATTTAGATACATCCGGCATTAATTGCGCTAACAATTCCGGATCTCCAAAACGCCGGATATTTCTCCGTCTCCTGTAATTGGAATACAAGTAGAAAGCTGCTAAAAACGGTAGTAGCAGCAATAAATATAAATATGCAGGTTCTTCAAATCGAAACATCTTCTTCCTATTTTACGTTACAAATCACGATTGACGAAACATTCCTACGGAATTTTCTTGAGTATTGAATTACGCAATAAAACTTCCAGTAGTACGCAAAGGAAAGCAGCCAGTGCAAACCAGCGATAGTCTTCTTCCCGTTTGCTATACTCTTTTACATTCAATTTTGTTTTCTCCAACTTGTCAATTTCTTCATATACCTCTTTCAGTTTCGAGTTGCTCGTAGCTCTGAAATAGTTACCATCGGTAGTACCGGCAATCTGAGTCAGTGTTTTCTCATCGATTTCCACCGGCATATTGATATACTGTACTGTATTACCGACCGGATAAGGATATGGAGCCATACCATTCGTGCCCACTCCGATAGTATACACACGGATACCGAAACTTTTGGCAATCTCAGCGGCTGTCAATGGCGAAATATCTCCTTTATTATTGGTACCATCCGTCAATAAGATGATAACTTTTGATTTCGCTTTACTGTCTTTCAGGCGAGTTACAGCATTTGCAACTCCCATACCAACAGCTGTACCATCTTCAATAAGACCACATTTGATATTATGAATCATATCCAGCAATACGGCATGGTCCACAGTCAGCGGGCATTGAGTGAATGTTTCTCCGGCAAACAGAGTGATACCAATATTATCATTCGGGCGTCCGTTAATAAATTCGGCAGCTACATCTTTGGCTGCTTCCAGTCTGTTTGGCTTCAAGTCTTCCGCCAGCATACTGGTAGACACGTCGATAGCCAGCATAATATCAATTCCCTCTATTTCGCTGTTTTGCCACTTATTAGTGCTTTGCGGACGCGCTAATACCACAATAATCAAAGCCAATGCAATGACGCGCAGTATAAATGGAGCATGTAGCAAATAATTCTTATAACTTTTAGGAGTATGTGCGTATACCCGTGCATCCGAAATCTGAAGGGTAGCTTCAGTTTTCTTTCGCTTCAAGATATACCATACAATATAAGGTATAAGCAATAATAGCAAAAACAGATATTCAATATTGGCAAAAACCATTTTATTTTCGATTTAACAGTTTACTATTTAGTATTCACACCACATTATGCAAAGAGATCATAAAGCTGCATACCTATATATACAAAAGTACCTATTAATGCTGCTGACAAGAATACAATACCGCAGATTAATAATATTTTGGTACGCAGAGAACGTTTCTCGATAATTGTGATTTCCGTTGGTTGCGGTTTCTGATTCTCCTCTTCCGGTTGCTTTGTTTCGTTGATAAAGTCGATTGCATTAATCAAATTCGCATCATTTTCATTCATTTGCGGATCATGCTTGGCAAATTTTACTAAATCAGCTGTCTGGAAGAGTTCCTTCAAATCTGATATTGCCTCTTTATCATTCATTTCCAATAACTTATCGATAATTTCAGAAGAAGTCATCTCTAGTGCATTGAATCCGAAACGATCTTTAATATAAGTACGAAGGGTATCTGTCAATTCCGTATAATATGCCTTCGGCTGTCCTTTCTGCCATACTTTCTCATTCTTGATACGTTCGATCTCCTTCATAGCAGCCTGATGTGGCGGCAACTTAGGTTCTACTTTTATCTTGCGGATAATCGGTTTGTTATCACGTATACGAATGATCAGATAGATCAATAAGCCGAGTAAAGGCAATGCAAGGAATGAGCAACCGATCAGCCCATACCAGTCTTCCCATGCGAAAGGTGCTTTCATCACCGTTTTCTGTCCGAAGAACTGGTCCGGATGCAATGTGTCAACTGGCATCGAATATACTTTCAATGCCAAAGCTTTCGATCTATATTCTTTGCCATCCACTGTGACGGGCATTGGCGGAAGATAATAGAGAGCTGAGTCAAACGAGGTAACGATGTATTCCTGAGTAATCAGCATTCGTTGGTGATCATTCAGAAATTGTGTATCCGGTTTGACGGTTTCTATAATTTCTACCCCACGCACCAGCGTATCGGTATAAGCAGGAAAGACAGCACGTTGTTTGGCGTCCATCGCTACTTGTAATTGTACTTTCGCCTGTTCGCCAATTAATATCTGCAACGAATCTATCTTGGCTTCCACCGTAACAGACTGTGCCACAGCTCTACCCATAGAAAGCAGACATAACAATGCTATCAGAATAATATTTCTATTCATCTTTGATTCCATTAATTTCGTTTGGCAAATAAATTCAACAATGCCTTTACGTAATCCTGGTCGGTTCTCACAGATACGGAGTCAACATTACTTTTGGTAAATGTGTCGTTCAGTTCGGTCTGTTTGTTTATCCACCAGTCACGGTGTGCCCGGCGTACAGCTTTGGAAGAAGTATCGATCCATTGTTCATGGCCGGTTTCCGCATCTTTTATTCGCATCAGTCCCACCGGAGGAAGATCACTCACTCTCCTATCGTAAACCTGCAATGCCACTACGTCATGCTTTCGGTTGGCAATAGTCAGAGCGTTCTTAAAGTTATCCTGATCGATGAAGTCAGATAGAATAAACGCTGTACAACGTCTTTTCATTACATTGGTCAGATACTCCAATGCGAGACGAATATTGGTACGACGGCTTTCCGGCTGGAAGTCAATCAGTTCGCGGATAATATATAGAATGTGTTTACGTCCCTTCTTAGGAGGAATAAACTTTTCTATCCGGTCTGAAAAGAAGATCACACCAATTTTATCGTTGTTTTGTATAGCAGAAAATGCAAGAGTAGCTGCAATTTCCGTTACCATATCCTTCTTCAGTTGTTTAACCGTACCAAATTCCAAACTTCCGGAAACATCGACCATCAACATCACTGTCAGTTCGCGCTCTTCTTCAAACACCTTCACATAAGGTTTGTTGAATCGTGCCGTCACATTCCAGTCAATGTCGCGTATATCGTCGCCGAACTGATACTCACGGACTTCAGAGAACGACATACCTCTACCTTTGAAAGCCGAATGGTATTGGCCTGCAAAGATATTGTTAGACAGTCCTCGTGTCTTGATTTCAATCTGACGAACTTTTTTTAATATTTCACTTGTTTCCATTTATACAGTAGTTAAAGTAGTAAGTAGTCAGGTAGTTAAGTAAAATACACTTGACTACCTTTTACCGCATTGTAATATTACGGCAGATTAGGGCACTTCAACCTTGTTCAGAATCTTGCTGATGATTTCGTCCGAAGTCATGTTGTTGGCTTCCGCCTCGTATGTCAGTCCGATACGGTGACGAAGAACATCATGCGCAACAGCACGTACATCTTCCGGGATTACATAGCCGCGGCGTTTGATGAAAGCGTATGTGCGGGCAGCCAGTGCCAGATTGATAGAAGCACGAGGTGAACCACCAAATCCGATCATGTCTTTCAGTTCTTTGAGATCGTATTTCTCGGGGAAACGAGTAGCAAATACAATATCTACAATATAACGTTCTATTTTCTCATCCAGATAAACCTGGCGAACCACCTTGCGGGCTTCGATAATTTCTTCCGCTTTCAGGATAGGTTTCACATTGAACTTCTCGCCGTTGATATTCTGACGGATAATCAGTTTTTCTTCTTCCAGCTTCGGATAGTCAATCACTACTTTTAGCATGAAACGGTCTACCTGTGCTTCAGGAAGCGGGTAAGTACCTTCTTGTTCAATCGGGTTCTGAGTAGCCAATACTAAGAAAGGTTCCGGCAGCATGAATGTTTCCTTACCGATAGTAACCTGACGTTCCTGCATGGCTTCCAGCAAGGCACTCTGTACTTTGGCCGGAGCACGGTTTATTTCATCCGCCAATACGAAGTTGGCAAAGATAGGTCCTCTTTGTACTTTGAAAGATTCATCTTTCTGACTGTAAACCATGGTACCAATAACATCGGCCGGCAATAAGTCGGGAGTGAACTGAATACGGCTATATTTCGCATCGATCAGGGAAGCGAGTGTTTTGATAGCCAAAGTTTTTGCCAGACCGGGTACACCTTCTAAAAGAACATGTCCGTCGGAAAGCAATCCGATAAGCAGTGATTCAACCAAATGTTTCTGACCAACAATGATTTGGTCCATACCTGTCGTAAGATTGGTAACGAAAGCACTTTGTCTTTCAATCCGCTCATTCAGTTCGCGGATATCAATTGATTCAGCCATAAATACTTAATATTTTATTATTTAATTCTCATTAATAAGGTGTAAGACTTACCAGTGTGTAAGGCTTCTAAATTTGCTCCCAAAAGTACGCCATATAATTAACGATTGCAACTAATTTTTATTAAAAAACAATGCGAAATCTTTAGATTAAGGTACTTTCATACGCTTTTGTACTTACGTAACATTTCACCCGGCTATACATTGCTGTATGAGCCGGGTGAATGGGTGTTTTTTGTTTTTATTCTTTTGTAAGTTCCGGTATCTCGATTGTCGTACCGTATGGCACGTTATCGGGGTTCTTGATTACTTTCGGGTTATGTTTTACGATGTATGGCCACATGGCTTTTGTACCGTAAAAGCGTAATGAAACTTTCGTTAAAGTCTCTCCTTCTTTAATTGTGTATTTTGTTTTGGTACCGGTTATCTTGTAGGATGCGGAATCCGAATATGCCGAAGCGGCTGGTTGTTGTTGGGCAGGTTTACTTTCTGCTTTGACGGGTTCCGCTGCCGGTTCCTTCTTGACAACAGGTTGCGGTTGGACTACTTCCACCACAGTATCCTTGTGTGCAATTGTATCTGAAAGTTGCGCTTCCGGCTGCACAGGTTGAGTAACTTCCGGCATATCAACCACATTCTTATCAGACGAAGATGAGAACAAATCCGGATAATAAATAAACAGGATAGCTCCTCCGCACAGTAGTAAGACTATAATAATAGTCGCTATTAAATAAGGGATAGCTGATTTTTCCTTTTTATCACTGTCTTTATCAGTATAGGTGGCTTTCGGTTGTTCTATTTCCGGTTGCATTTTGGGAGTTACAGGCTCCATATTTGCTTTATGAAGCTCCTGGGCTATAATTTGCTCTGCGGTAACTTCCGCTTTTTCTGCAATAACCGTTTCCTTTTCTTCTGCCTCCGCTGTTTCAGTCTCCGGTTTCTGCTCTTCTATAATTGTTTCTTCCGATTGCTCCTCAATAGGTTCCTCTGTCGCCGGACTGAAGTCAGGTTCCAAAACAGCTTCCGATTCCTCTACAGACTCTTCTTCTGGGGCTTCCTCAGATACAGATTCCGGTTCAGTTTCCACTTCCGGCAATTCTTCGGCTTCAGGTTCTTCTGTTGCAACTGGTTCCGTCTCCGTTTCAGTTTGACTGGTTTCATTCGCGTCAGTCTCAGGAACTTCAGCCACAGCTACTTCTTCAGCAGTCGGCTGCTCTTCGATTACAGGTTCTTCCGGTTGTATTTCTTTCTGAATATCTCCATCGACATTTTCATTTCCTGCTATTTCGGAGTCGATCATTTCGGTCTCAGTATCAGAAACCGCACCTTCCTCCTCATCGGATTCTTCCATCGGGGTATCTTCCAATACCGTACCTTCATTTAATACTACCGTTTCAAAATGTGCAAAAGGCTTATTTATCGTATCTCTCAGATTGGTGTCCGGAGTAAACGATACTTTGGTATGGCCTTTTATCTGAAAACGTTCCCCTGTGTTGACATTAACACTTTCCCGGCTATCCACATCCACAAGTTTGAAAGTCCCCAATCCTTTGATTTTCACATTCTTCTCATTCTCCAGGGCTTGTTCTATCAAGAGAAAAAACTCTTTGACGAATGCTTCGGCATCCTTCTTGGTCATGCTATGTTTAGCCGCCAATAAGTCGATAAGGTCTTGAATTGTCAGTCTTTCATTCATAATGGGAAATATATATTATTTAAACTTGTCTTTCAGTGTATTGCTGGGTCTGTACGTCAATACCAATTTAGGAGGAACCAGCATACGTTGCTTCGTGGACGGATTGATCGAAATGCGCTCCGCTTTTTTCTTCACTTCAAAAGAACCAAAGCCCTGTATTGCAATCGCATTCCCGTCTTCCAGTTCCTGTGTCATGTCAGACAATAAAGAACTTATCAGTTCAGAAGTGTCTTTGATAGTATACCCCAGTCTGTCTGCCAGTTCCGATGTAAATTCCTTATTATTCATACTTGTTTAATATCTTTGCATATAAATCAAAATCGTCCGCATCGGTTACTTCTACCTGATAGAATTGTCCGACTTCAAGTTCTTCTCTGGAAACACTGATCAATACTTCTGGGTCTACCTCCGGTGAATCAAATTCCGTACGTCCGATATAATAATCTCCCTCGATCCGGTCGATGATGACTTTCATCTGCTGACCAATTTTTGCAGCGCTCAATTCTGCTGAAATACCTTGCTGGATATCCATTAGCTCGTCCAGTCGGGCTTGTTTAACCTCCTGTGGTATAGAGTCTTCATATTGCTGGGCAGCATAAGTACCCTCTTCTTCAGAATAAGCGAAAGCCCCCATCCTGTCGAAACGCGCCTTGCGTACAAATTCTTTCAGCTCTTCAAAGTCTTCTTCCGTTTCTCCGGGATGTCCTACCATCAGCGTAGTGCGCAGATGGATACCCGGTACTTCTTTACGGAACTGTTCGATCAGCTTGTACGTATCTTCTTTGCTTACTTGCCGACGCATCAGTTTCAACATGTTGTCACTGATATGCTGCAAGGCTATATCCATATATTTGCAGACATTATCGCGTTCCCGCATCACCCGAAATAAATCCGTTGGAAAATGTGCCGGATACGCATAATGCAGACGAATCCACTCTACACCCGGAATTTCCGAGATACGTTCGATCAATTCGGGCAGCATTTGCTTTTTATACAGATCGACTCCGTAATACGTCAATTCCTGAGCGATCACCTGAAACTCCTTTACCCCTTGCGATACCAGATACCGGACTTCATCCAGTATTTCTTCCATCGACTTGGATATATGGCGTCCTGTAATAATGGGAATAGCACAATAAGAGCACTTGCGGTCACATCCTTCTGAAATCTTCAGATAAGCATAATGCTTGGGAGTGGTCAAAGTACGCTCAATATACAATTCCTCATGGTACGTTTTTCCCAAGTCCTGCAAGAGTTCTTTCCAGTTGAATTTGCCGTAGAACTTGTCTACCTGTGGTATTTCAATGGCCAGTTCTTGTAAATAACGCTCGGAAAGACAGCCCATTACAAACAGTTTCTTCAAGTCGCCTTCTTCTTTTCTTTCTGCAAATTCCAGAATCATATTGATAGACTCTTCTTTCGCGTCACCGATGAAACCGCAGGTGTTGATTACCGCTATCTCCCCTTCCGGATTTTCTGTATCATGAGTTACGCTGTATCCTGCTTCTTCCAGCTGACGCATCAACTGCTCCGAGTCTACTAAATTTTTAGAACAACCTAAAGTAATAATATCTATTCTCTTTCTTTTCATGCATTCTCTCCAAACAGGGAATCAACAAATTCATTTTTGCGGAAGACTTGCAAATCTTCCATGCCTTCACCCAATCCAATGTATTTTACAGGAATCTTGAACTGGTCGGAGATGCCGATCACTACTCCGCCTTTGGCGGTTCCGTCCAACTTGGTGATAGCCATTGCAGTCACCTCCGTAGCCAATGTAAATTGCTTGGCTTGCTCGAAAGCATTCTGTCCGGTAGAACCATCCAATACCAGCAGGACTTCATCCGGTGCATTGGGTACTACCTTCTTCATGACGTTCTTTATCTTGGTAAGCTCATTCATCAAGCCTACTTTATTGTGTAAGCGGCCGGCCGTATCGATAATCACTACATCCGCATTGTTGGCAACAGCAGAACTCAGTGTATCGAAAGCGACAGATGCAGGGTCCGCACCCATTTTCTGTTTTACAACAGGCACACCTACGCGTTCACCCCAGATCATCAACTGCTCTACGGCAGCTGCACGGAATGTATCGGCGGCACCCAAATAAACAGATTTGCCCGCTTTCTTGAATTGATAAGCTAATTTCCCGATTGTTGTTGTTTTACCTACCCCGTTTACTCCCACTACCATCATTACATAAGGCTTTTTCTTGATAGGTACATCAAAGTCTGCTACGTCATCCGAATTATTCTCGGTCAAAAGGGCAGCAATTTCATCACGCAGTATGTGATTCAACTCTTGAGTATTCACATATTTGTCTGCAGCGGCCCGTTTTTCGATACGTTTGATAATATTCAAAGTTGTCTCTACCCCCACGTCAGATGTGATCAAAACTTCTTCCAGATTATCCAATACTTCGTCGTCTACTTTCGACTTACCAGCCACGGCACGAGCGATTTTACTGAATACGCTCTCTTTGGTTTTAGATAATCCTTTATCTAAAGTTTCCTTCTTTTCCTTTGAAAAAAAACTAAAAAATCCCATATCAACAGTTATTTGTATAATACATTATGCTACAAAGATATAACAAAGGATTGGAAAAGTAAAAAAAAGAAGCAATAAAAAATCCCCTCACTGTTTGCCAATGAGGGGATTTTGTGTTTATAGCGTTTTATGCTATTCTGATTATTTTTTGAAAAAGTCTTGTACTTTTTCGTTTGCAACCATTTGTTCATCAAAAACGTAAGCTCCAGTTTTCGGAGATTTCACCATTTTGATAACCTTGGTGTAAGCACGACCTTCTTTAGAACCTTCGTGCAAACTTGCTACTGTTTTCTTTGCCATGGGTTATACTATTATTATTTAATTTCCTTATGTACTGTTACTCTCTTCAGAATCGGGTTGTATTTCTTCAACTCAAGTCTTTCAGTTGTATTCTTTCTGTTCTTAGTTGTGATATAGCGAGATGTTCCCGGCATTCCACTCTCTTTGTGTTCTGTACATTCCAGAATCACCTGTACTCTGTTACCTTTTGCTTTCTTTGCCATTGTAAGTTTTCTCCTCTACGTTTAGCCGATTACTTTAATGCTTTTCCAATCACAGAAACCTTTAGCTACTGCATCGTTCAGTGCAGCGTCCAGTCCTTTTTTGTTGATGATACGCAGACCGTTAGCGCAAAGGCTAAGGCTGATCCAACAGTCTTGTTCTACATAATAGAACTTTTTGTTAAACAAGTTCAAATCAAAGGTTCTTTTTGTTCTTCTCTTTGAGTGTGAAACATTGTTGCCAATCATGGCTTTCTTTCCGGTAATTTGACAAATCTTCGACATTTCTATCTTATTTTTATAGTTTTATATCTATACTTATTTCAAACAGGACGCAAAGTAAGCACTTTTATCCGTATAAAACAAGGATTTCTTAAAATAATTCACTTCCAGACACCAATTTTTCCTTATTTGAGCAAATCACGAAGAATTAATAGCGCATTATTGCCCGCTCTTTCAATATTCATGGCTCTTCCGCGGTTCGTTTCCTGCCTGTAAGTACGAATTTCATTTTTATAACCAGCAGCGATCCAGACAGTGCCTACCGGCTTCTCCGGTGTTCCACCTCCGGGACCGGCAATTCCTGAAGTTGCGACAGCGCAGTCGGTTTTCAGCGCTTTCATCGCTCCTTTTACCATTTCGATCACAGTCTGCTCACTGACAGCGCCATACACTTCCAGTGTTTCCGGTGAAACATGGAGCAGATTCATCTTCACTTCGTTAGAATATGCCACTATTCCTCCATTAAAGTATTCCGAACTTCCGGCAATGGACGTCAGACGTGCCGCAATACTTCCTCCGGTGCAACTTTCTGCGGTGGAAACGGTTAAATTCTTCTTTTTCAGCAGTTCGCCTACGATTACCTCCAGTGGGATATCTTCTTCGCTGAAAATATCATCGCCCAGTATCGCTTCCAGCTTAGCCTGCTCGTCGTTCAGTGCGCTTTCCACTTCTATCTTGTTCTGTCCCCGTCCGGTTAGCCGCAGGCGGATGATTCCAAGTTTGGGCAGATATGCCAATTTGATGCTTTCCGGCAAGGCTGTCTCCCACGGTTCCAGCTTCTCAGCGAGTATGGATTCGGGGTAATGTTGTACTAGAAAGGTCCGGTGCATGATTACATCCGTTTGAAACTTCTCACGTAGCTTGGGCAATACGGACTCAGTCATAACGGCAGTCATTTCCTGCGGAACACCCGGCATGGATACGAGCACTTTATTGTCTTTCTCAAACCAGCTGACAGAAGCGCTTCCTACCGGATTGTTGATGACCGTGCAATCTTTGGGAACCATTGCCTGACTCTTATTCAGCGCATTCATCGGTATTTTCCCGGCAAGCACCCGCTTTACGTTCTCAAATACTTCTTCGCTGAATATCAGTTCGGTATGGAAGTATTTACAGAGAGTTTGTTTGGTGATATCGTCTTTTGTGGGACCGAGTCCTCCGGTTACCAGAACGATATTCACCCTTTTCATCGCATTATTTACTGCTTCCATGATCTCTTCTTCCCGATCACGGATCGAAACAATGCGTAGAACTTCGATACCTATCTTATTTAATTCCTGCCCCATCCAGGCAGAATTTGTATCGACTACCTGCCCTATCAGCAGCTCGTCACCAATGGTAATAATTTCAGCAAACATCTTTTTCCTGCGTTAGTTAATAGAATATGCTACTTATATTAATAAGGTATATACGCTGTGTTAAGTCATTAGGTTTACTTCATTTTTTCGTTCCATATACGTGATCCATTCGGTTCATGTGCGTGAGCCGAATGGATCACGTATGTGAACTGGATGGCTTACGCACGTGGAACGAAGGAATGCTATAAACAAAGATTCTTAATGAAGGCTTCTTATATCATTAATCCTCCTTTGTCTCCCTATTATATATAGGTGCATTTTGTTTTCAGCAAGGCTTCTTTATGCCACCGCCTATTGGGTCGGTGACATTTTTTCGGCGTTTGCCGTCACTATTGTTATTGCCGTCACTTTAATCGTCACTACTTAAATTATTCTATGACAATAGTTTATTATATAAAGTGACGATGACGGTAAAAAACTGTTTTATAATGTGACACGGGAATAAGCCGGAAGATCAATGGAGCAGAAGTCTTTATCCAGATACTTGAAGTATCCGGTAATGGCAATCATGGCTGCATTGTCGGTCGTATAGCTGAATTTAGGAATAAAAATATTCCAGCCATACTTTTCAGCGTGTTCTCGGAAAGAGTTACGCAATCCGTTATTGGCAGAGACTCCTCCGGCTACGGCTACTTCTTTTATTTTATATTCTTTGGCAGCTTTCCGCAGTTTGTCCATCAGAATGTCTACAACAGTTGCTTCCAGAGAGGCGGCCAAATCCACTTTATGATGCTCGATGAAATCGGGATCGTCTTTCATCCAGTCACGCAAGGAGTATAGGAAAGAAGTTTTCAGTCCGCTGAAACTGTAGTCCAGCCCCGGAATATGCGGTTTGCTGAAAGTATACGCTTTCGGATTGCCTTGACGTGCCAGTTTGTCAATGATCGGTCCGCCCGGATATCCGAGACCCATCACTTTAGAACATTTATCGATTGCTTCTCCGGCAGCGTCATCAATCGTCTGACCGAGAATTTCCATATCATTATAGGCTTTTACCAATATAATCTGTGAGTTTCCTCCGGATACCAACAGGCAAAGGAACGGGAATTTCGGTTGGATATTTTCTTCTCCTTCTGCTTTAATAAAATGAGCTAAGACATGCCCTGTCAGATGATTAACATCTATCAAAGGAATACCGAGTGAACGTGCGAATCCTTTGGCGAAAGAGACGCCTACAAGTAAAGATCCCATCAATCCCGGTCCACGTGTGAAAGCTACCGCGCTCAGTTCTTCTTTGGTAACCCCTGCCCGTTTCAGTGCTTCGTGTACCACAGGAACGATATTTTGTTGATGTGCCCGTGAAGCTAATTCGGGTACTACTCCGCCGTATGCTTCATGTACGGCTTGACTTGATACCACATTTGACAGCAGATAACCATCCTTGATTACGGCTGCCGACGTATCATCACAGGAGGATTCAATTCCTAATATTATTGCACTCATATGTTTTTAAACTATTAAACGGTGCAAAAGTAATGATAAAACTACGATTCATAACGAACTATTTTATATTTTTGTTCGCTAAATAAAAGTTATCGCTTATCAGAACGCTGAAAAAGACTGTACGCTGGGTAGTTGGTATTGTACTGGGAGTATATATCGGAACTATTGTTTTGCTGAATATTCCAAATGTTCAGCGAGCAATGAGTGTGTTTATCGCCAAGGAATTGTCCGAGGTGCTGAATACACGCCTGACTATCGGCAAAATAAATATCGGTCTATTAAACCGTATTATCATTGATGATGTGCTGCTTGACGACCAGAGCGGCAAGGAAATGCTCAAAGTAACCCGCTTATCGGCTAAGTTTGATATCCTTCCTTTCTTTAAGGGAAAGATTTCCATTAGCAGTGTCCAGTTATTCGGCTTTACCATCAATCTGAATAAAGAGACTCCCGACTCTCCTCCGAATTTTAAGTTCGTATTGGATGCTTTTGCTTCCAAGGACACTGTAAAAAAGGAAAGTTCGCTGGATTTGCGTATCAATTCCGTTTTGATTCGTCGGGGAAGGATGGCTTATCATGTATTGTCAGAGGAAAAGACTCCCGGAAAGTTTAATGCCAAGCATGTCCAGCTTCAGAATATTATAGCCAATATTTCATTGAAGGCGATGAACAGGGATTCTTTGAATCTTGGTATCAAGCGTCTGAGCTTCGATGAAAAGGCTTCCGGATTCTCTTTAAAGAAGATGAGTCTGAAATTGGTTGCCAATGATAAACGGACTAATATAGAGAATTTTGCCATTGAGCTGCCCGAAACTTCACTGAAGATGGATACTATTCATTTGGTGTATGACAGTCTGAAGGCTTTTGATCAGTTCTCGGAGAAGGTTCACTTTTCTTTCCGCACATTGCCCTCACAGATTACTCTGAAAGATATTTCCCCTTTTGTACCTGTATTGGCGCATTTCAAAGAACCGATAACGCTGGATATGCAGGTGAAGGGAACGGTCGACCAGCTTACCTGCTCTCATCTGGAGATTACGGCCGACGACCGCCAGTTCCGGCTATCGGGGGATGTATCGCTTCAAGAGCTTTCGAGTCCGCAGGATGCGTATGTGTACGGGAAGCTTTCCGAACTTTCCGCTAACAGTCGCGGCGTCGGTTTTCTGGTACGTAATCTGAGCAGCAATTACAATGGTGTACCTCCTCTTCTGGAACGTTTGGGGGATATTGATTTCCGTGGAGAGATTTCCGGATACTTCACCGATCTGGTTACTTATGGACAGTTGCGTACCGGGCTTGGTAATGTAAAGACCGACTTAAAGTTAAGTTCTGATAAGGCTAAGGGGCTGTTTGCTTATTCCGGAGCTGTCAAAACAGAAGAGTTTGAACTGGGCAAGTTATTGAATAATGAGAAGTTGGGAGAAATCACCTTTAACCTGGATGTACATGGACGGCATATCGAAAAACAGCTTCCTGCTGTAGAGTTGAAGGGATTGATCGCTTCTGTGGAATATAGCAGATATAAATATGAGAATATTACGCTGGACGGCGAATACAAGCAAGGCGGATTTAACGGAAAGATAGCGCTGGATGATCCGAATGGGTCTATCTATCTGAACGGAGATGTGAATGTGGCATCCAAGGTCCCTACTTTCAATTTCCTTGCTGTTGTCGACAAGTTCCGTCCTAATGATCTAAATCTTACACCTGACTACCAGGATGCGGAGTTCTCTCTGAAGGTAAAAGCCAACTTTACCGGAGGTTCCATTGACGAGATGATTGGAGAGATCAATGTGGACAGCCTGGAGTTCAGGGCACCGGACAAGGAATATTTCATGAAGAACATGAATGTACGGGCTACCCGGCAGGATAATGAAAATCAGCTTAAACTGACTTCTGAGTTTCTGACAGCAAGCATAGCGGGAAAATTCCAGTACCACACCTTACCGGCAAGTATATTCAATATCATGCGTCGGTATGTTCCGTCTTTGATATTGCCTCCGAAGAAACCGATAGAGACGAACAATAATTTTGCGTTTGATGTACATATATATAATACGGACATTTTATCTACGATATTTGATGTTCCGTTGACTGTATATACACATTCTACGTTAAAAGGGTATTTTAATGATGCCTTGCAGCGGCTACGTGTGGAAGGCTACTTCCCCCGCCTGCAATATAAAAACAACTTTATCGAGTCGGGTATGATCCTGTGCGAGAATCCTTCGGACCATATCAGTGCGAAGGTGCGGCTGACCAGTCTGAAAAAGAATGGAGCCGTGAATCTTTCTCTGGAAGCACAGGCCAAAGAAGATAAAGTCAGCACGACTCTAAATTGGGGAAATAATGCCATAGCGACTTATAGTGGAAAGTTGGCGGCTGTTGCACAATTCCTGCGTACAGCAGGCGAAAAGCCTTTGCTGAAAGCGATGGTGGATGTGAAACAGACAGACGTTATCTTAAATGATACGCTTTGGCAGATACATCCTTCGCAGGTAGTGGTAGACTCGGGCAAGGTGGATGTGAATAATTTCTATTTCAGTCACCATGACCGTTATGTGCGTATTAACGGGCGACTTTCCGACAATCCGGCGGATACCGTAAAGGTGGACTTGAAAGACATCAATATGGGATACGTATTTGATATCGCAAACATATCCGATGATGTAAACTTTGAAGGAGATGCCACGGGAACGGCTTATGCCAGTGGCGTGTTCAAGAAACCTGTGATGAATACCCGCCTCTTCGTCAAGAATTTCTCGCTCAATCAGGGCCGTTTAGGTGATTTGAACGTATATGGTGCCTGGGATAATGAGAAAAGAGGAATCTATCTGGATGCGTCCATTCAGGATATATCGCCGTCACCATCGCGAGTCACCGGTATGATCTACCCGTTGAAACCGGAAAGCGGACTTGATCTGAATATCGATGCCCATGAACTGAATTTGAAATTCCTCGAATTTTATATGAAATCGATAGCACAGGATATAAAAGGACGGGGAACGGGAAAAGTACATTTTTACGGAAAGTTCAAGGGATTGAATCTGGATGGGGCTGTTATGACGGATGCTTCCATGAAGTTCGATATCCTGAATACCCACTTTGCCGTTAGAGATACGATTCATCTGGCTCCTACCGGCTTACAGTTCAATAATATGCATATTGCCGATATGGAAGGGCATTCGGGAACCTTGAACGGGTATCTGCGTTTCCAGCATTTCAAGAATATAAATTACCGTTTTGAGATACAGGCTAATAATATGCTCTTGATGAATACGAAGGAATCGACGGATATGCCATTCTTTGGAACGGTATATGCTACGGGAAATGCGTTGCTTGCAGGGAATGCGATACAGGGACTGGACGTAAATCTCGCTATGACAACCAACCGGAATACGGTATTCACCTATATCAACGGAAATGTGGCGTCGGCTGCCAGCACCCAGTTCATAAAGTTTGTAGATAAAACGCCCCGTCGAAACATTCAGGATTCCATTCGGGTAAATTCCTATTTTGAGCAGATGCAGCAGAAGCGTCAGGCGGACGAAGAAGAGCATCAGACAGATATTCGTTTGAATATTCTGGTAGATGCTACACCCGATGCCACCATGAAAATTATTATGGACCCTATAGCCGGAGACTACATCAGTGCGAAGGGAACGGGAAACATACGCACGGAGTTTTATAATAAAGGGGATGTGAAGATGTTTGGTAATTACCGGATCAGTCAGGGAATATATAAGTTCAGTTTGCAGGAAGTGATTCGCAAGGATTTTATCATCAAAGATGGAAGTACGATTACTTTCAACGGCGCTCCTTTGGATGCGAATATGGATATTCAGGCTTCATACACGGTAAACTCCGCTTCACTGAACGACTTGAATCCGGATGTTTCCTCCATTGCCCAGCAGACTAATGTACGGGTAAACTGTATCATGAATCTGAGCGGGATTTTACTGCGGCCGACCATTAAGCTGGGTATCGAGCTTCCGAATGAAAGAGATGAAATTCAGACGTTGGTGCGCAATTATATCAGTACGGAAGAGCAGATGAATATGCAGATTCTTTATCTGCTGGGTATCGGTAAGTTCTATACGGAAGATGCTGCACGGAACAATCAGAACTCGAACGTGATGTCATCGGTACTCTCTTCTACCCTGTCCGGTCAGTTGAATAATGCCTTATCTCAGGTTTTTGAGACTAATAACTGGAATATCGGTACCAATCTGAGCACGGGTGATAAAGGATGGACGGATATGGAAGTAGAAGGTATCCTGTCCGGTCAGTTGCTGAACAACCGCCTGTTGGTTAATGGTAATTTCGGCTATCGGGACAATCCGATGGCGAATACCAACTTTATAGGCGACTTCGAAGCTGAATGGCTGATCAACCGCTCGGGAGATATTCGTCTGAAGGCTTATAATGAAACAAATGACCGTTATTACACAAAGACAAACCTTACTACGCAGGGAGTCGGTATCATGTATAAGAAGGATTTCAATAAATGGAGTGACCTTTTCTTCTGGAATAAATGGAAACTGCGCAGCAAGCGGAAACGTGAAGAAGCCGAAAAGGTGCAACAGCAGCAGACAGACAGCATTGCCGATGATAAAGCTAAGTCGGAGCTAAAGAGAAAGCGGGCACAGGAATAAAAATAAATAGTGACACTATACCATAACCGATAGTGTCACTATTTTATTTTATTTGAGAATCGTCCCGTCTGCGGTTACTTTAATATCTATATCCGGAGAATTATTTCCTTCCAGTTCAATCTGATAATAGGATGTTTCCGTTGCCATCTCAAAGTATTCGGCATCATCCATCTGATATCCTGCATACTCGGTGCTGATGGCATTGGTCACTGCGGCGGGCAGTTCGTTTCTCCGTACCTCCCATGAGGTAGAATACCACTCTCCGCCTTTATCAAACAGGACTTCTTTTGAAACGTTGCGGTTCAGGCCACTGTCGAAATGGATGATATCTACTTCCGTAAATCCGAAGTCCAAGTCGTTTTTGTCATCTTCCACGTCTACTTCCACGATTCTTGCTCCTGCATATTTCCCATCAATGAAAGTCTTCATGACGGCGGGCAGTTGAGTGGTCGGAAGGTGCTCGTTTTCATGATCGTCTGTGTCTGCAATGCTTTTAATCAGCACTCCATCGGCAGAATAATACAGATCGACTTCCTGATTTTGGTTTTCCACCTCAATGACGTAGACTGTTTCGATGCCTTGCCGCTCGAGTTTATCCACATCGTCTCTTTTCCATGTCTTATAGTTACTTGCTTCGAATGCACTCTTTACCGGATCGGGCAATGCGGTGTACGGGATATCCGTTTCAGTCATATGCCAGTTGCCATCCGTCGTAAACCATGCGGATGCCTCATATCCATCATAGAAGTCCGCTACATAATATCCTGCCTTTGTTTCCCACTTTACGTTCTTGACGTTAGGATACCTGGTCGAGAATGCTTCTTGCAATGCGGTAGGAACAGCAATTGATTCATCGTCATCGTTGTCGCAGCTGTGCAGGCTCCATGCTGCACAGAATGCTATCAGTAGTGTATAAATTCTGAGTTTCATTGTTGTCGTAGATTTTAAGAAAGTTAATTATCAATATCAATCAGATTAAACTTCAGGTCAAATTTCAGTTCTGTACGGTTGGACAGCTTTACTTCGTAATCTTTCTTATCACGTTCTATCTTCAGCACTTTTGCATCCGGATAATTAGTTGTTACATATTTCTGAATGGCGGCAGGAATAATGGCAACAGGTACGGAGGTGTGCTTGCAATCTACTTCCTCCCAGTTTCCCTTCTTGTCAAATTCCACTTTATTACCATTCGTGAAAATCACTTCATAGCTTTTGTAAAGGAAGTCACTTTCCATTTTTGCCAGTGCCACTTTGCTGTCAGAGAAATGCTGTTTGATGAACTGTTGTGCTAATTGTGGCATTTGAGTCACCTGGATAGGTTTATCGTCATCTGCACGTGCTACTGTCTGTAAAGTGAACAAGCATACTAATAAGAATACTAACTTTTTCATAATCATTGTTTTTTTAATTGGTTTTACTGTTATCATTTAATTTATAATGCAAAGATGAGAGGAGAATCTGAAAAGATTTGGGAATTTTGGGCAAAATCCGAAAAAAACAAAGGAAATCTTTCTTATTGTATTCTTTTGTTTCTTTTAACAGCAACTAATAAATTCATCGCTTATTTTTGCAGGCACAAATTTGACAATATTCATATTAAATCAACCATAAGAACTTTCGTATGACTATGAGAACAAATTGTTTTTTATTATTAACTGTTTTGCTGGGAATACTTCCCATGAGTAACACACACGCTAACGACTCTATACCTAAAAGCGTGATCTTGTACACACCTTACACAAAAATCTCCGTTTCACCGGGGGCGTCTATTGACTACAGCATCGACCTGATTAACAACACAGACAAGTTGGTGAATGCCAATCTTTCCGTCAGTGGCCTATCAAGCAGCTGGAAACATGAAATGAAATCCGGTGGTTGGAATCTCAGTCAGTTGGCCGTACTCCCTAAAGAAAAGAAGACTTTTAATCTAAAGGTAGATGTTCCTTTAAAAGTAAGCAGAGGCAGCTATCATTTTGTAGTGTCTGCCGGAGAAGCGCAACTCCCTCTGAATGTCGTTGTGGCACAACAAGGTACTTATCAGACGGAGTTTACCACCGACCAGCCCAATATGCAGGGAAATTCCAAATCAACTTTCACCTTTAATGCCACACTGAAGAATCAGACTGCCGATCAGCAACTGTATGCGTTGATGGCTAAAGCACCCAGAGGCTGGAATGTTATTTTCAAACCTAATTATAAGCAGGCAACTTCCGCACAAGTAGAAGCCAACAGCAGCCAGAATGTAAGTATAGACATCACTCCTCCTGCCAATGTGGAAGCTGGCAGTTATAAAATTCCCGTACGTGCCGCTACAGGCAATACTTCGGCTGAACTGGAACTGGAAGTAGTTGTCACCGGTTCTTATCAGATGGAACTGACCACCCCGAGAGGATTATTAAGTTCTGACGTGACTGCCGGTGATACCAAACGAATCGAACTGGAAATTAAAAATACAGGTTCTTCTTTATTGAAAGATATCCAACTGTCTGCCAACAAGCCGGTTGACTGGGATGTAGCTTTCGAACCGTCAAAGATAGAAATGCTGAAAGCCGGAGAAACGGCTACTGTTGTAGCCATCTTGAAAGCATCTAAGAAAGCGCTTCCGGGTGATTATGTAACTACGATGATGGCCAAAACTCCGGAAGTGAATGCAGATGCGCAATTCAGAATTGCCGTAAAGACTCCGATGATTTGGGGATGGGTAGGTGTTCTGATTATTCTGGCTACTATCGGTGTTGTCTACTATCTGTTCCGTAAATATGGAAGGAGGTAAATTATGGGCGAACAAGTGATCGTACTTACCGAATTAACCAAACAATACGGTAAATTTACTGCTGTAGATCATATTCGCCTGAGTATCCGGAAAGGAGAAATCTTCGGTTTGCTGGGTCCGAACGGTGCCGGAAAGTCAACTACTATTTTGATGATGATGGGATTAACGGAGCCCACATCGGGAATTGTCGAGATTTGTGGAATTAATTCTACCACTCATCCTATTGAAGTGAAAAGGAAAATCGGCTATCTGCCCGAAGATGTGGGATTCTATGATGACATGACAGGTCTGGAAAATCTGATGTATACGGCACGGCTGAACGGTATCCCTGACAAGGAGGCGAAAGTAAAAGCACTGGAGCTGATGAAGCGCGTAGGGCTTGAAGATCAGCTGAAAAAGAAAACCGGAAAGTATTCCCGCGGTATGAGACAACGTCTTGGTCTGGCCGATGTGCTTATTAAGAATCCCGAAATCATTATTCTAGATGAGCCGACTTCGGGAATTGACCCTGCGGGTGTTCAGGAGTTTATTGAACTGATTCGCTGGCTGAGCAAAGAGGAAGGGCTGACGGTTTTGTTTTCTTCCCACCATCTGGACCAGGCACAGAAAGTATGTGACAGAGTAGGATTGTTCAGTAACGGCAAAATACTTGCTCTGATTGATATGGCAGAGCTGAAAGAAAAGAAACAGGAATTGTCTGATATTTATAACCATTATTTTGAGGAAGGAGGCGAAGGGCATGAGTAAAGTCAATCATCCTTTTTGGGTTATCGTACATAAGGAAATATCCGATCATGTCAAAAGCTGGCGTTTTCTTATTCTGATCGGTATCATAGCACTTACTTGTATGGGATCGCTATACACGGCGCTTACTAATATCGGTGCGGCTATCAAACCGGATGATCCGGACAGTTCGTTCCTCTTCTTGAAGTTATTTACAGCTTCGGACGGGACTCTCCCCTCTTTTGTGCTGTTTATTAACTTTTTAGGTCCTTTGTTGGGAATTGCTTTAGGATTCGATGCTGTCAATTCGGAGCAGAATAAGGGGACATTGAGCCGTATGCTGTCTCAGCCCATTCATCGTGATTGTATCATTAATGCGAAGTTTGTGGCTGCTTTGATCGTGATAGGTATTATGCTGTTTGTACTGGGCTTTTTGGTGATGGGATTCGGATTGATTGCCATTGGCATTCCTCCTACGGCTGAAGAATTCTGGAGAATCGTTTTCTTTCTTATAACGAGTATCTTTTATGTAGCCTTTTGGTTGAACCTGGCCATCTTATTCTCACTCCGTTTCCGTCAGGCTGCTACTTCTGCGCTGGCTTCCGTAGCCGTTTGGCTGTTTTTCAGCGTATTCTATACGATGATTGTCAATTTAGTGGCAAAGGGATTAAGTCCGTCGCAGATGGCGTCTCCTTATCAGATTATCAGTTATCAGAAATTTATTCTTGGATTAATGCGTCTGGCACCCAGTGAATTGTTTAATGAAGCTACTACAACGCTGCTGATGCCTTCCGTCAGAAGTATCGGACCGCTTACGATGGAACAGGTACAAGGGGCTATTCCGAGTCCGCTGCCGTTGGGACAGAGTCTGCTTGTTGTTTGGCCACAGCTCACGGGGCTGATTGCAGCGACTGTTATCTGTTTTGCAATCTCATATATTATGTTTATGAGAAGGGAAATCCGATCCCGATAATCATATATGCGGAGTCCAAATCAGGTATTGTCATAAGGTGTAATCTTAGGTAGTACCATATTAATTCTGCCATCCAGCACATTGTCTTGCTCTGGATGGCAGATGTTTTATTAATTGTTTTACTTCTAGTTCTTGTTGGAGATTTCGAAACAATGTTCTCCTTGTTCGAAGTAATATCGCAAGTTCAACTGTTGCAGACGGCAGATGGAATCGGTTATTGCCAGTCCTAATCCAGTAGATCCTTCTTTTTTGTGTCCTTGATAGAAACGTTCAAAGATGTGAGTCTCATCCAGTGGTTGCTTCTCTCCGGAATTTCGGAAGGTGATGCTATGTTTGGTTATGATAATCCGGATATGTCCTTCGTCTACGTTATGTACAAACGCGTTCTTTAACAGGTTTGTTAGTAAAGCAATAGCCAGAGATTCGTTCATGGTTATATGGAAATTAGCCTGTTCTGTTATACTTACTTCTATGTTCTTGTAGCTGTAGACTTCTTTATAGTCTTCCAGATATTGCCTGAGGAGTACGTTTAAGTCTACCTCTTTGGTGTCAGTGAACTGACCGTTATCTATTTTTGATAGTAGCAACAGGGATTTGTTTAGTTTGGTGATATATTTCAGTGTCTGATGGGTTTTCATCAACTCTTCAAGCTGTTTCTCGGACAAAGAATCGTCTTCCATCAGCATTTCCAACCGATTGCGGCAGATGGCAAGCGGTGTCTGAATTTCATGTGAGGCGTTTCCAATGAACTGCTTCTGCTGTTCGAACATTTGTTCTGTCCGCTCTACGTAACGGGTGGCCGCATCATTCAGTTTGCGGAATTCCGTGATCCGTGTATCGTTTTTCAGAGGTTTGTTTTTCTTTCCGGTCTGATAGCTGTCCAACCAATGAAGTAGTATATACAGCGGTCGCATATTACGATAAAATACCCATACGGATATGATGATGATACAAAGTAACAGAGCTACATACAGGAAAATAATCCAGACTTGAATCGCACTTTTCAAATCATCTTTTTCGATGCTGGGAGTGGATACGGTCAATTCGTAATAACGGTCTTCGTCATCTTTAAAGATAGTGGTCAGAATACGTGCCGGTTCTGTTTCCTCTTTTTCTACAATGTATACCATGGAGTCTTTATATTGGATATCTTCCCGGCTCTTTGCATATTCTTTGGTTATTTCTTTCAGATAATATTGATTATTGGAACCATTATTTTTGGAGGGAAGCTCCTCTCCTGCCAATGCGCGGATAATGATTGTTTCCGAATAGTCTTCCAGTGAATCATCCACTTCATCGTTGACTTCGTCAATCATCGTAACATAGAAAAAGACTGCCCAGACAGTCAGGATAAGAGTCAGGGCGAGGGTGATGCGAAAAATGATATAATATATAAGTTTCATGGATGATCCTTTCTGGTTTCGATTATTCTACAATCAGTTTATAGCCGAATCCATAAACGGCCTTGATTTCAATATTTGCTTTTGCATCCTTCATTTTTTTGCGAAGATTTTTGATTTGTGCATAAATGAAGTCAAAGTTATCCACTTGATCGATGTGGTCTCCCCATACCGATTCTGCCAGTGTGTTTTTATTGACCAGACGGCCGGGACGATTTATGAAATAAAGCAGGATATCATATTCTTTTCTGTTCAGTTCCAGCTCCTGTTCGTTGACAAACACCCGGTATTTATCGGGTTCTATCTTTACATTTCCCTGACGGATATAGATTTCTCCATCATGTTGATTCCGACGGATCACACTTTTGATCCGTGCATTTAATTCTGCCAGATGAAATGGTTTCGGCAAATAATCGTCAGCTCCTAATTCCAGTCCCAGTACTTTGTCTTCCAGCGAATCTTTGGCAGAGATAATAATCACATTTTCCCGTTTGTGGAGAGCTTTCAAACGTTCGAGAAGGTCAAGACCGCTCCCGTCCGGCAGCATAATATCCAGTAAGACACAATCATAGTCGTAATCTTCTATTTTGTATAATGCACTGTTGAAGTCTCCGGCCGTTTCTACGACATAACGTTCTTTTTCCAGCGAACGTTGGATCAATTCTCTTAAAGAGGGTTCATCTTCTACAATTAATATCTTCATAAAATCTTCTCCTTTCTTTATTACTGTCTACAAAGAAAAGAGATATTTCTGAAATAAAACTGAAATGGATAAAAAAAGAGTCAGATTCTCAATTTTAAAAATCTGACTCTTTTACTATTGAAATAGATATTTTTAATAAGAACGTGCAAAAACGACGCGGCAGGCAGAAGGTTTGCCCGTTACCATACATTTTCCCGGTTCTTTATCACCTTCAACGTACGAATCGAATGGGATACAACGAATCGTTGCTTTTGTATCCTCTTTAATCTTTTCTTCAGTCTCGGTTGTTCCGTCCCAATGAGCCAGGATAAAGCCGCCTTCTTCGATTTTCTCTTTAAATTCTTCGTAAGTATCTACTGTCGTGATTTTAGAATTGCGGTAATCCAATGCTTTTTTGTAGATATTTGCCTGAATTTCTTCGAGCAGTTTTTGAACGTATGTTTCGATGCCATCGCAAGTCACAGTTTCTTTTTCCAGTGTATCACGGCGCATTACTTCCATTGTATTGTTTTCGAGGTCACGTCCTCCCATCACCAGACGAACAGGGACACCTTTCAATTCATAATCTGCGAATTTGAAGCCCGGACGTTTGTTGTCCGCATTGTCATATTTCACAGAAATGCCCAATGCTTTCAGTTTGGCAACAATGCCTTCCACTTTCGCATCGATTTGTTTCAGTTGTTCGTCGTTCTTATAGATAGGAACGATTACTACCTGAATCGGAGCCAGATGTGGAGGTAATACCAAGCCGTTATCATCGGAGTGAGTCATAATCAGAGCACCCATCAAACGGGTAGAAACACCCCATGAAGTTGCCCATACATATTCCATCTTATTTTCCTTATTTACAAACTGAACATCAAATGCCTTGGCAAAGTTCTGTCCAAGGAAATGAGATGTACCGCTTTGCAATGCTTTTCCATCCTGCATCATAGCTTCGATGGTATAGGTATCAAGTGCACCGGCAAAACGTTCGTTAGCGGATTTTACACCTTTCACTACCGGAACAGCCATGTATTTCTCAGCAAATTCGCTGTATACATTCAGCATTCTGATCGCTTCTTCCTCTGCCTCTTCGCGTGTAGCATGAGCGGTATGTCCTTCCTGCCACAGGAATTCGGCAGTACGCAGAAAAAGACGGGTACGCATTTCCCAACGGAAAACGTTTGCCCACTGATTACAAAGAATAGGCAGGTCACGATAAGACTGAATCCAGTTTTTATATGTATTCCAGATGATTGTTTCTGATGTAGGGCGAATAATCAGTTCCTCTTCCAATTTGGCAGCAGGGTCTACTACTACGCCAGAGCCGTCTTCTGCATTTTTCAAACGGTAATGAGTCACTACGGCACATTCTTTAGCGAAACCTTCTACGTGTTCTGCTTCGCGGCTCAGGAATGATTTTGGAATTAATAACGGGAAATAAGCATTCACGTGCCCTGTTTCCTTGAACATATCGTCCAGTTGACGTTGCATCTTTTCCCAAATTGCGTATCCGTAAGGCTTAATCACCATACATCCGCGTACGGCAGACTGTTCTGCCAAATCAGCTTTTACCACCAAATCGTTATACCACTGTGAGTAGTTTTCGCTACGTTTGGTAAGGTCTTTCAGTTCTTTTGCCATTATATTTT
Source organism: Bacteroides sp. B1-V-101 (assembly GCF_023656585.1). Lineage (NCBI taxonomy): Bacteria > Pseudomonadati > Bacteroidota > Bacteroidia > Bacteroidales > Bacteroidaceae > Bacteroides > Bacteroides sp. B1-V-101. The sequence goes on along the minus strand of NZ_JAMOKH010000003.1, from coordinate 28,101 downwards.
TCTATTTAAGTTTTCTTGGATGTTAAAACAGGGTGCAAAAATACGAAAAAGGAACGAACTGCCCTATTCTTCTTGCATTATTTTCTTTATACCGCCTTATGTGACTGATTTACCTATTTATAGTTACTATTATAGTCACTTTTCTAGGACTTTATCGTATTTATCTGATACATAAAATATCAAGAAAATGAGTTAAAAGAACTCTTGTAAAAATATAAAAACAGATAGTCATTGTCTGACTACCTGTTTTATAATGGAGCGGTAAGCGAGACTCGAACTCGTGACCCTTAGCTTGGGAAGCTAATGCTCTACCAACTGAGCTACTACCGCAACTTGTATCTTTCATAAAAGCCTTATGAAATGTTGATGCAAAGGTAAACATAATTTTTATATCTCAAATAAATTTCTTCAAATTTTAGCAGAGGAAAATCTATAATATAATTTCTATTCCAGATGAAAAAAAGAATCGGATATGAAAAATCGTATATTCGATTGCTGTACAATTTAAAATATACAGATAGAAATAAAATGATTCGATAAAATCTTCTGGATTTCTAATCAGATATTTTCAAAACTTAATATTATTGGATTTAATTCTTATCAATATGCGTGATTTTATCTGCCTATACTAACAATAAGTTAATAGAATGGCTACTAACTGATTCGATCTGAAAGATTAAAATGATTGAGATATTAGTCGTATCCAAAACAAATGACCTGTTTTACTTGTGTTTTATTCGTTCCTTTTAAAGGAGCAGAACGTTCCTCACCGACCAACGTCCTGTTGGTTTAAAACCAAGTAATCGTTCCTTTAAAAAGGAAATAGCTCAAATAACGTTCTTTTTCTGTATAATCCGATAATATATATGCAAAAACATATTGAAATTCTGTATATTATTACGCGTTTTTATGCATAATTTCTGCTGTTTGATGAAATATGTATGGGGCTATTCTTTGTGTAATCTTAAATATAGAACATTTTTTTAAGATTCTTTCTCCGTTTGCCAAAGTGAACAAACCCGTCCTCTCATCTGTTAGAAAGTCTCAATTTTAGATTTAACCTAACCAGCATGAAAAAAAATAAGATACTTTTTGTACTATGGGCTTTGTGTTTTTTCGTCATTCAGACAAATGCACAGACACCGCTAAGTTTCGAAGAATCGTTGCACCTGCTTAATCAGGGAAATCAGAGCTTGAAGATAGCTGATAAGGGGATAGAGATTGCCAAGGCAGAACGTGATAAGCTCAATGCTTTTTGGTATCCTACCTTGCAGTCTACAGGTGCATTTGTGCATATGTCCGAGAAGATAGAAGTGAAGCAGCCATTGTCTCAGTTTACTGATCCGGCAAAAGACTTTGTACATTCAATTATTCCGGATGACCAGATAATCTCAGCTGTTCTGGATAAAATAGGAGCCAATACTCTTGTCTTTCCACTAACTCCGAGAAACTTGACGACTGTTGATCTGTCGGCAGAATGGGTGCTCTTTTCCGGAGGAAAAAGATTTCGTGCAACAAATATTGGTCGGACAATGGTGGATCTGGCGCGAGAGAATCGTGCACAGACTGCTGCAAGCCAGCAAAACCTGTTGGCAGAAAGTTATTATGGTCTGCGGTTGGCACAACAGGTCATAGCGGTACGTGAAGAAACATATAAAGGTCTGCAGAAGCATTATGAAAATGCTTTGAAACTGGAAGCTGCCGGAATGATAGACAAAGCAGGACGACTGTTTGCACAAGTGAATATGGATGAAGCAAAACGGGCATTGGAAGCTGCACGAAAGGAAGAAACAGTGGTGCAGAGTGCCTTGAAAGTTTTGTTGAATAAAAAAGATACGGATGAGAATATCGTTCCTACTTCTCCTCTTTTCATGAATGATTCGTTACCACCCAAAATGCTTTTTGATATGTCGGTCAACAGCGGAAACTATATGCTTAATCAACTGCAGCTGCAAGAACATATCGCTAAACAGGAAGTACGGATTGCCCAAAGCGGATACTTGCCGAATATAGCCCTTTTTGGAAAACAGACCCTCTATTCGCATGGCATTCAAAGCAATTTACTGCCGCGTACCATGGTGGGAATTGGCTTTACATGGAATCTCTTTGACGGATTGGATCGGGAAAAGAAGATCCGGCAATCAAAACTAACCCAGCAAACGCTGGCTTTAGGGAAAATGAAAGCACGCGATGATCTTGCTGTCGGAGTGGATAAACTCTATACACAATTGGAGAAAGCTCAGGATAACGTAAAAGCACTGAATGCGACCATCGAACTAAGTGAAGAACTGGTACGTATCCGAAAGAAATCCTTTACTGAAGGGATGGCAACTTCTACCGAAGTGATTGATACTGAAACCATGCTTGCCAACGTAAAAGTGGCTCGTCTGGCAGCATATTATGAATATGATGTGGCATTGATGAATCTTCTTTCACTCTGCGGCACACCGGAACAATTTGTAAACTATCAACCTAAACCGTAACAAACAATGAAACCAACTAGTAGAACCCTTTCATGGGCATTCGTCATTATTATGCTGGCAGTCGGTATTTTTACTGCTCTGGGAATAATCTTGATGCACAAACAACCGCTCGTCTTGCAAGGGCAGGCAGAAGCGACAGAAATCCGTATTAGCGGGAAACTTCCCGGACGTATCGATACCTTTTTGGTTCAGGAAGGTGACTGGGTACGCCAAGGAGATACTCTCGTTGTAATCAACAGCCCCGAAATACATGCCAAGTATCAGCAGGTGAATGCATTGGAGCAAGTAGCCGTACAGCAGAATAAGAAAATAGATGCCGGTACCCGTCGACAGATTGTTGCTACCGCGTTGCAACTATGGAACAAAACAAAAAGTGATCTTACACTGGCTAAAACAACTTATAACCGTATTCTTACCTTATATAAAGACAGTGTTGTCACTTCCCAGCGGAAAGATGAAGTGGAAGCTATGTATAAAGCTGCTGTTGCAGCCGAACGGGCAGCCTATGAACAATATCAGATGGCGGTAGACGGTGCACAGAAAGAAGATAAAGAATCTGCCGCCAGTATGGTGAATGCTGCCAGAAGTACGGTGGAAGAAGTTTCGGCACTATTGGTCGATGCTCGGCTGACAGCACCCGAAAACGGTCAGATAGCTACCATCTTTCCTAAACGTGGGGAATTGGTTGCGCCGGGAACTCCTATTATGAACCTGGTTGTCATGGACGATATTCATGTAGTTCTCAATGTGCGTGAGGACTTGATGCCACAATTTAAGATGGAGGGCACCTTTGTTGCGGATGTGCCTGCCATCGATAAAAAAGGTATTGAGTTTAAAATCTATTATATCAGTCCGTTAGGAAGTTTTGCTACTTGGAAATCAACGAAGCAGACCGGAAGTTATGACTTACGAACCTTCGAGATCCATGCCCGTCCCACTCAGAAAGTGGATGACCTGCGCCCCGGTATGTCCGTATTACTGACATTAAATGAATGATAGAATGAGTTTATCACAAACATATTCTCCTTTTCGTTCCGTGCTGCTCAGGGAGTGGCGACGGATGACTTCACGACGCCTTTATCTGGGTGTGTGTATCATCCTGCCGCTATTTACCCTTTTCTTCATGGCAACAATCTTCGGCAACGGGCAGATGGAAAACATTCCCATCGGTATTGTCGATCAGGACAATACTGCCTTTTCACGAGCAATCGCCCGAAATATATCTGCTGTGCCAACATTTAAAGTGACAAGGCATTTTGTGAATGAGGAAGCTGCCCGAAAGGCCGTACAGAAGAAAGAAATTTATGGCTATCTCTCCATTCCTCCCAAATTTGAGCAAGATGCTATTTCGGGAAAGAATGCGACTCTCTCCTATTATTATCATTATGCGTTGCTTTCGGTAGGTGGCGAATTGATGGCTGCTTTCGAAACGTCGCTGGCTCCTGTGTCGCTCTCTCCCATTGTGATGCAAGCTGTCGCTCTCGGAGTGGAACAAGACAGGATCACTACATTCCTGTTGCCCGTACAAGCCAGCAATCACCCTATATACAATCCGAGTTTGGATTATTCGGTTTATCTGAGCCAACCGTTTTTCTTCGTCTTGTTTCAGGTATTGATTTTACTCATTACTGTATATGCAGTCGGAATTGAGATTAAATTTCGCACTGCCGATGAATGGCTGTTTGTTGCCAAAGGAAATATGGTAACGGCTGTTTTAGGAAAACTACTCCCCTACACCATTATCTTTATTTTGATAGGATGTCTGGCAAATTATGTGATGTTCGGCATTCTGCATATTCCTTTTCAAGGAAGCTGGTTATTGATGAATATGCTGACAGCGCTTTTTGTCGTGGCAACACAGGCATTGGGATTATTCCTGTTTTCGCTATTTCCGGCTATCTCTCTGATCATAAGTATTGTTTCCATGGTCGGCTCTTTGGGAGCTACTTTATCCGGTGTCACTTTTCCGGTGACCAATATGTATCCTTTGGTACGAGATGCCTCCTATCTTTTTCCTGTCCGTCATTTTACGGAAATGATGCAAAATATGCTCTACGAGGGGAGTGGTTTTATCCACCTTTGGCCATCGGTTGTGATACTATGTATCTTTCCGTTGCTGGCTTTAGTGTTGCTTCCTCATCTGAAACGTGCCATAGAAAGTCATAAATATGAAAAAATTAAATAAGTTACAACAGTTATCGTTCATCATCCGACGTGAATATCTGGCTATCAGTACCAGCTATGCTGTATTACTAGTATTGATGGGTGGAATCTTCGTATACGGATTGCTCTATAATTATATGTATGCCCCCAATATTGTGACGGATGTCCCGGTTGCCGTAGTCGATAACTCACATAGCGAGTTGAGCCGTAACTTCATCCGATGGCTGGATGCTACGCCTCAAGCGGAAATTTATGATCAGGCTATGGATTATCACGAAGCTAAGGAATGGATGAAAGCTGGAAAAGTACAAGGTATTTTATATCTCCCTCATGATTTTGAGGAACGGGTATTTCGTGGAGATGAAGCCGTGTTTTCTCTGTATGCCACTACCGATGCTTTTCTCTATTTTGAAGCCTTACAAGGAGCTTCTTCACGTGTGATGCTGGCTATCAATGACAAATATCGTCCGGATGGAGCAGTCTTTCTGCCTCCCCAGGGATTATTGGCGGTAGCTATGGCACAGCCTGTAAATATAGCGGGAACCGCACTCTATAACTATACGGAAGGATATGGATCTTATCTGATTCCGGCCGTTATGGTCATTATCATTTTTCAGACATTACTGATGGTCATTGGTATGGTGACCGGAGAAGAGCATATGACAAAAGGCATCCTTGCTTATACTCCCTTCGGAAAAAGCTGGGCAGTCGCTATACGTATTGTATCAGGGAAAACGTTTGTCTACTGTAGTTTGTATGCTGTTTTTTCATTCTTTCTATTAGGGTTGCTTCCTCATTTCTTTAGTATTCCCAATATTGGAAACGGATTGTATATTGTATTGATGATGATCCCCTACTTGCTGGCGACATCTTTTCTGGGGCTGGCAGCCTCCCGATATTTCACTGATTCGGAAGCACCATTGCTTATGATTGCCTTTTTCTCGGTAGGACTGATTTTTCTTTCCGGTGTTTCCTATCCGATGGAGCTGATGCCTTGGTATTGGAAAGCTGCTCATTATATTTTTCCGGCAGCACCTGCTACACTCGCCTTTGTGAAGTTGAACTCAATGGGAGCAAGTATGGCTGATATCCGACCCGAATATATTACTTTATGGATTCAGGCAGTTATCTATTTTATATTAAGTGCATGGGTATATAAAAAGAAACTCAGCTGAAAGTAGTATTTTAGTTGCATATTTTAAACTGATATCGCTCAAAAGTATAATATTTCAACCAACGAATAATTAACTATGGAAATAAAAAAGTTTTGTTGAACATTTTACTTGATTATCTCGTCCTTTTTTATTTATTTTGTTAACTATTATTTGGAGATAGACCATAGTACTACTTTAAATACAACTATTTATATGAGGAATATTATACTATTTTTATTATTACTGCCGTTAATGGCATATGGACAAACATACAAACATATTGGAGTAGAGGATGGTTTGAGCAATCGGAGAATATACAATATTCAGAAGGATCACCAAGGATATATGTGGTTTCTTACTAATGAGGGTATGGACCGATATAACGGTAAGGATATAAAGCACTATAAACTTATCGAAGAAAACAAACAATTGAGTTCCGAAATACATCTCGGATGGCTATATGCTGATAAAGAAGGCGGGATATGGGTCATTGGAAAAAAAGGACGTATTTTCCAGTATGAAGAAAAGTATGATCGTTTTACAATGGTCTATAAGTCACCGAAAGTCACTGATGTCATCAGTTACGGTTATTTGGACCGTAACAACAATTTATGGTTATGCGGCAAAGATTCTATTTTGTTGTATAATACTAAGACTACTCAGGTTATGCGGCTTCCTAATTTGTTGGAAGATAATATTACGGTAGTAGAACAGGCTGATGACACTCATTTCTTTATAGCAACAGAAATGGGGGTCCGGTATACTCAGTTTGAAAACGAAGCTTTGAAAGTCATTCCTTTAGATATGCTTGATCATGTCTATACGCAAATTAACGGTCTCTATTTCCATCCTCAGCTTCACAGACTTTTTGTAGGAACTTTTAGTGATGGTACTTTTGCCTATGATATGTCTGCTCATCAAATTATCAAATCAGATACGAAGTTGGGTGATGTGAGTATTACTCATATCAGACCGTTGAATCAAAAGGAACTACTGGTTGCTACGGAAGGAATGGGAGTACACAAAATTGATGTAAATACTTGTAATACCTCTCCGTTCATTGTGGCAAACTACGAAAGCTATAATGAAATGAATGGAAATAATATTACCGATATTTATATTGATGAAGAAAAAAGAATCTGGCTTGCCAATTACCCGGCAGGAATCACAGTAGTCGATTTCCGTTATAAGAATTATCGTTGGATAAAGCATTCTATCGGTAATAAGCAGTCTATCGTCAATGATCAGGTACATGCGGTTATTGAAGATAGTGAAGGAGATTTATGGTTTGGAACCAGCAATGGGATAAGTTTCCAGGATTCAAAAACCGGTCAATGGCATTCTTTTCTGAGTTCTTATGATAAGCAGCTGAAAGATAAGAACCATATTTTCATTACTTTATGCGAAGTTTCTCCGGGTGTTATCTGGGCAGGAGGATATACGTCGGGTATTTATAAGATTAACAAGAAAACATTGTCTGTAGAGTACTTTTCGCCTTTTCTTCTTAGCTCTGTCAACATACGTCCGGATAAGTATATCAGGGATATGATTAAAGATTCAAAAGGATATATATGGTCGGGAGGGTATTACAATCTAAAATGTATTGATCCTAGAAAAAATACTGTCCGGTTGTATCCCGGAGTCAATACTGTTACGGCGATTGAGGAAAAAGATACTAATTTCATGTGGGTGGGGACAGCTACTGGACTTTTTCTGCTTAACCGGAATTCCGGTGAATATCAGTATATATTAATGCCTGTGGAATCAATATACATCAATACTCTTTATCAGGCCAATGACGGATTACTGTATATCGGTACAAACGGCTCGGGAGTACTTATATATGATCCTGGAAACATGAGTTTTGAACACTATTACGCTGATAATTCGGCACTTGTATCTAACAGTATTTATACGATTCTTCCGGAAATGAACGGACAGATAATGATGAGTACGGAAAATGGAATTACCAGCTTTTCTATAGAAAAGAGATCATTTCATAACTGGAGTCGCGAACAGGGAATGATGTCTGCTTGTTTTAATGCAACTTCCGGTGCGTTACGTAAAAATAATAATTTTGTTTTTGGAAGTGTTGATGGGGCAGTTGAATTTCCGGCAGGTATAAAGTTGCCGGATTATGAATATTCGAAAATGATATTCAGCGATTTTCATATTTCCTATCAACCGATTTATCCGGGAGAAAAAGATTCTCCTTTAGAGAAAGACATTGATAAGACTGATGTGTTGAGACTTAAATATGGTGAGAATACTTTTTCGTTTCGTGTTTCTTCCATCAACTATGATTTTCCTTCTCATTCAGTTTATTATTGGAGGTTGGAAGGCTCTTCTTATAATGAATGGGTACAACTGAGTGGCAATAGTTTAATTCGTTTTACCAATTTAAGTCCCGGCAAATATAAACTTTATGTACGTGCCATATCGAAGGAAGAACCTAGTATCGTTTTCGAAGAACGGCAAGTTGGAATTATCATATCGCAACCTGTATGGCTAAATGGCTGGGCTATATTCATATATATGCTTCTGATTGTCTTTGTTTTCAGCATTGCTTTCCGGATAATGATTCTGAAAAAGCAGAAAAAGATATCGGATGAGAAAACACATTTCTTTATTAATACAGCTCATGACATCCGCACTCCGCTTACGCTGATAAAGGCTCCTTTGGAAGAGTTTGTTGAGGAAGAAACACTGACAGAGATCGGTTCGCAGCGTATTAATACGGCATTGAGAAATGTGAATACCCTTTTACGGTTGAGCACTAATTTAATCAACTTTGAACGGGCTGATGTTTATTCTTCCGAATTACGTATCTCAGAATATGAACTGAACACGTATATGAATGAGATATGTAATAGTTTTCGTTCGTATGCCAATATCAAGCATATTGATTTTACTTATAAGAGTGACTTTAATTATCTGAATGTATGGTTTGATAAAGATAAGATGGATTCTATCTTAAAAAATCTGATTTCCAATGCGTTAAAATATACTCCAGAAAATGGGATAGTCAGCGTATCTATTTCTGAGACTAAAGACTCATGGAAGCTGGAAGTCAAAGATACGGGAATAGGCATTCCGGCAAACGAACAGAATAAACTGCTTAAGATGCACTTCCGGGGTACAAATGCTATTAATGCAAAAATAACCGGTAGTGGAATCGGATTAAAGCTGGTTGATAAATTGGTGCACCTCCATAGTGGTAAGATAAATATAGAGAGTGTTGAACAACAAGGCACTACTATCACTGTTGTTTTCCCGAAGGGTAATAAGCATTTCCGTCACTCGAACCTGATAGATCCGGAAAAAACTGGCAGACAGGAAGCTGTACTGGATGCTCCGGTTATATCCGAAGCGGCGGAAAAGACAAACGATGAGAATCTGCAACGTATTCTTATTGTCGAGGATAATGATGAACTACGTGCTTATCTGGTCAATTCATTATCACCGATGTATAATGTACAGGCTTGCGGTAATGGTAAGGAAGCATTGATCATTGTAAAAGAATTCTGGCCGGAGCTTATTCTATCCGATATTATGATGCCGGAAATGCGGGGTGACGAACTGTGTTCCACTATTAAGAATGATATTGAAACATCACATATTCCTGTCTTGTTACTTACTGCTTTGGGTGAAGAACAGAATATTCTCGATGGTTTGGATATTGGTGCTGATGAATATATTGTAAAACCGTTCAGCATAAGAATCCTGAAAGCCAGTATTGCCAATTTATTGGCGAATCGGGCATTATTGCGCAGCAAATATGCGAATTTGGAAATAGATATAGAGGTTAAGACTCCTTTAGCGAAATGTACTAATAGCCTTGACTGGCAATTTTTATCGGCTGTGAAAAAAACGATAGAAGACAACATCAATAATCCTGCCTTTTCTGTTGAGGTTCTCAACGATTTGCATAATATGAGCCGTACACGTTTCTATTATAAACTGAAAGCAATAACAGGACTATCTCCTCAGGAATTGATAAAAACAACCCGGCTGAAACGTGCTACGCAACTATTAAAAGAAGGTGAGTATAATATTACTGAAATCTCGGAGATGTGTGGATTTTCAGAATCCAAATATTTCCGGGAAGTATTCAAGAAAGAATATAAGATGAGTCCGAGTCAATATGCTAAGAAATATAGTATTTCTTCTTCCGGTATTATAGAAGATGATTCAGATGAATAAAATAATAAGCAGCTTTTTCTTTGCAGAAAAAGCTGCTTATTATTTTTTAATTAGAGACATTATTTACATATCAAGTATTTAATAAACAAATAACCTCCTAATACTTGCAGGCACATTCCGGGAATACCGATGCGGAAGTCCTGGACGGCATTGTAGAAATTTCCTATATACATCCACTCTCCCAATGTTCCGATGATCTGATAAAACAAGACTACTCCTGCTAATACAGGGATAGAAATGCGTCCGAAGCGTTGCGCAGCCCATCCGGCGGCGATAGCTAATAATACGGATTTCAATAGAATGGCAGGCAATACTGCAGACACTGGCATACCAAAGAGCAGAGAGTTTATGACTGGAGACAAGATAGCAGTTAGCAAACCGACCTTCCAGCCATATTTGTAAGCACCGATCAGAGTGAAGAAATAAATAGGCAGCCAGGTTAATCCACCTAGTGGAATGAGATGAAAGAGCCTGGGAAAAAGGATATTGCCAACGATGAATAACGAGGCTGCCAAATAGGTCTTCACATTACTGTAATTCAGTGAATAGAGTTTTACTGTTGTTTCCATATCTTTATTCTTTTAGAAATTCAAATTAATACCACCCATGAATGTTGCCTTGGGCATGGGATACCCTGCATTTATTTCATAACGTTGTGCCAACAGGTTTTCACCTTTCACAAAGATGTTGGCAAAATTACAAACACGATAACTTCCTCGCAGATTCCATAAAACAAAACTATCCTGTTGCTCGGTGCCTTTATTATTAACGATTACAGAAGTGTAAAGTCCCTTAATATATTGCATTCCTGTCGATACAGTCCAGCGACCTGCGGTATAGTCTGCTCCGACATACAATTTGTGTTCAGGAGCGGCGAGAACCGGATTCTCCATGTGCAACCAGCTATAGTTGGCATTCACATTCCAATGAGAATTAAACCGATAACCGATATTCGCTTCAATTCCCCAGTTTTCTATTTCTCCGGAATTGACGTTCAGCGGAGGCGTCAAACCGTTGCTCATAATTACATTGTCACCATTAATATAATACAGGTTCAGTCCGTAATATAAGGCATCTTCCAATAACCGTTGGGAATAGGAAAGTTCATAACTGACCAGTTTTTCCGGATTCAGTTCCGGATTGGCAGGAGCAAACATATACATTTCCCGAATAGTAGGGTTACGATATCCTTTGCTCACCATCGCTTTAAGTTCTGCACTTTTGGGAAGATGAAAAGCCAGTCCTCCCTGTGGAATCCATTCAGTACCTACATGAGAGTGATGATCTACACGAACACCCGCATCCAATGACAACCAGCTATTTATATCCTGACGGAAATCGACATATCCTGCAAATTCATCCATTTGCTTGTCTACTCCCGGTTTCCGCTCTCCGGTAGCCAAGACTTTGTTCCATGATTCGCCTCCGAAGTGCTGATAGTCAAATCCTACCGTCAGACGATTGCCTGTAAAGAACGTAGCACTCTGATACCAGGAAATGCCGAGCATCTTGTCTTTAGAATTAAAGTGTGATGTTTGTGGTTGTTCTCCTGTTTTATATCCGTCATTGATTTTATGCCGTCCCCAATTATAGAAAAGGCTCAAAGCTCCTGATGTCTTCTCATAATGGTTTTCCAAGGCAAGCGAGGTCATACCACGTGTAATACGCGAATCATTGTCGATAAGTGGAACTTGTATCGTTCCCGGATTGGAAGCATTGAAATGGGTTACATTTACATCTCCCCAGAGTTTCCAGGAAGAGCTGAAATCATATCCTAACTTCGCGTATCCTCCATATTGTTCGAACTCCATATCGGGACGATGTCCGTCCGTACGATTGTAAGAACCGGTAACGATACTGCTGAAACGTCCTTTCTTTACACGGTTGGAAAATTCCGTCTGCAAAGTGTTGTATGAGCCATACCCTACCTGCATATTCGTTCTTACTCCCTCATCCTGCTGTTTGCGGGTGACTATATTGATTACTCCGCCCATTGCATTCGAGCCATAGAGTACAGAGGCAGGGCCGCGCAAGACTTCCACTTTCTCTGTCAACATAGACTGATATGCATCCGCAATCGGATGTCCCATCAATCCCATATATTGCGGATGTCCATCGATCAAAACCAATAAACCTGCCGTCGGACTGCCTCCGATACCACGCAGACTCATGCCACCTGCCGCACCTGTGGACACACCATATCCCATAATACCACGGCTGGTAGTAAAGAATCCGGGAACCTGTTCCGTCAATAGCGGCAAAAGTGAAGGTTCATATCTTTTCTCTATTTGTTGCCTTCCTACTACTGAAATAGTCATGGGAAGGTGACGAATATCCGTCTCGTTCCGTGTTCCGGTAACTACGACTTCGTCGATAGTATAGTTTCTTTTGACTTGTGTGCTGTCTTTTCCGGGTTGTGCCATTCCTGAAATGGAAAGCAGGCTGCCGAACAAAAACAAACAAACTGTATTTGTTTTCATATTCTGTTTCGCGCTTTTATTTCTCCTGCAACTTTTTACCACTTCTTATTTTTTCGAGGAAATCACGAATCAGCGGCAATATGGCTTCTGCCGATTCTTCTTCGCTACACATCGTTTCTACCGGACACCAGCCTGTGTGATCACGATTCCATATAAAAGGTACTTCTTGTACGAAATGGACTTTTATATCCGAGCTTCGTAATAAATCCAACGCTTTCGAACTGATGATGTCTGTATGAAGTTCCCGGATACCTCCCAAAATCATGAGGGCGGCAGCCCCCTTCCCTACTACTTTGTCGGCTATCGAAGCTCCTTTCAGGAAATCCGGTTCCTGTGTCAGCAAATCATATAAATCCGCTACGCCACGTTGGGTAAAGGTACGTATGTTGTCTCCATTGGCAATCACACAGGAATATCCTCCCGAGTGTAATAAGTTGATTAATTCTTCCATTATAAGGTTCCTTGTTTCAGTTGTTCTACAAATTGGTCAATCCGGTGCAGTTCTTTGGGTATATCTATGTTTTGAGGACAGTGAGGTACGCATTGATTACATCCGATGCAATGACTAGCCTGACGGAGTTTAGGTACACTGCGGTCATATCCTACAAGAAATGCCCGGCGGGCTTTGAGATAATTCTCATCCTGTCCGTTTTTAGGAACATTGCCTTCATTGACACAACGGTTATAATGTAATAAGACAGCCGGAATATCCAGACCATACGGACATGGCATACAATATTTGCAGTCATTGCAAGGGATGGTAGGATACTTCAGCATTAACTGTGCCGTGTCTTCCAGAAAATCCATCTCTTCGTCAGTCAGCGGTTCCAATGGAGAATAAGTACGCAGGTTATCCTGCAAATGTTCCATATATGTCATACCGCTTAATACAGTCAATATATCGGGGAACGTTCCGGCAAAGCGGAAAGCCCATGAAGCTACGCTGCTTTCCGGACGGCGTTGTTTGAGGCGTGCCACCAGATTGTCATTCAGTTTAGACAAGCGACCTCCCAAAAGCGGTTCCATGATAATGGATGGAATCCCCCTTTTATGTAGCTCACCATACAGATATTCGGCATCGGTATTCCGGGCATTTGTCTCTTTCGCATGCTTCCAGTCCACATAGTTAAGCTGTATTTGTACGAAATCCCACTTTATCTCATCGTGTCGGGAAAGCAGATAATCATATACTTCGATGTCGCCATGATAGGAGAATCCGAGATTGCGGATGCGACCTGCTTCACGTTCTTTTATCAAAAAGTCAAGCATTCCATTATCCAGATATCGTCCTTTAAGGGCGTCCATTCCACCCATACCGATGCCATGAAGCAGCATATAATCGATATAGTCCACCTGAAGGTCTGCAAAAGATTTATGATACATTTTGAGGGAAGCTTCGCGTGACCATGTATCCGGAGAGAAGTTGGATAGTTTGGTAGCAATGAAGTATTTATCACGTGGATAACGGCTTAGCGCAATTCCTGTGGATTTCTCAGAAAAACCTTGCACGTAGGCCGGAGATGTATCGAAATAGTTTACTCCATGAGCGATGGCGTAATCGATTAATCCGTTCACTGCATCCTGATCGATCACTTCACCCTTACCGTCGGGAGCCGGTTTGAGAGGCCAGCGCATACAGCCGTATCCTAAAAGTGACACGCGGTCGCCTGTTGTTGGAGACGTGCGGTAAGTCATTTTATCGGTAGGAATTTCCCCTTCTGCCGATGCACTGCTTGATGAAGAAGTGCCTTTTGACGAGCATCCGTATAGTATCGCTGTCGATGTAGCCGCACTGATACCTACGATTTTGATAAAATCTCTTCTGTTTATGTCTTTCTTATTTTTTTCTTCCATAATCTTGTTCTGATTTAAATCATACAATTCTGTGCATCTGATGTCCGGTCACGTAAATGGCACTGAAAGGACGGGATGGACAAAGATTCTCGCAAGCACCACAACCAATACACCGTTCGACATTGATTGCCGGAATCTTCGGTGAGTCCGCTATTTCGGGATCGGAAGCTACCATCTGAATAGCGGCTGCCGGACAATGGCGGGCACAGTTGCCGCATTCCATTCCATCAGTCAGCGGTACGCAGTTCTCCTTGATCCATACAGCATGCCCGATTTGGATAGCGGATTTCTCTGCCAGGCTGGTCAGATGAATGGCATCTGTAGGGCATACTTCCGCACATTTGGCACACTCCGGACGACAATAACCACGCTCATAGGACATTTCCGGCTGCATGAGAGTTGCCAGATTACCGGATGGGCGTAATACCTGAGTAGGACAAACAGAGACACATAGCTGACAGGCAGTACAATGTTGGGCAAAGTTGCGTGCATTTAATGATCCGGGAGGATAAATCGGATTCTCCCGGTTGGGAATCTTCTTGTCTTCAATGGCTGCCAATCCTCCGTCTACCTTTTTCTCCTGTGCTTTCAGCATGGTAGAAGTAGCGAAAATAGTCGATGCCGAAAGAAAACTACGACGGGCATTGTCAATCTGTTCCGAGGTCACGGATTTTATTTTAACCGTTTCCGTATCAACCCCTTCTTTCTTTTGAACACGTCTGGTATATTTAATAGCTCCTTGCTTACATTTTCCCAGGCAATCCATACAAGCGACACAACGGCTATAATCAATTTCATGGGCTTTGGCATTAATACAGGATGCTTTACAATTACGTGCGCACAATCCGCAGCTATTACATTTGGAAGTATCGATCACAGGCTTGAAGATGGAGTATCGTGATATGAATCCCAATACGGTGCCAACAGGACAAATGGTATTGCAATAAGTACGTCCGTTACGCCATGCCAAAACAAAAAGCACAATAAGGGTAATCACAGCAATGATCAGTGTTGAAAGACTTTTCATCCAGACATCCACTTCATAGAAAGCATAGCTTTCTGCCCGTTCGGCAAAATATGCCAAGAGATTATTTCCCCATTGCCATACCGGAGCCAGCAGACTGGAAACCATCCGGCCGTATGCACTGTAAGGTGCCAGTAGAACGACAAAAGCATTCAGTCCGGCAACCAAGGCAAGGATGAATACAGCCAATACACCATATCTCAGCCATTTTAAAGCCGGAGAATAACGGAAGCGGTTCTTTTTCTGTTTGCCGGAGAACCATGAAACAGCATCCTGAAATACTCCTAACGGGCAAATGACCGAACAATAAATACGCCCGAATAGTAATGTGAGCACAATAAGGAATAGCACGACACCTATGTTCAAGGCTAATACTGCCGGCAGAAACTGAATTTTCGCCAGCCATCCGAACCATGTGTGCAATGTCCCTGTGAAATCAAGGAACAGCAGAGTAATAAGTGTGAAACACACGATTGCGGCTGTAAGTCTGATAGTACGCAACATAAATTTATTAGATTTTCAATTTATAGTAGTTATATCTTAATTATTTTCAATTTCATTAGAATCGAATCTTATGCTTTTTAACCGATGCAAATTTAAGCAGAGTGATTGATTTTTGCAGTATATAAATTACAGAAAGTTATACCAATATTACTGATTAGGATTTTTTTTAATTCTGGATTGTTATATCATAATTACCGAAAGTCATTGTACATAAGAGTTTCTGTCATTCAGAACATTTCCCTTGGTAACGGGAGGTCTGAATGACAGAGCATAATGATTACTTTAAGACATTTAGGATTTTAGTTTGTCTAGAAATAAATCTTATAACTTATATTGGGAATTAACCCTGTTCCTTCTTTTTCTTCAATTTCAAAGGTCTTTTCATTGTATTGGTAAAAGTGCATTCCGGTGCGCATACCTACATTCAGAATCTTCAATGAGAACTCATGAGATACTCTTTTCTTATTTATCCGGAAGCTGACAGAAACATCACCGTTTATGGAAGGATTGAATCTTTTGCTGTATGCTTTCGTTTCATCAAAAACGATGTCATGCTCTGCCTGACTTCTTTCTTCGTTTACAGGTGTATAGCGTTCCCCTCCCTGAAAGAATAAACGTCCGTTGAGACTCAGTACGTTTTGTTTAAGTTTGCCGACCATCCACTCTTTTCCGGCAAGCAAGTTCAGCAGATAGTTTTTATCCAGTCTTGTATTACGCCAAACGTTATCTCCTCCCCTATATTTCGATTTAAACAAAGAACCTGTAATCATATAGTAGAAGCCATTTTTCATATATTGTTCCAGCGTGATGTCTATTCCATAATTTCTGCCTTGACCAGTGTTGGTCAAGATTCTGTCCAAATAAAATTCCTCATGGTTAATGACCGAGAAGGAGGAGTTCTTTTCAACCGGTATGCGAAGTAAATATTGGAAATAAGGCTCTATCTTTAAATGCAGGTTTTGATTGATATTCCAGTCGTATGTCATCCCGACATGATGTGCCCGGGAAAAATCCAGATATCGGTTTGACTGGTTCTTGCCGTTGACGACCTTTTCTACAAAATAATAATCCAGCTTTTCCCTGCGACTATGCAACCCATAGGCTAACGCCAAAGAATGTTTCGGATTTATTTTCCATTTTAGGGCAACCCGCGGTTCGATGGATAAGTTATTGTTCAAAGTAAAATATTGGGCTGTTACTCCTAAGCTGGTGACCCAGTTATTATTCAGATTGATAACCGAACTGCTATAGGCCGAAAAGACTGTGCTTTCGCCATTGCCTTTTGAAATCTGTTCCATAGGTCTGTTTAATCCGAAATAACGGCTGACCTGATAATCAAGATCATAGTGAAGGTTTGTAATCGTAACTCCCGT
Organism: Bacteroides sp. B1-V-101; assembly: GCF_023656585.1. Taxonomy (NCBI): domain Bacteria; kingdom Pseudomonadati; phylum Bacteroidota; class Bacteroidia; order Bacteroidales; family Bacteroidaceae; genus Bacteroides; species Bacteroides sp. B1-V-101. Next base: position 10,863 of record NZ_JAMOKH010000003.1, on the reverse strand, counting down.
TCTGTTAGTATGTCTCGGACTGAACTTCGTATTCAGATAAGAATTAAAAACGAAGTCCCACCTGCTGTTCCGGATATCTCCTACTCTGATTAGTTTGTCATCTGCTAGTTGATCTACCACTGTATGATCTTTGGAATAAGTGGTAGACAGAGAAGAACGGACATACGTGTTTTCATTTATCACATACTTGTGTGCCAGCCCTCCTGCCATTTTTTCGAGCCTGTTTTCTCCCGATTGCCGGTCTCCCAGAGTTTCCCATTTGGAACGCTCCTCTATTGGAGCTTTGTTTCTGTCAATCAATCCTAATCCCCAAATAGAAAAGGTGCCGGCTTTGGAGGTCGGAAAGTTTAGCTTGAATGCTAAATCCTGATATTTAAGATTCAGGTCATTGCCGGTAGCCAGTGATGTAGTCGAAAAACGATAGTTAACGAGATAAGAACTTCCTCGTTTTTTACTGATTGGTCCCTCTGATGACAGATCGATACCCATTAGTCCGACTTGAAAAGCGTGTTCGTACTTTTGATTATTTCCATTGCGCAGGTGCATATCGAAAACACCCGATAATACATTGTTATATTCTGCGGGAAAAGCTCCGTTGTAAAAATCCGAATTTCCGATCACCTGTGTACTCAGAGCTGACAGGAAACCTCCGCCCAATCCCGACAAATCGGCAAAATGAGTCGGATTGGGTATCTCAATTCCTTCCAGCCTCCATTGCGTGAATTGCGGGGAGTTTCCGCGAATGGCTACGGCATTGGTGCCGATGTCTCCCGCTACTCCTGCGAAAGCGGCACTTAATCGTGCAGGGTCATCGAAGCCGTTGGCAAATCTGCCGGCTTCTTCCATGCTGATCATACGGCCGCCTGTGATAGCCATAGGATTGATCGTCCGGTTTTTCTTTATTTCCGGCTTCACGAGGACTTCTGCCAGATATTGGATATTCTCGTCCATCGGAATTTCTACATATACTTCTTTGGATGAAGTTACGGATACCTCACTGATTATGCTTATGTGATATCCCGTAAAAGACGCTTGAATATTGTAGCGTCCAATAGGAACATTGCTGATTCTGAAGTTTCCCAGACTATCTGTAGAGCTATTCAAGGAAGGTTCCTCTAAGACATAGACAGAGGCATACTCTATTGGAGCATTAGTTTTGGAATCGACTACGATTCCTCTTATGGTTTGCGTTAGTTTTTGTGTCTTTTCGTCGATTGTTTCTGTTTTTGGTGTCGGCAGAGAGATAATAATATGATATCCCTTTATTTTGTATATGTATCCGGTACCTTTCAATATTTGTGTTAGTGCCTTCTCAATGCTTGCGGACTTTAGCGATAATGCTTGCCTCTTTTTCAGGTTCAGATTTGACTGTTCGTAAGCTATGCTATAGTCTGTTTGTAGTTCTATTTGCTCAAAGGCTTCTTTTAAAGAGATATTTTTATTTTGAATTGTAATTTTCTTTTCTGCATTTTGGGAAATTGCCGTCAATGACAGAATAGAAAAAAACAAAAGAATGATCATCTTATCTGGCTTTTTATTCGCATTAATTCGATTCATTATTTTATATTTGTACGTTGATACTTCGTTTTTACTTCGCGGTTTAAATGAGGATAGACATTTCAGAACTGGGAAGAGGGTCTCAAGCTGCTTCCCGGTTCTTTTTGTTCATAGGCTATTTTTTTTATTTGGTTATTATTATTTTGTTTCCACTCTGCCGATAGCTAAAGCCGATTATATCTCCTAATATATTCAGCATTTCATCCAGATTCTCATCTTTTAGGAATTTGACAGTGTACCGTCTAGAGGCAGAAAAATCGGTAGAATGATCGATAACAGTATCATAACGTCGTTCCAGCGTTCTGAATATTTCTTCGGCAGTAGCATTGGTGAAGATTATTTTCCCTTTTACCCAACTGTTCGTGTCAACAGTGTCTACTGTCGATATCTCAATATCTGATGTCGATTTATCATAGGTGAGTTGTTCGTTGGGCTTGAGAGTTTGAGGAGGACGGGATTGCGTACTCACTTCCACTTTTCCACTAGTCAACGTTGTGGTAATATTCGCATCATTAGCATATGCCTTTACATTAAACTTCGTTCCAAGTACCTTGACGGATAGTTGCGATGTTTCTACTATGAAAGGTTTTGCATCATCTTTTCTGACTGAGAAATAGGCTTCACCATCAAGGGTTACGACACGATTCTCTTTGGTAAAAGTTTTCGGATAGGTAATTGTACTTCCAGCGTTCAGCCATACTTCGGAACTATCCGGCAGAACCAAGCGCTTTTGTTCGCCATAGGCTGTGGATATTTCTATCTGCTCGTTTTCGGAAGGGATATAATAAAGCAATCCTCCTGCCAATAAGCATATGGGAATAACGACGGCTACAATGCGGACAAACTTATGATATAAAACAATATTTTCAAGATGTTCTTTGTTGTATCCGGTTCTTAAATTGACCCGCTCTAAAGCACTATATGTTTTTGAATCGGCTTCCGTATCCAGTTCGTTCCAATACTCTAATGAGGCTTTTTCTTTCTCCTCCGCGTTTTCTTCCTTCATAATCCATCGCTGTACCTTTTCCTCCGTTTCAACAGAAAAACGTCCGGAAAGGAACTTTTTGATGATTCTGGTGATAATATTACTCTTTTCCATTTTTGCTGTATTTACTATATATACAGTCTGATGGCAAAAAGCTCAATGAAAAAGTGGATGTTTTTATAAAAAAGATAATAAAAAGCACGAGATAGCTTTCCGTATCTCCTTTAATGCGAGGCTTAACTGACTTTCGACATTTCTTTTAGTGGTGTTGAGCTGTATTGCTATCTCAGCATTGCTCAACCCTTCCTGACGGCTTAATGTATAGATCATTTTTCGCTGTTCCGGCATTTTTCCGACAATGTCATCTATTAATAAGCCTAACTCTTTAGCAATAAGATCTTCTTCGGAGGTAGAACTATATTCGATCTCCTGACTACTATTTAGATAAGTGTCATGTACATACTTATGTTTCAAGAAATTTATGGCCGAATTACGGGCAATTGTATGCAGATAAGAACTAAAAGACTTGGATGCATCAATTGAATCATGATTGATCCAAAGGTTGACAAAAAGGTCTTCTGTCAATTCTTCGGCATCCGATTCCGATTTTATATATCCGTCGATGAAAGTCTTTGTTTTATTGTAATAGGCTATAAAAACTGTTTCAAAAGCCTTGTGATTTCCATCCTGGAAGGCTTCAAGCGTTTTTATGTCAATGTTATTACTCATGTTGTCCGACTTTCATTTTTATTAGTGAGGACAAAAGAAGTAATTATTTGGCTTAAAAACGCATTCTTTTGAAAATATTTAAGATGTATCCCTGCTAATTATTCTTTTTTGTAATATAAATAATGCCAACCACATTCAGCAAATAACCGAGTAAACAAATAATGGGTGCAAAACATATACGAAGTCTGCTGAAGATATCAGGATTATATGCGGCAGGGGTACTCCCCTCGCCGCTCATTAATACATATCCTGTGATAATCAATATCGAACCAATCGATAGAATAATATAATTTATTTTACTCAATGCATTTCTCATACTTCTGATAGTTTTATTGTTTTCAAGTTTATATTTCTGGATTTTAGTTTCTAAGTCCCACGATTTGAGAGAATAAAGCATATTTCTCCTCAAAGCGCTGATTACTTAGCCTGTATTCCTCTTCATCAATCTCTTTTACAAGTTCATTATACTGATTCCATTGCCAGAACTTATACAGGCAATCTCTCTGAACCATATTGATCCTGTTGTCTCCTAATGAGAATGCCCAGTTGATATAATCTTCCGATTCGGCTGTCAGGTACTTTAACAGAGGCATTGCTTTCGTCTTTTCTCCTAGGGCAGCATAGGCTTTGGCTATGTCGAATGACCCGCTTTCATAGGTCTCGGGGACATTGTACGCCGGAACAGCTTGTTCTGCATAGGCAAGTACTTTCCTTGCTCGGGTATTGTCGCCCTGCCTGATCAGTTCCTTTGCCAGTTGGGCGAAAAGCCTCCGGTGATAATAGCAGGTTCGCAGGGTGGTTTCATCCAGATAGAGTCCGGGAGTGTCCAGTCCGCCATACTTATATCTGTTCATTACATTTTCATACAATCTCTCTACATCTATCGCATAGTTATTATCTCCTTTGACATTTCCCCATTTTTTATAATCAAAAGGCGTGAAACGGAAAGCTAATCCTTCCTGAACGAAATAATGATCAAACTTCAGCTTGCTGACCTCACCGACGGATATTGCCATGTACAATGGGCGTTCCCAATTGCAGTTGGCAAGCATTTCCAGCATCAGCATATCTACCTTGGTTAGAATACGCATATCTTTCAGAGAAATATAGATCTTATCCGGTATCGCATTTTTCAGATCTTCACCTTTCAGATGACGGATGGAGTCGGGAAGCATAATGCCTGATCGGAGTACTGCATCTTTATCAATGCTGATACTGATCGTATCGGTAGGGATTACGTGGAAGTCCTGTTTCTCCGATAATGCCCAGTACTTCAAGATGTTTTTTACCTCAAACGGATCATTGCCGAAACTATCACGGGCTTCTTCCGGATGTTTCTGATAAAGCTCTTCTATCTGTTTTTTCAGTTCCGGTCGGATGGCTACATATTCGTTTTTTCCTTCCTGATATTGGTCTTTACTCCAGGTAATGGGTAATCCGGGTGCATCATACAACGGGCATTGCTGCTGATAAATATACCAATCTGTTTGCGCATAACTCAAATTGCAGATGCGGGCATCCCTGCGTACTCCTTCCGTGTCTTGATTATACCACAAGGGAAAAGTATCATTATCTCCATTACTGAAAATGATAGGATTTCCTTTGTCGGGGAGTGTCATCAGATAATTGGCTCCAAAATCACGGCAGGTGAAACGGTTACTCCGGTCATGATCATCCCATGTCTGACTAGCCATCTGAACCGGAATCAGCAGGCAGAGAAACATTAACAGGCCGACATGAAGTACTGATGACTTCTTTTTTCGAAGTGCGTCACACAATCCGGCAGCTCCCATTCCTATCCAAATAGCAAAAGCATAGAATGAACCTGCGTATGCATAATCCCGTTCACGGGGCTGACCGGGAGTCTGGTTCAAATATAGCACAATAGCCAGACCTGTCATGAAGAAAAGGAAAAACACGACGCTAAACTGCTGCATTCCCTTCTTTCCCCGCATCCACTGCCAGTAAATCCCGACTAATCCCAATAATAGCGGCAAAGCGTAAAATACGTTATGCCCTTTATTCTGACGCAAAGATTCGGGCAAAAGTTGCTGGTCACCAAGTCTTAGATTATCTAACAGAGGAATCCCCGTGATCCAGTTTCCATGCTCCGGTTCGCCATGTCCCTGGATATCATTTTGACACCCGACAAAATTCCAGAGAAAATAGCGCCAATACATATAGTTGAGCTGATAAGTGAAGAAATAGGTAAGATTCTCTTTTTGAGTGGGAGCTCCGTCCGTTCCTCCCGACCAGCTTTTGTAGGAGGAAGCCATGCGATCATTCCACATTCGTGAAAACAGCATATTTTGAGTATAACATACTTCCTCTTTATTTCGAATCACTTTATATTTCCCTTCTTCCCTATTCGGTCTGTAGACAGCACCACCCGTTTTCATTTTTACCTTGTAATAATCTCCTTCGGGCACATACTCCGGTTCGGAGGCATACGTTTTGCCGTAAAGTAAAGGGGCGCTTTCGTATTGCTCCCGGTTCAAATAGCTTTTGAGTGCGAAAATATTATCCGGAGCATTTTCATTGAGCGGTGTATTGGCATTGGCACGAATCAATATCACTGCATAGGTGGTATAACCTACGGTAAGCATAAGTATGCACCATAAAGCTGTATTGATTAATCGTTTTTTGAAACGATAGATACCAGCTATGAGCAGGAAAAATGTGATAGCCAGAAAGACAATCAGTCCTGTTTGGAAAGGAAATCCCAAGGCGTTGACAAAGAGTAGTTCGAACCATCCTCCAATATCCGCCATTCCGGGAATGTAGACAAAAAGTATCAATACAATAAGCAGACCGGATAAAGCAATCGCCGCAATTGCTCCTTTAAGCGAAATCGTTCGATATTTCTGATAATAGAAAACCAGTACAATCGCTGGAATGCAAAGCAGATTGAGCAGATGTACTCCGATGGAGAGTCCGATTATATAGGCAATCAGAATAATCCATCGGTCACCATAAACGGTGTCCGACTCATCCTGCCAGCGCAGAATCATCCAAAAAACCAAGGCAGTAAGAAAAGAAGAGAAAGCATATACTTCTCCCTCTACTGCGCTGAACCAGAAAGTATCACTAAAAGTATATGCCAAAGCTCCTACCAACCCGGAACCGAGGATGATAATCACGTCGGTTACTGATAGATTCTCTTTTTCTTCCTTCAGAAGATATCTGACCAGACGAGTGATACTCCAAAAAAGAAAAAGGATGCATCCTGCACTCAGCAGTGCATTCAGAAAGTTGACTGTACGTGAAACCTGAGAGGGATCGGAAGCAAACTGTGTAAACAGATTACCTACCAGCATATAAAAAGGTGCACCGGGCGGATGTCCGACCTGTAACTTCTCGGCGCATGAAATAAACTCGGGACAATCCCAAAAACTGGCAGTAGGTTCGATTGTCATTCCATATACGAAAGCTGCTATCAGGAAGACAAGCCAACCACTGAAATCATTCCATCTTTTAAATAATAAGTAGTTCATAGTTCTGTAACTTTTTTGTTTGCAAAGTTATAGAACAGTGATATAAAACAGGCATTTTTAGCCGGACGGATACGGACATCCCATTTCTATAAGATGTTGAAAAACAAAGCTTTTTGTCAGGTGATTCCGGACAAATGCGGACTACAATGATTTGATGTAGTCTTCCAGTGATTCTTTGGAACTTACAAGCATAAGTTTCTCCGTTTTTATTCTGGAGATTCTTCGGGTAAGTGTTTCTACTGTCAGTTTCATTAGATCTGCAAAGCAGGCAGGCTGGATACCTTCGCGCAGGAAAGCACATACTCTCAAATCTTCTTCTGTAAGTTTAGGACTTATCTCTTTCAATTTGGAAACAAGTCCATATACTCCTTCCTGTAGTCTTAATAATTCACTCCAGTCTTTCTCTGAAAAAGAAACAACCTTGGAAGGGGAAACAGACCGTTCTTTTATTTGGCGGACTTTTGATACTACCGGAGAACTTTCATAAATATGCTGTTGAAGTGACTGATATTTTTCTTCCAGATAATTACATTGCAACAATAATTTATCTGACTCTGCCTCTTTTTGCAGCATTTCATCTTTAAAAGTATTCAGCTGAGAATATACAAACTTATTTTTCTTCCAAAGAAGACCAAGCAACAGGGACATCACACCAAATACTCCTAACGCAGAAGAAAGTATGATTTTCGAATCGCCTGCCTGATCGTTCTGCATTAACTGGCTGGCATAGGCTTTTCTTTCCATTTCCAGTGCTTCGTCAAAATGACCATATTTCTGATAATAAAGGCTGCAACGTCTACACACCTTGGCTACATAATCGTATTTCTCTGTAAGAGCAGCAAGCTTTATTGCTTCTTTGAAGTGGGTCTCCGCTTCCTTTTTCTGGTCAAGATCACTCTCTACGCATGCCAGATAAAAATAAGCCTTTGATTTCTGAAGTTCATCGCCGTGTTGGTCAAAGTATGAAACCGCCTGACGGATTTGCTTATCAGACGTATGGGCGATATTTTTATCTTCATTCAGCTGGGTACACAACAGATTATATTCTGCCAGCTGTGCTTCGTTCATCTGGTTGATCTGGATATTTTCGAGAATAATAGATGCCGTATCCGGGTCCTGTCCCATTAGCTGCGCGGCTTTGTCTAATCCCTGCTTTACATTAGTCCCTTCCGGATGGCATGCAGCCAGTGAAAGGACAACCACGTATAATAAGATTCGAAGATTATTCATAACTCTGCTTTTATCTTTGTATACAAACGATTGGATTTGCAAATATAAAAAATAATATGATACATACACCTCTATAAACCATACAAAAAATGGTGTCACTATCCTCTTCTCATAGTGACACTATGCTCCTCCCATAGTGACACTATACTGTGATCATAGTTACACCATCACGGTAGGATAGTGTCACTATATTATTTATCCTCCTATTATTATGCATATCGCAGATTGCCCTCATGTTTTTTTTGACAAAGATCAAGCGATGACGGGCTGTTTATTAAGAAGATTAGCCGTATCTTTGTAACAAATAAAAATTGTATATATCATGATTAAGAACATTGTATTTGATTTTGGCGGAGTGATTGTAGACATTGATCGCGATAAAGCTGTTCAGGCGTTTATCAAACTGGGATTGGCGGATGCCGATACTCGTTTGGACAAATACCATCAGACCGGAATCTTCCAAGAACTGGAAGAAGGAAAGTTGAGTGCCGATGAATTTCGGAAGCAATTAGGAGATCTGTGCGGTCGCGAACTGACGATGGAAGAAACCAAACAGGCGTGGTTAGGCTTTTTCAATGAAGTGGACTTGCGAAAGCTCGATTATATATTGGGACTTCGTAAATCATATCATGTGTATCTCTTGAGTAATACCAATCCTTTTGTTATGTCATGGGCATGCAGTCCGGAGTTTTCATCCGAAGGGAAACCGCTGAACGATTATTGCGACAAACTATATTTATCTTACCAGTTGGGACATACCAAACCGGCTCCCGAAATATTCGACTTTATGATAAAAGACAGTCATGTCATACCTTCCGAAACGCTCTTCGTTGACGATGGAAGTTCGAATATCCACATAGGCAAAGAACTTGGTTTCGAAACCTTCCAACCGGAAAACGGTGCTGATTGGCGGCAAGAGTTGACCGTTATACTAAATAGTTGAGAAGAGGTATCTTTATGCTCCTCCCACCTACAGGAGGGGACCCCGGAAGGAAAAGTGCCAGGTAAGCAATTTCTAAAACCTTTTCAGCTCTTTCTTTTCAAATGTCCACTCCGGTGTATACAATCTGCCACTGTCTGTATCTGTCAGTTCATACCAAGGTGACAGATTTCGGTTGGCAGGATTGACGAGGATATGTATTTGCTGGGCGGGCATATAACTTTGCGCCAATAAAAAAACTTTCTTTTTTGTTTTCGGGTGAATTGCCACATCTACTACTATCACGGCATGGCCCGGTGAACCTCCTTTGATAAACACATCTCCTGCTTGCAGTGAAGTATAAGGAACCGTACGAAGCTCTTTTGAAAGAGAAGCAGTGCCGGCATACATAAATACCATATTCAAGTATTTACGAAAAGTCTTATATGAATAGTCTTTGCCTCCTGCAGCATACCATTCTACCTTATTTCCGGTTACTTTGATACGGTTTCCTTCCGCCCATTTTTTATATTCTGCCGGAAAGCCATTGGTAAAGTTAAATTTGATTTCTCCGTATCTTTTCTGTGCCCATAGGTATTCTGCCCACAAGCGCATGACTGCATCCGCACATTGCTGTAAATCGCGATTGCCTATTTCCATATCTACTACGGCGAATGCGGCTGCCTGATTCCTTTTCTCCTGTCCGTTGTAAAGTAAAACCTTACTCCCTTTGGGCAATAATGGGAGTTGACGCAGATAGGCGGCAAATGAATGTTCATCGCATACTTCACGAGTGTAGCCCGTAGGAGGAAGAATGGTGCTTTCCACTGACTGTCCCAGCGACACTATAATTGAAGTCAGACATACTATGCTGAATATAAGTATTCTTTTCATATCGTTATTTTTCCCGAAGATAGGATATCTTTTGCAGAAAACCAAGTTTTGCAGGAGGAAGCTTCTGAAACCGTCTAATCAGAATACTATTCGGCAAAAACAGAATTTTCGGATATTCTCTTTATCTTTGCTGCAAATAAAAGAATATGCAACCACAAATCATACTCATTACCGGAGCTTCTTCCGGATTTGGAAAGATCACTGCGCAAATGTTATCAGAACAAGGTCATATCGTTTACGGTACGAGCCGGAAACCTTCAGAGAATATAGGTAAGGTCCGAATGCTTGTCGTTGATGTAACGAATAGTATTTCTGTTCGTCAGGCTGTAGAACAAATAATATCCGAGCAGGGACGGATGGATGTATTGATTAATAATGCCGGTATGGGAATTGGCGGAGCATTGGAGCTGGCTACCGAAGAAGAAGTGAGCATGCAGATGAATACAAATTTCTTTGGCGTGGTCAATATGTGCAAAGCAGTGCTCCCTTATATGCGCAAGGCACGTCGGGGAAAGATTATCAATATCAGCTCTATTGGTGGAGTGATGGGTATCCCCTATCAGGGATTTTATTCTGCATCCAAGTTTGCAGTAGAAGGATATAGCGAGGCCTTGGCGCTGGAAGTTCATCCGTTTCATATCAAAGTCTGTCTGGTGCAGCCAGGGGATTTTAATACCGGATTTACCGACAACCGGAACATCTCTGAACTGACCGGACAAAATGAAGATTATGCAGACAGTTTTCTGAGATCATTAAAGATCATTGAAAAAGAAGAGCGTAACGGATGCGATCCCCGCAAGCTGGGTGCTGTAATCTGTAAAATAGTAGCGCGTAAAAATCCTCCTTTCCGGACTAAAGTAGGTCCGTTGGTGCAAGTTCTGTTTGCTAAAAGCAAGAGCTGGCTGCCGGATAGTGTGATGCAATATGCTCTCTGTCTTACCCTGGATTTGGTTGACTACTATAAGTATCAACTAAAATGAATAAAAGATGAAAAAGAGTGACATGACCTTTAGTCCTTATCAGCTTGAACTTCTTGGCGATTTCTATCGTTCGAA
>NZ_JAMOKH010000029.1:0-80775 GCF_023656585.1 Bacteroides sp. B1-V-101 | reverse complement strand
GAAGTAGCTATACACTTCTGAAGAGTAGGTATGTCTATATACAAACTTACCCAAGGATACGTTAATGTTCGTAAACTTGGGTAAGATTTTATAGATATTGTTTGGAGAGGACTTAGAATTCACCTTCTTTTTGAATTTAAAGAGATTCTACAACAATCTGTCTTTCAGAATAACCGGAAGTTCGGGCATTGCACCGCTCTGCGTACAAACATAAGCGGAAACTTCGACAGCCAGCTTATGAGCTTCGGGAACAGACTTGCCATTCAGAATGGAAGCACAGAAAGCGGCAGTAAAGGAATCCCCCGCTCCTACCGTATCGGCTACCGGAACCTTCGGCGTTTCCTGAAAAGAAACGACTCCCGGAGTAAACACATAACTACCATTGATACCGCAAGTAAGAATCAACATTTTCAGATTGTACTTGGCCAACAGAATCCAGCACTTATCCTGTAAGTCGATGCCCGGATAACCGAACATACGGCTGATTGTCACCAGTTCTTCATCGTTTATCTTCAGAATGTTGCAGCGTTTGAAAGACTCGCGCAATACTTCTTTCGTGTAGAAGTCCTGACGGAGGTTGATGTCGAATATCTTCAGCTGTCCGTCTATATCGGGCATTGTATCGAGGAATCGGTTAATCGTAGCACGGCTCACTTCATTGCGTTGAGCCAACGAACCGAAACAAACGGCGCGCGTATTCAAAGCCAGCCGCTTCAGTTCGTCCGTGAAAGGAATGTTATCCCATGCCACTCCTTCTTTGATTTCGTAGCAAGGTACCCCTTCGTCATCCAGTGTCACCTGCACCGTACCGGTAGGATAATCCACCCGCTCAATCTGATTTTTGAGTTGCTTTTCTTTGAATACTTCCATGATTTCATCTCCCAGTTCGTCATTGCCCACCGCACTTACTACACGGCTGTCGAAACCAAACTGTGAAACATGATAAGCGAAATTAGCCGGAGCACCGCCTATCTTCTTTCCTTCGGGCAATACATCCCATAATGCTTCGCCCATTCCTACAATTATATTATTCATGATCTACAGATTTAATTGTTTTCCAAATATAAAATTATTTTTTGATACGGAAGGTATAGAACAGCAAGTAAAGTACACCGACTGTCATCACAGCAATCGCACCATTCTGCCCCATAGAAGTATCCGAAGCAACTCCCATAGCCAACGGGAAAACGGTTCCTCCGAAGAGTCCCATAATCATCAGACCGGAAACTTCGTTTTTCTTTCCCGGCAGATAAAGCAATGCCTGCGAGAAAATAACAGAGAACACATTCGAGTTACCAAAACCGATCAGAGCGATACAAGCGTAAATCACCGCCTTATCATGGAAGATGAACAACCCTACCATAGCAGCCAGCATCATAACAACACTGATACCGAAGAAAGATTTCGGAGACATCTGACGCAGGATGAATGATCCCAGAAAACAGCCTGCCGTACGGAAGATAAAATAGAGGCTGGTTGCAAAAGCAGCATCATCCAGTGTCATGCCGATGCGTTCCATCAGAATCTTAGGTGCAGTAGTGTTTGTACCGACGTCGATACCTACGTGACACATGATTCCGATAAAGCAAAGCAGGATAAACGGTTTGCCGAGCAATGCCAGGCACTGTCCGAAAGTGGAAGGTTTGCCTTCTTCCTTCTCTTCTTCAATCTGTGTCGCATTGAGCAACAGAATGGCAAGGATGGCTATTACCATATAAATAGGGAATAATACACGCCATCCCAGATCGAAAGAAGGAATCGCCTGCGTTGCCCCCCACATGGCAATGTACGGTGCAAGGAAAGAAGCGATCGCTTTCACGAATTGTCCGAAGGTGAGGCTGCTTGCCAGACGGTCACCACGAACGATGTTGGAAAGAAGCGGGTTCAGTGAAGTCTGCATCAGTGCGTTTCCAATACCTAACAGGGAAAAAGAAATCAGCATCAGTGCGTAACTGTCCCCGAAGACAGGCAACAGTAAAGAAGCAAAAGTCACGATCAAACTGAGTAACACGGTTTTCTTCTGACCGATACGGCTCATCAGCATACCTGTCGGTACGGAGAAAATCAGAAACCAGAAAAACACCAATGAAGGGAAGATGTTTGCTTGTGAGTCTGTCAGACCCAGGTCTGCTTTTACATAATTGGAGGCAATGCCCACCAGATCAACGAATCCCATGGCGAAGAAACAAAGCATCACCGGGACTAGCTTGGAGAGAGAAGCGTTTTTAGTATTTTCCATTGTTTTATCTATTATAATTTCGTATATTAGCACAGTAATTATTTTCCTTTCCTATTGATCCTTTTTCTTTTAGCCTCCTATTTTCTTTGCTTATCACGGCTGTGAACAGACCGTATCACAAGGGTGATAAGGCCTTATCACAGTAATGAACAGATCGTATCACGTAGGTGAAACGCTATCTATCTCCCATACATAAGGAGAACATAAAGGCATGTTAACGCACGGATAAAGGTATGTTAGCGTGTATCAAAAAGAGCGCAGGGAGAAGAAAGTCGTTTTTTATTTCTTTAGTTTGTAAACCACGAATGAATCTACTTTATAGGCGCCGCCTTTGCTGTAGAAGCTGATATGATTGTAAGGTTCCGAAGGGAATACCTGATTGGTCATAGCGAAGCGTCCACCGTCACCGAAAGCCTCTACACTTGATCTGTCTACAAACAGGCGGAGTTTCATTTCATCCTTATCCCCTATCGCAGTCCAAGTCAGCATCGGGAAGTTTTCGTTGAAACTTACCTCGCCACTCTTGCGACGGTCCATCGAGAATTTCTTCTCTTTCATGTCATACTGCATATCTACTTCTTCACCCTTGTCATTGTAGAGACGGAAACCGATGACTTCTGCCTGCTGATTCTTGAGGGATAATTCTATTTCGTAAGCACCTTCATTGTTCGGAATCAAATCTTTCACGATACGTGTTCCGTTAACCTTGAACGAGCGCTTTTTGGAAACGTCACGCAGTTTCAACAATTCGGGAGAAGGAGCGGATTGAAGATAAATCCCACCGTCGATGGCAAAGAGACTCAAATCACGAGGAACGGAGTTCGGACTACGATATTGAGAAGTTGGCACGTCATTTGCATATTGCCAGTTGCTCATCCATGCAATGGCGATACGGCGGTTGTCGGGGGCATCGCTCCAAGTAACTGTAGCATAATGGTCTTTTCCCCAGTCCATCCATTTCGTGACATTCGGCTGATTGTCACAACTAAATTTCTTGCCGTCGAAGCTACCGATAAAGTATTGAGTAGCGGAGTCACCGAAAGGACCGTCACCGAGGCTACAAAGCAATACCCATTTCTTTTCGTTGGTGCCCTCTACCGGAAGTTCGAATAAGTCGGGGCATTCCCATACGTTGCCATGAGCACCGTATCCTTCGCCGAAGCTACTTTCAAATGCCCAGTCTTTCAGATTGGGAGAAGAGAAAATCTGCATTTCCTGTCCCACTGCGAGCACCATGATCCAGCGTTTGGTTGCTTCGTACCAAAAGACTTTCGGATCGCGGAAGTCGCGTGCTTCGGATACAAGTACAGGGTTGTTTTCGTATTTGGTGAAAGTGCGTCCGTTGTCAGTGCTGTAAGCGATGCTTTGTACCTGACGGTCGCTGTTTTGTGTATAAATGGCGATGATTGCGCCTGCTCCGAAGCCGGCTGTATTGTTATGATCTACCACGGCAGAGCCGCTGAAGATAGTACCGAGCGCATCCGGTGCTATCGCAACGGGGCGGTGTTCCCAGTTTATGAGGTCTTTGCTGATAGCGTGTCCCCAGTTCATGTTTCCCCATTTGGAGCCATAAGGGTTGTACTGGTAAAAAAGATGGTATTCACCATCTTTATAGACCATTCCGTTCGGGTCGTTCATCCATCCGTAAAGGGGAGAGAAATGATAAGTCGGACGAAACTTTTCACGGTTGGTTGTATCGAAGGTGTCGGAGAGTTTCATTTCCTTACAGCAAGCGGTATTATCCGGCGAAAGGTTGACACGAATCGGGTCATTGGAGTTCATCTTAAACTTGAAAGAAACCGTTTTGCCGGGAAAGTCGGAAAGGTCTACCGGAACAAAGTAATCTACTTTATGTATGGCGAGACGCACGTCGAAGTTTTTCACCTCTTTATTATTAACGATCATGCTGATACGTACATCGGGAGACGCATCCTCTACGGGCAGAAGCAGGTACTTCTGAGAAGTATTGACACGTACAAGGCAATGACCTTCTCCCAGATTCTTAATCAGCAAAGGAGAATCCGCCGCTCGGGTTGAAACAGAAATAGTCATGAGAATAAAACAAATCAGAACGGTCTGAAGTTGTTTGACAGACAAAAATATATTCATGTTCTATGGTATTAAGGTTGTTATACTTTTGATAGTTGTTACAGTGCAAAGATAGGCGCTTCCAAGGTTAGCGCCTATCACTTTTGTTTCAAACGCTGTAAAAGATGTTACATGCCGGTATAGTTTTCATCAATAAGTGCTTACCTGAACGTCTGATACAGTTATTTCACCTTTATAACAGCAAAGTGACCACGGGTTCTTCTGCATCTGGTAGATGCGGTTGGTGAAAGATAACTGGTCGTTGATATAAGTCACACATACCGACTGATCACTGTAAATCGTCACACGATATTCATTATCTGCCGGAATATTGAATTTATTATCGAATAAGTATTTGGCGTCGTCACCGTCTTTCTCAAAATTCGCTTTGCCTTCATCGGCATTGACATGGATGCTATACCAGGAAGCAGAATCCGTTCCACGTACAAAAGAGATTCCGAAACGGTCCGTATTCGAAGCGGTCTTTACGGTGAAAGAAATCTTGTTATGTACTTTCAGACGGTTGAAGATGACGGAAGCACCTTCGCCTAAAGTATAGGTTTTACCGCTTTCGGTCACGTTACCATCTTTTGCCATTACTTTCACTTCTTGTGCGGAAGTGTATTTACGGTCGATTGCATCGGGTACTCCGAGGGTTAAAGTCCCGTCTTCGTGTTGAATCAAGCGTTGTGCTACCAGATTGCCTGCCCATTCGGGTTCTACATCACCTACATTTCCATTATCATTTCCGGCACGTGTGGGACACCAACCCCAAATGTAGCGGTTTGTTCCGTCGGAAGCGGTCTTTCCGGCATAGAATGCGCGGCTGTCCAGCATTCCTTCACGATTGTCCGGCCATATTCCGGCATCATTAGCGGTAGTTGCTTTCAAATCTTCCAGCGTTCTGCCTTTGAAATATTGTACTTTACGCATGAAGGAAGCCTGTTCCGAATAAATCAGATACCACCAGTCTCCCATCTTGAATACATCCGGACATTCGTAGAAACGATCCCACATCATGGTCATAAAGGTTCCGGCAGATTCCCACTCTTTCAGGTCGGCAGAGGTAAATTCGGCGATATGCCCTTTTCCGTTCTTGCGGGTAGCGATCAGCATGTGATACACACCGTCTTCGGTCTGGAACAGGAACGGGTCACGGAAGTCATTCTTGTCATAACCATACGTATCTCCTTTCAGGTAGAAGGTGCGGTTCTTGGTCCATGTCTTGAAATCGGGAGAAGTAGCTACCATCACTACCTGAGCATTCTGGTCGGAAGAAGGCTTGAACTTATTACCGGTGTAGAAGGTATAATACAGTTTGTCGGCAGGGTTATAGATCGTTCCTCCTGTGCCGATGGCAGCATCCTGTTCGTCACGCCCTCCGCAGGAAATCAGTTCGCCGAGAGATTCGTAAGTAGCACCGTCTTTGGTAGCCACCCCGAAAATGGGATGGTACGTAGCTTCGGAGTTCGGACGGTAATCTTGCAGGTACATCACTTTAAAGTCCTTGGCAACCGGATCATAGAATGGCATCGGGTCACCTACAAAGCCGACCTGTGGCTTATAGTACATCGAGAAGCCATGCTCATCACTCGATTGGAAGTATGTGGCTGTACCGTCCCAGTCTTTCTGAGTCAAGATGGGGTCAGTCTCGTCACTGCAAGCAGTCATCGAAGCTATCAGTGCGGTAAATGCTATAGGTAAGATCATATTTTTCATCATTGTTGCTTATTCTTTTTATTTACACAAGTAGTTGATTGCATTGAGAGTCATTTGCTCTACGTTGTAGTGATAGTAGTCGGCAGAAGCGTCTACTCCCTTGCCGTACCAATCATAGCAGCCGGAACCGATACAGAGCGTACGTCCGCTATTGGAACGCGGTTCAAATTCGGCAATGACTACCGCCCCGTCGCCTCCATGTGCCAAATCGATTCCTCCTGTCAGGTTACGCCATGCGTTCAGGTCGTCATAACCTCCCCAGTCTGTCCCGATATGCCACTGCGCTGTGCTATTGGTGATCGCATAGCCGGCATCACAGGTATAGACTGTCGACTTGTCTCCATCTTTCCATCTTAAATCCTGGAATAACGGATGTGATTCGCTACCAGTAATCAGGAAGCTCCACGGAGCAGAGGTGATTTCGGGCGAGTCTTCGTTTCCTCCCCAGCTATTGTTCGGTACACGCTCGTCTTTAGCGATGCCGAGATTGGCGATATAGAAAGTAGCGTAACGGGTCAGCAGCAGATTACCACCATTCTGATAGTAGACTTTAAACTTCTCCGCTGCCGCTTTCGCGTCATCCGGCAAAGGAGGATTGTCACCATTGTCTGCGTGGAAATGCCACCAGATAGCGGTATATTTACCTAAATCCACTTTTCCGTCCACTACATCCTTGAATGAGATATATTCGGACATCGATACATTATCCATCATCCATTGGGCAGCGGCTTTCTCTTCGGGACTCGTCAGAAGGCTGACGGAAGAAGCCGTACCGACAAAGGCAGTCGGAATCACATTTCCCTGAGTAACCGTTACCACATAAGGAGTTACTGCCGAACGGTAAGTTGCCGTGTAAGTAACGGGATTCGTAAAGTCCTGAATACTTCCGGATGCAGGAGTCACAGTAGCCCCGTCCGTTACGGTAAACGTACCTTTCAACTGAGTGATATCCACTGTCAGCGGAACGACTACGGAAATGGTTTTCGATAACTGGTCTACCTTTCCTACATAAGTATCATTCAATTTGAAGGTCAGTATCTTTGCCTCATCTCTCTTCACGGTAATCGTGTAGCTCATTTGTACATCGCCATTCTTCACCGTCAAAGATACAGGAAGAGAAAAGTCGATTGTCTCACCGACAGCGATGCTAGCCTTGGCTCCTTCGGAAAGATTCATTTCTGTGACCACCATGCGGGTAATATCGTAATCGTAGGGCACTCCTACTACGATTGCCTTATTCTGATAGTCGACAGTTCCTGCGTATTCATCCAGCCGGATGGAATTCACCCAAACATCTCCGTTCAGACGAAGACCGGATTTGAAGTCATCACTACATCCTGTGACTGTAAGGCATGCCACAGTCACCAACAGGATAGTATAGAGTTGTTTTATGATTGATTTCATTGTATTCTTTGTTTTAGGATGGTTGGTTACCAACCGAAATTCTGTGTATAATTTCCGTTGCTTGCGCTGATCTGTTCAAATGGAACAGGAAGATATTCGTTCTTATTTTCCGTGAAGCCCGCATTCTTGTAAACAGAGCAACGGGATGCTTCCGTCACGTAATAAGCATTGATGACGTCTTTGGCTTCTCCCCATCTTACAAGGTCAAAGAAACGTGAGCTTTCCATACCGAACTCTACGCGGCGTTCCCATTTCAGCATTTTCATGGCTTCATCCTGAGCGTAGGCTTTCAGTTCGTAAGGAGTCACTTTGAAGTTCACTCCGTAGTCTTCTTTATAATTAAAGATCAGCATGGTGCTTCCGGCAGCACGGCTACGTACCTCATTGATTAATGAGATGGCATCGGTGATACGTCCGTCGTTCAACTGAATCAGAGCTTCGGCACGCATCAACAATACGTCTGCATAACGGATCACAATGTGATTCAGAGAACTGGCCCAATAAGAACCTTTCTTCAGACAGTCACAATCGGGATCTACATTTTCTTTGAGAGAAACATAATATCCGTAAAGTCCCTTGCTGCGGCTCCAGTCATCATTCTTCTGGATGATGTAACCTTCGTTGTACTTATAAGGAAAGCCCGGCATACCCACCGTATGGAACAGACGGGGATCGACATTGTCCGTAGCCACTTCGTAATTCTCATTGTCGTAGGTACTGAACAAGGGCTTTCCCTGCGAATCGGTTTTGAAAGCATTCACTAGATTCTGGCTCGGCTTATGGAAGTCGCAGCAGCCCAGTATCTGCGGAGTAGTCAGTCCCATTCCCCAATTCAGGTTACCGTTATAAGTACCGTCGTTGATGGAATACTGAATGGCCCATACAGACTCTGCACCGTTTTCGTATTGCGGCAGGAAGTTCATACTGTAGTCCGTTTCCAGTCCGTAACCGCCTTTAGCCATGATCAGGGGATCGGTGTATTTCACGACCTGTTTCAGGTCTTCTTCGTTGATTCCGGTAAGGGCATTATCGGCTCCGTCCTGGCGGTAAGCTTTATACAGGTAAGTTTTTGCAAGGTAAGCAGCAGCGGCTGCCTGTGCAGGGCGTCCTTTTTCTATTTGTACTTCCGGCAGGTTGTCGTAGGCAAACTGGAAGTCGTCTGCTATCTTTTGCCATTGCTCGTCATTGGTATAAGTGGTATTCGACAGTTCATTGTAAGCATCCGGTTCCATGTTTTCATCGTTTACAATAACGATCTTCTTGAACAGCTGTTTCAACATGAAGTGAGCGTGTCCGCGCAGGAATCTCATTTCGGCAATGCGCTGGTTCTTCAACGGATAGGTCTTTTCATCCATTTGGTCGAGTGATTGCAGAGCTGTGTTGGCACGGGTGATGCATTGATACAGTCTTTTCCATATATCATTGATATTCCAGTCGGTGGTATTGATACCTTTGGATATTTCCAGTGCGTTGAACACACCGCCGTCTTCTGTTCCCGAACCGCCTTTATAGCAATCGTCGGAACGTACATCATAATTCCAGAGAGAGAAGGAAGAGTTGATATCATCACCTGTCGCCCAGATGGCGTAGGCAGAAATCACCAGATTATCTACATATTCGGGAGAAGCGATCTGATCGCCGGTCACAATACCCTGAGGAACCTGACGGTCCAAAAAATCGTCACAACTGGTTGTCAGCAAGGTAATTCCGATTGTTGCTATATATATTATCTTTTTCATGATCATTCGTTTTATTGATGAAGTAAGTTAAAATCCGATGTTAAGTCCGAACGTGATATTCACAGGGATCGGATAAGAAAAGTTCGGGTTCTCCGGATCTTCTCCGGTAAAATTCTTGCTCTTGATGGTCAGCAGATTCTGTGCACTGCAATAGAAACGTAAGCGGTCCATTCTC
This sequence comes from Bacteroides sp. B1-V-101, assembly GCF_023656585.1. NCBI lineage: Bacteria > Pseudomonadati > Bacteroidota > Bacteroidia > Bacteroidales > Bacteroidaceae > Bacteroides > Bacteroides sp. B1-V-101. The sequence goes on along the minus strand of NZ_JAMOKH010000029.1, from coordinate 71,411 downwards.
ATTTTTTTGGAGACAACAGCGGGAACGGTGTATCCTAACTGGATATTGCGCAGTTTCAGGAAAGAACCGTTTTCTACGAAGTAAGTAGAGACACGCTGTTCATTGTTCGTATCACTGCGGGTCAATGCCGGAATATCAGAGTTTGGGTTCGTAGGTGACCAGGCATTAAGCAAACGGGTTCCCTTATTCAGGAAGCCGACATTGGAAGCACTCCAAAAATCGCTTTTCTTCTTCACGTCACTGATTATATCCACTCCCTGAATGCCTTGCCAGAACATTGTCAGATCGAAGTTCTTATATTCCAGATAAATATTCAATCCGTAGCTGAAAGAGGGAGTAGGATCATAAATCCAGTTCTGATCTCTTTCGTCAATCACACCGTTATGGTCAATATCACGGTAACGGATACGGCCGACAGCAGCGCCTTCTTGAGTAGCATGGTTGTCTACTTCATCCTGCGACTTAAAAATGCCATCAGCAATGTAACCGACTTGTGCGCCGTAAGTATGTCCGACTACACTCTTCACACCATTACCACCAAACTTGCCGTTGGCAGCTACCGTTTCCGGCAATTCAAGAATTTCATTCCGATAAGTGGATATGTTTCCGTTCAGGTCGTAAGTCAGTCCAAAGGCAGTCTTGTTACGATAACCCAGATTAAATTCAAAACCCTGGTTTTTCATTGCACCCGAATTTATCCAACGGCTGCCGCCTTCTCCCAGCACTCCTACTCCTGCCATTTCAGTCAGGATATCTGTTGTTTTCTTGTAGTAGTATTCCAGTGAACCGTACAGTGATTGCTTGAACAGGCTGAAGTCGATACCGACATTGGTCTGTGTCGTTGTTTCCCATTTGATATTGTCGTTACCGATCTGGTTGCGTTTGAAACCGGAAGGAAGTACACCGCCACCGTTAGAACCTGTGATATCGTATGCCGTACCGTAGCTCTGTCCGCCGAAAGAATCGGTTGTACCATAGTTAGGTGCATAGATAGTATAACGGGCAAGGTTGGAGATTTCCTGATTACCGGTCTGTCCCCACGAAACACGCAATTTCAGATCATCAAGCCAGGTCAGTTCTTTCATGAAGTTCTCCTGTGTGATGCGCCATCCCAAAGATACGGAAGGGAAAGTGGCATAACGGTGGTTTTTACCGAACCGGGAAGAACCGTCCCGACGGAGAGTTAACGAAAGCAGATATCTATCGGCATAAGAATAGTTCATTTTGCCAAAGAAAGAGACGAGTGAATACCCCTCACCGGCACCGTATGCCTGTGCCGTGCCACTACCTGCATCAGGCCACATATAGTCGGGGGTAAGGATAGAGAAGTCTTCTTTGTATCCGGAGAAATGGCTGTCGTCTTCACGGTTCAACTCCATACCTACCATTACATCTCCACGATGTTTGCCTACTTCCAGTTGGTAGGTAGCAATGGCGTTCCACATCCATTTCGTCCAGTGTTCCTGCTTGGCTTCCACTGCGCTCTTGCCATTATTTGTCTGCGTTCCTTCCTGATAAGGATAAGTGAAGTAACGTGCCTGCTTGTTGGCATAGTCCAGACCGAAAGTGGAACGTAGATTGAATCCCTTGAAAGGAGTCAGATTGACATAGGCATCACCGAACATACGCCAGTAAGTGTATCGGTTGTCTTTATTGTATTCAAGTACGGCACGAGGGTTACGACGGTCGGGCCATCCGCCTACCGGTCCGCCCCATGAACCATCCGAAGCATATACGGGAATAGCGGAAGGAATGTCCAGTGCGGTTTCAATAATTCCACCCGGAGCCTGCACTTCCGACGTGCGATTTAATGTAAAATGCTGACCGATGGTCAGGATATCATCAATCAACTTATAATCGCTGTTCATACGAGCCGAGAAACGGTCGAAGTCCGTGTCTTTGATAACACCCAGATTCTTGTAATATCCCAGAGAAAAGAAAGAAGAACCTTTCTCCGAACCGTTGCTGACGGAAAGATTGTATTGCTGAATAACACCAGTACGAGTGATCTCGTCAAACCAGTCTGTGTCCGCCACAGGCATTGTATTCTTTGAATCCAGGTATTTGGAAAGAGTCATTCCGTATAATACCGGATTGCCGTCGGCATTATATCCCCAATTGTAAGCATATCCCAAAGCATTACCGTTCGGATTTTCACCGTCGTTCACGTAGGCTTGCCACATAGCTCGTCCGTATTGCTCAGTGTTCAGTACGTTCATTTTACTCTGATACATGGAGGCGGAAACAGAAGCGTCGAAATTGATTTTGATCTGTCCTTTCTTTCCTTGTTTGGTAGTAATGATGATCACGCCGTTCGCTGCACGCGAACCGTAGATAGAAGCGGATGCGGCATCTTTCAAAACCTGAATGGATTCAATATCATTACCATTCAGTTCGTGCATACCGGCTTTGGTAGGAACACCGTCGATTATATAAAGCGGGTCGTTATTGTTCAGCGTACCGATACCGCGGATACGTACGGTAGCCGATCCACTCGGATTACCATCAGCGGTGATGTTCATTCCGGGGACACGTCCCTGAAGGGCTTTCACCGGATTGTTTTCACCTTGCTTCTGGATTTCGTCTACTTTTACTACAGAAACAGCACCTGTCAGGTCGGCTTTACGCTGTGTAGTATAACCTGTTACGACAACTTCATCTACCATCTGGGTATCTTCTTCCAGTAGTACATTAACGATAGCAGCCGCTTTTACGGTCACCGGTTTATAACCAATATACGTAATCTTTAAAGTAGAGTTGACCGGAACTGAAAGAGTGAAATTACCATCGAAGTCTGTAATTGTTCCGTTGGTTGTAGCTGTAGTTTCAACGACAGAAGCACCGATAATCGGTTGCCCATCCGTTTTAGAAGTAACGTTTCCCTTCACCGTTATGTTTTGCCCCCACAGGGCCGACATGAAAGCAAACAGGAAACAAACGCTGCAAAGAAGTTTTTTGTTCTTCATGATACCAGGCATTAGTTTAATGTTATTAATTTAAAAGTACGAATTTTCTCTTTTCGATGATGCAAATTACGGTTGATTTAAGTCAACCGACTGAAAAAAATGTTTCAAATGCTGTAAGATATGTTGCATAGAACGCTATTTTATAGGGTTTTATAAGAATAATTCTCCATCATAAGAAAGTCGGGATTATATTCTCTCTCAATCATAGAAAATACTACCTTTGTATAGTAATTTAAGTCCTTGTAAAAAGGGATATTATTCATATAATAAGCATATAATCACTCAAAGTAACCAACAGAAAACTGAATGATATGAAAACAATCTCCAACGAACAACTTACTATTCAGGTATCTCCGCATGGAGCCGAACTTTGCAGTATCTTCGCCAATGGGAAAGAGTATCTGTGGCAAGCCGACCCTGCTTTTTGGAAACGCCACTCTCCTGTACTTTTCCCGATTGTAGGAAGTGTGTGGGAAAACCAGTATCGTAATGAAGGTATCGCTTATACATTGAGTCAACACGGCTTTGCCCGCGATATGGAATTTACTCTTGTTTCAGAGAAAGAAGACGAAGTACGATACCGCCTTGTCAGTAATGAAGAGACATTATGGAAATTTCCTTTCCCGTTTTGTCTGGAAATAGGTTATCGTATTCAGGGTAAGCAGATCGAGGTTATATGGGAAGTTAAGAATACCGGAGAAAAAGAAATGTATTTTCAAATCGGTGCGCATCCTGCATTCTATTGGCCGGATTTTAATGCAGATACACAGAATCGTGGTTTCTTCGGTTTTGACAAGGAAGAAGGATTGAAGTATATCCTCATTTCAGAAAAAGGATGTGCAGATCCTTCCACTGAATATTCTCTGGAACTTACAGACGGGTTATTGCCATTGGATACACATACTTTCGATAAAGATGCTTTGATAATAGAGAATGAGCAAATCCATAAAGTGACCCTTTATACCAAGGAAAAGAAAGCTTATTTAAGCCTGCACTTTCATGCTCCCGTAGTCGGTCTATGGTCTCCGCCTGCAAAGAATGCCCCTTTTGTCTGCATCGAACCGTGGTACGGTCGCTGCGACCGCGCACATTACACAGGCGAATACAAAGACAAAGGCTGGATGCAACACCTGCAACCGAAAGAAACTTTCAAAGGAGGGTATACGATTGAGATCAATGAATAAGTAATGACAACCTATTCTGCGAATAGATTAAACACAGAACAGCTGCCGAACCTCACGGACGGCAGCTGTCAAACACCTAATCTACAAAACCTAACTTAAAAACTAACTCATAAATCTAATCTATGAAATACAGATGATACAAGTGATAAACACTTGATTATATTCTTGATAAATACCTACTGAAAAACAAATCTATCCTTTTATAAACCTAACCTATGCACACTGAATGAATCGACTGCGAATGTACCGCCCTTACTGTAAAAACACATACGATTGTACGGCTCTGTAGGGAAAATCAGATTAGTCATCGCTATCTTCCCACCATCCAGAAATATTTCTACCGAACACTTATCAACAAAGACATCCAGTTTGTATTCATCTTCCTTTTTGATAGGCGCCCATGTAGCCAATGCGAAATCATCTATATAATTGATAGAAATCGTCTTCCGTCGATCGTGCGCCTCGATCTCGTGCGGAGAGCTGTTTTTCCCGAAATCTACGATGCCGCTTTTCGTACGGTCCATCACCAGTTTCTTTTCCGGAAGATTAAGATAAATATCCACCTTCTCTCCCTTGTCATTGAAAAGACTGAATCCCATAATTTCCGCCTTTCCAGTTTTGATGTTCAGAGAAAGCTCATAAGCTCCTTCATTATCAGTCAATAAAGATTCGATGTGATAATCCTTGTCTACCGTAAAAGACGGAATATCCTTGCTTTCTTTTCGTAAGTTCTTAGTTTCCGCTACCGGTGCGGCGGAAAGATAAATATCATTGTCCTGTGTATAGAGTCCCAATTCACGGGGCAGTGCATTGGCACTACGGAACTGCCGGGTCGGAACGATATTGCAATACTGCCAGTTGCTCATCCAAGGCACTGCCACCACACGGTTTCCCGTATTTGAGAAACAGACGGTAGCATAGTGATCTTTTCCCCAGTCCAGCCATTTCGTGACATTCGGCTGATTGTCACAAATAAATTTTGTACCGTCAAAGTCACCGATAAAATATTGAGTAGCACTCCCTCCGAAGTAACATCCCGGATTTACATTGACAATCAATGCCCATTTCTTATGGTTGATATCGCCGTCTACAGGAAGTTCCACCATATCCGGACATTCAAACTGACAGGGTTGCACACCGTATCCTTCGCCAAAACTACTCAGGTAGTTCCAGTCCTTCAGATTATGGGAGTCATAGAAACGCATTTCCTTATCGGCAGAGACAATCATCACCCATTTACTCTCCGGTGCATACCAGAAGACTTTTGGGTCACGGAAATCTTTCAGACCATCGGAAGGACGCAGGACAGGATTCTTTTCGTATTTAGTAAATGTCCGTCCGTTGTCTTTGCTATAAGCCAAACACTGAATCTGTCCGTTCTTATCGCTGGCAGAAGTATAGTAAGCGAGGATGGAACCTGCTCCGTAGCCCGCCACATCCTCCTGATCGACAATAGAACTGCCGGAAAAGATATGCCCTAATGTATCACGGGCAATGGCAGGCGCCAGATGTTCCCAATGCATCAGGTCCTTGCTGACTGAATGTCCCCAATGCATATTTCCCCATTTGGAGCCATAAGGGTTATGCTGATAATACAAATGATACTCTCCATCTTTATATACCAATCCGTTTGCATCATTCATCCAGCCATAAAGGGGAGTATGATGGTAGACAGGACGGAATTTATCCGTATTGGCAGTATCAAACGTATCGGATAATCTGATTTCTTCCCAGCAGAGGGCGTCTTTCGATTTCCTTTGAATGCGCAAAGTGGCTGCCTTTGTATCAGCCGGCAAGGCAAAGGGAACAAAATAATCGACCTTTGTCTGTGCCAGACGGATATCCATATCGGTATCCGTTGCATTCCCCGTATCGAGCCGCACCTGACTTTCATCGGCTTCTTCCTCGATGGGGAGTAATATATAATGGGTAGGATGAACGATGTGGACAATTGTCAGGCTATCACCTTTCTGTTCAAGGGTGAATGTGCTTCCGGTTGACTGGCAACAGGTCAGTCCAAAGGAAACAGCCAGTGCGAGTGTGGCACCTTTACATTGTTTTATCCAAGAAGTTGTTTTCATGGTAACAGGATATTCAGAGTTATACGAGTGTTAGTCAAAAATAGACGAAGGCAAAGATAGGGGCTATCTTCACCTTCGTCTATAAACTTTGTTTCAAAGAGTAACACTTTTGATACATCATTGAAAAAAGGGAGCTACAGGCATATAGAAAAGCAGAAGTAACAGGCGAAAAGAGAAATAGGGCACGTCAATGCCGGAGTCGAACCGGATAGTCTTGCTGATTTTACAACTTCACTATTCCTCCCCTAAAATGAGACGAAGTAACTCTTCTCTACGACATTCTGCTTATGTCAAAGTAAAAACAAGGTAACAAACGAAAAGAGACTATAACCTGCTCTATCCAACTGAGCTATGCTTTTCCTCAAAGAATAAGGAGAGCAGCGGGAGTCGAACCCGCGACCTATGGTCGTCCCAAACGAAGTAACTCTTCTCTACGACACTTGTTTTTTCCGTAAACCGGAATCCTGAGAACTCCGGTTATATCACTATCTTTTTTATCTCCTGCAACGCATCATTTCCTTTGTCGATTGCAGACAAAATATCAAATATCTTATCCGACCATCCCGCTATCAGAAATACATCGTCACGAGTGATATCCAGCGGAGTGTTGCCATATCCGCTTAAGTCAAACAGATACAACTTGGCTGCCGGACAAATTTTCTTGTACTTCCTCCACAAATCCGTTATCTGCAAATCACTATGGCTATTCCACAACTGACAGTCGGTGAACATCATTATCTTATCCATCTGCGCCTTCCGGTCTATCAGGTCTTTGATAACCAAATATCCGTTTGTAGAGTATCCCACTTCACCTTCCCTTTTATAGAAAGCATCGACATTGGACAAGATACCCGTATCGGGCAGATTGATAATCTTCCATCTATCGCCAAAGATACCCGTCATCACCTGCTTGCAACGTGACTTCAACAACATTCCCAGCAGCAAACCGATGTCATAGTACAATACTTTACTCTTTGCCGAAACCGGACACTGCATGGAACCGGATATGTCACAGGCTATCAGCACACGGGTAGATTCATCAAATCCGGTAATATTGCGGGCAGACACCTGCACGGCACGTTCCAAAGCCGTCATCAACATCGTAGCATAGAGCGAAGGAGTCTTCGACAACTCACGGTAAGCAGCCAAAAAGCGGAAAGGCAACTGCCTGGAGTTTTCAACCGCCTTTTCGGAAGACAGCCTCTTCCCTACTGTCAGAATATGGTCTGCAGAAACTTCCGCTTCCAGTATATTCCTCAGATTGCGCAGCAAAGCCATGTATCCTAGTTTACCACTGTCTATCAATTCTTCCCATTTGGCACGGAAAGCTTTTCGCCGTTCTTCTTCCGTAGCAAAGGTACACTGACCTAAAGCTGACAATTCTGTCTCCCAAGTATAGGGAACCGGAAGATTATCATTGACTATTCCATTGAAAATTTCCTGTTGCCGTTCATCTTTCGCTTTCGGGTGCACAAGAAACAAGGCATCTTTCAGACAAACTTCTGCCGAACGGTTATATTTGGCAAACTGGTACGCATCGAATGTATTGAATGCATCCTGTAGCCCTGCCTGCAACTGTTTGGAAAGACGGTTCAGTTTCTTTGTCCCCGTCCGCCGGTTTGCCTGCTGATAACAGGCCAGCAGTTCGGTGATTTCATCGGCACGCCGAACGGTACGGGCAGTTACCCGCTTCACCAGATTGTCGCCCTGATGGATACGCGCCAGTTCTACCGCCATCACCAAAGGGATGGAACGCAGGTTCATCGTTTCCCTTGCGTACGCCGCCAGTTGCGCCACAAACAAAGGGTTACATTTTCCGATGAGCGTACGGACCCTTTCTATTCTCTCTTCCGCCTGCTCATAGAAACTGTTGTTCAATGAAGTAGTTACCACGGATGTGTACAATTCCCATTCGGGTGTCAGCCGGTAAGCCGGTGCCGATTCTTTGTTCAGCACTTTATTCATTCCTTTATTTATCCAGTTAAACTTCATCATTTATACTCTTTATTTGTTTTCTTTTGCAAAGATACGGGGGTGGGTGCGCAGCCTTTTTGCGTACTTCAAATTATTTTTCTACTTTTGGAGAAAATCTTTATACTTCCGCCTATGCCGGTCAATAGAAATGCCTTGATTCGTTATAAAACGATTGATAACTGTCTGCGTAATCCTTATCGTCGCTGGACACTGGAAGACTTGGTAGATGCCTGCTCGGCTGCCCTTTACGAATATGAAGGAATCGACAAGGGAATCAGCAAACGTGCCGTACAAATGGATATACAGATGATGCGCAGCGAGAAGCTTGGTTATAACGCACCGATTGTGGTATACGAAAACAAGTATTACAAGTACGAAGACCCGGAATACAGCATCACACAGACCCCGCTGAACGAACAGGACCTGAAAACGATGTCGGAAGCCGTGGAAGTTCTGCGGCAGTTCAAGGGTTTCTCCTACTTCACGGAGATGAGTGAGATTGTGAACCGGCTGGAAGATCACGTAGCCTCCGCCCGAATGAAGACGACTCCGGTCATCGACTTCGAAAAGAACGAATCTCTGAAAGGGCTGGATTATCTGGATACCATTTACCATGCCATCGTCAACGAACATCCCCTGCAACTTAAATACCGTTCGTTCAAGGCCCGTTCGGCAAACAGCTTCACCTTCTATCCTTATCTATTAAAGGAATATCGCAACCGTTGGTTCGTATTTGGAATCAGAAAAAGCGGACGGATATTGCAGAATCTGGCTCTGGACAGAATCCATTCGTTAGAGGTATTATTACGGGAACCCTTTATAAAGAATACATTCTTCGACCCGAACACATTCTTTGACGACTTGGTAGGGGTGACCAAAAACTCCGGAAGCAAAGCCGAGAAGGTCGGTTTTAAAGTAGCTGCCGCCGAAGTTCCCTACATCCTGACCAAACCGATACACCACAGCCAACGAACCATAGAAACAATGGTAGACGGAAGTGTGATTCTTGAAATAGAGGTAGTCATCAACCATGAACTGGAACGGGTATTCTTCGGATATGCCAACGGAATACAAGTTCTTTACCCGCAGACACTGGTGGAGCTAATAGAAAAGAAATTAAGGAGGGCGGTAGAACAATACGAAAAGCCCAAGTGAGTTACATTCGGATAAAAAGCAAGTAACCGGACCATTTTCATCCTTTCCGGAGAGAAAAAAACATTTTATGGTACAATTAATTCCATTTTAATGAAGAATTAATTTGCTTTATCCTCTCTTTTTAATGGTTCGACCTTTACTTTGCCCTTGATAATACCGGAAAACTCATTAAATTATGAATATGAAGAGAAGTTTAATTTTACTATGCGGTCTGCTGACCGGCTTTACCTTGCAATCTACAAAGGTAAACGCGCAGACACAAACAGTGGCTAATGATCAGAAACTGGTCTATCCCTACACCTTTGCCCCCAGCGAAGGTCTGGTGAACCAAACAGAAAAGGAACATCGACAAGAGATTTGCATCAACGGTTATTGGGATTTCCAGCCTGTCCGCTTGCCGAAAGAATACGTTCAGGGAAAAGGACTCGCTCCCGAACTACCATTGCCGGAAAACGACAGCGAATGGAGCAAGACACGTATCAAAATCCCTTCACCGTGGAATATCAATGCTTTTGCTTACCGTGACCTGGAAGGTCCCGACCACCGCAACTACCCTTCATACCCTAAAGAATGGGAACAAGTGAAAATGGCATGGATGAAGAAGAATGTCACCATCCCTGCCGACTGGTCGGGGCAGCAAATCAAACTTCACTTTGAGGCCGTAGCCGGATATTCCGAAGTCTACGTAAATAAAGAAAAGGTAGGCGAAAACTTCGACTTGTTCTTACCGTTCAGCTTTGACATCACCGATAAAGTGACTGCCGGCGAAAACATAGAGATACTGGTAGGCGTACGAAGCCAGTCGCTATTCGAAAACAATGCGACCATCGGACGCCGCATTGTTCCGGGCGGCTCGATGTGGGGATATCAGATCAACGGTATCTGGCAGGATGTATATCTGTTGGCTTTGCCGAAAATCCATCTGGAAGACGTATACGTAAAACCGCTGGTATCAAAGAATACACTGGAAATAGAAGTAACTCTTCAGAACCGGACAGAGAAGAAGACTGACGTACAACTGCAAGGTAATATCCGCGAATGGGTGAACTGCGCAGGCACGGACGTCAACTCCGCTCCCGTTCCGAACTGGACGCTTGGTAACGAAGCATTGAAAGTCGCTCCTACGAAAGTGTCTCTGCCAGCCAAGGCTTCACAGAAAGTGACCTTGCAAGTACCTGTCGGCAAGGATATATTAAAATACTGGACTCCGGAGCATCCCAACCTGTATGCCCTGTTGCTTTCCGTCAACAACCAGAAACAGACTGTTGACACCAAATACGAACGTTTCGGCTGGCGTGAATGGACATTGCAAGGTACTACACAATACCTGAACGGCGAACCTTACGCATTACATGGTGACTCCTGGCATTTTATGGGTATCCCGCAGATGACCCGCCGTTATGCGTGGGCCTGGTTCACCGCCATTAAAGGGATGAATGCCAACGCAGTCCGTCCGCACGCGCAAGTCTATCCCCGCTTCTACCTCGACATGGCCGATGAAATGGGTATCTGCGTGCTGAATGAAACAGCCAACTGGGCCAGCGACGGTGGTCCGAAACTGGACTCCGACCTCTTTTGGGAAGCATCCAAAGAACACCTGAAACGTTTTGTCCTGCGCGACAGAAATCACGCGTCCGTTTTCGGCTGGAGTATCAGCAACGAAAACAAACCCGTTATCCTGCACGTTTACAATCGCCCCGAACTGATGCCGGTACAAAAGAAGGCATGGGAAGAATGGCGTGACATTGTACATCAGTACGACCCTACCCGCCCGTGGATTTCAGCAGACGGAGAAGATGACGGTGACGGTATATTGCCCGTAACCGTAGGACACTACGGAGACATCAACTCCATGAAACGCTGGATTGAAATCGGAAAACCTTGGGGAATCGGCGAACACAGTATGGCTTATTACGGCACCCCGGAACAGGTTGCCAAATATAACGGAGAACGTGCTTACGAATCACAGGAAGGCCGTATGGAAGGATTGGCTAACGAATGTTACAACCTCATCGTCAACCAAAGACAGATGGGAGCCTCTTACAGCACAGTCTTCAATATGGCATGGTATGCCTTGAAACCGCTTCCACTCGGCAAGAAAGACAAAAGCAAAGCTCCCACCGTTGAGGCTGACGGAGTCTTCTTCGGTAATTACAAAGAAGGAGTTCCGGGCGTACAGCCCGAACGTATAGGCCCTTATTGCACGACGTTCAACCCCGGTTATGACCCGACCTTGCCGCTCTATCAGGAATGGCCGATGTACAGTGCCTTACGCGCAGCCAATGCTCCGGGCAAACCGGCCTGGTCTCCTTATGCTGTAATCGACAAACAACAGTACGACCATCGCAAAGCAACAACTCCTTCCAAAAAGTATAAGGAAGTCATCTTTATCGGTAGTCAGAACAGTAAATTAAAGCAGCTGATGGATGCGCAAGGAGTCATATTCTCCAAGAAGACAAACACTCCTTCCCTGTTGCTTCATATCGTAGACGGTAGCCAAAAGTTGGATGCTTCTACCAAGGATGAGATACAAAAGCAAATCGCCAAAGGAGCGGATGTATGGATATGGGGACTCACACCGGAAACGGTAGCCGCATACAATGAAATTCTTCCGCTTCCGGTGTCCTTAGATAATCTGCAGCGTTCTTCTTTCCTGCCCGTACAAAAGTCATGGATGCACGGACTCAATAATTCCGACTTCTACTTCTGTGAACTTCAGAAGCCCAACGCTTCCAGCTACTCGCTGAAAGGAGCTTTCGTAGAAGAAGGCGACGTCTTGCTGAACGCCTGTAAGACCGACTGGAGAAAGTGGAACAAACGCCCGGAAGAGATCAAGACTGCCGGAACGATCCGCAGTGAATACGAATGTACAGCCGCCACTCCTGTATTTGTAAAATGCCAGCAGAATGCTTCCACTTTCTATCTGAACACATTAACCGAATTTGCCAACTCAGAGAAGGGATTCAACACTTTGAGCGCTATTCTGAAGAATGCCGGAATAGCCTTCCAAAAGCCGGAAGTCAATATCGACGAGGTCTTCTTCCTGCGCGACGAACAGATCAACTTCCCCGTAGCCACCAAAGAGAAACTGGTGAAGGACAGCGACGGTGAATGGACACTGGAACTTTATGTATTCAGTCCACGCCCTTTGGACGACCTGTTGATAGAACCGAACATGCCGAAACTATCCCTCTTTGTGAAAGCAAAGAAACGTGCGCTGCTCATCAACGACAAACCTTATACGGCTGTATCCCACGACGGACGCAACGAAATCATCTACAAAGAATTGCCCTTGCTGCAAGGATGGAATAAACTGGTGATCAAACTAGGAGCCGGAGACCGGAACGACTTCACCGGTTATTTCAAATGTGATAACAAGAAAGATTTCCTTCCGCTGTTGAAAGCAGCTTTCGTGAATCCGGAAACCAAATAATAGTAAATAAACAAATGATGAAACTTACACACATTTTAGCCTCGGCGGCTATCATTTCAACGCTGAGTGCATGTAACGGTAGCCTGCAAACAGCGGATCGGACCCCGGTCGATTACGTCAACCCGTATATCGGCAACATCAGCCATCTGCTGGTTCCCACGTTCCCCACCATCCAGTTACCCAACAGTATGCTTCGTGTTTACCCGGAACGTGCCGATTACACCTCCGAACTGCTGAAGGGGCTTCCATTGATCGTCACCAACCACCGGGAACGTTCTGCATTCAATTTCAGTCCCTATCAGGGAGAAAAGCTGCGTCCGGTCATAACGTATAACTATGACAACGAGCACATTACTCCTTATTCTTTCGATGTGGAACTGGATGACAACCGTATGAAAGCGGAATATGCGCTTTCCCATCAGTCGGCTATCTACCGGATAACGTATGAGGCAGACAAACCGGCTTATCTCATCGTAAACTCCCGCAATGGCTCTATTCACGCCAACGAGAACTTCATCAGCGGTCGCCAGCAACTAAATGACAACACCAATGTCTATGTATATATAGAAGCACAGGAGAAGCCGATAAGCGCCGGCATCCTCGAAAACGGCACTATTGAAACAAGCAAGGATAATGCCGAAGGCGCAAATGCCTGTGCGGCATGGCGCTTTGCCGATGGAACCACAACGGTCAACCTCCGCTACGGTATTTCTTTCATCAGCGAGGAACAGGCCGAAAAGAACCTGCACCGCGAATTAAAAGACTATAACATCAAAGCACTGGCAGAAGCGGGACGCCAAATCTGGAACGAAACGTTGGGACGTATCCAAGTAGAAGGAGGAACGGAAGATGACAAAACCGTATTCTACTCTTCTTTCTACCGTACCTTCGAACGTCCCATCTGCATGAGCGAAGACGGCCGTTACTTCAGCGCCTTCGATGGAAAGGTACACGAAGACAACGGTACTCCTTTCTACACCGACGACTGGATTTGGGACACTTACCGTGCCGCACATCCTCTCCGCACACTGATCGACCAACAAAAGGAAGAAGACATCATCGCATCCTACCTGCGCATGGCGGAACAAATGGGCAATATGTGGATGCCTACTTTCCCCGAAGTAACAGGTGACACACGTCGCATGAACTCCAATCATGCCGTTGCCACGGTAGCCGACGCACTGGCCAAAGGGTTGAAAGTAGACACGGCAAAAGCCTACGAGGCTTGCCGGAAAGGGATTGAAGAAAAGACGCTCGCCCCGTGGTCGGGAGCACCGGCCGGCTGGCTGGACAATTTCTACCGTGAAAACGGTTATATCCCCGCTCTCCGTGTAGATGAACCGGAAAACGACCCGAACGTACATCCTTTCGAGAAGCGCCAGCCTGTCGCTGTCACTCTGGGAACCAGCTACGACCAGTGGTGTCTCTCCCGTATCGCCCAAGCTCTGAACAAGAAGGAAGAAGCCGAATACTATCTGAAATGTTCGTATAACTACCGGAATCTCTACAATAAAGAAACCGCTTTCTTCCATCCGAAAGATAAGGAAGGACAATGGATTGAGCCATTCGACTACCGTTTCCCCGGAGGCATGGGAGCCCGTGAGTATTATGGAGAAAACAACGGCTGGGTTTACCGCTGGGACGTGCCACACAATGTAGCCGACCTCATCAGCCTTATGGGAGGAAACGAGCAGTTCATCGCCAACCTTGACCGCACTTTCACCGAACCGCTGGGACGGAGCAAATATGCATTCTACGCAAAACTGCCCGACCATACGGGTAATGTAGGCCAATTCTCGATGGCGAACGAACCGTCTCTGCACGTCCCTTATCTTTATAACTATGCCGGACAGCCGTGGAAAACACAGAAGCGCATCCGTCAAATGCTGAAAACATGGTTCCGCAATGACCTGATGGGTATTCCGGGAGATGAGGACGGCGGAGGTATGACGTCATTTGTGGTCTTCTCTTCCCTGGGCTTCTACCCTGTCACTCCGGGATTGCCGGCCTACACCATCGGAAGTCCGCTTTTCACAGATGCCAAGATTACACTCAGCAACGGAGCCGTATTTGAAATCGAAGCCAAGAACGCTTCCGATGACAACAAATACATCCAGTCCGCCACACTGAATGGCAAAGAATGGAACAAATCATGGTTCAGCCATGATGACCTGATGAACGGTGGCAAGCTAGTATTGGTAATGGGCAGCAAACCCAACAAGGCATGGGCCAGCGGAGCAGAGGATGTTCCTCCATCATTAGAAATCAAGTAGCTATATTCTAGCGATTAAACGCAAGAGGGTTGTCGAAGAATCATCGAAATAACATCTGATTCTTCGACAATACCTCTTGTCATATTCCCCGGATGTCGGCTATCATATACGAGTATTCCAACACTTTGGTTATATAAAATAAGTCCCCGATTCTTATGAATATCATATTGTTTTTCGTACTTTTGCCACATAGGAACAGATTCAAGTAGAAGTACTATGAAATATCAACTGCAATTATTGATTTTTATCCTGCTTTGCCTGGCGGGCAGACTGGATGCGTCTCCTTTATATGATTACGGACTTTATCTTAAGTCTCATGCCGTACCGGCACCGGAAAGGTCTACCTTATATTTGGATGACAACCAACCTTTCTCCGTAAAAAACGACTTAACCATTTCTTTTCAGATATATATACGTGCCAATGAAGCCGACTATGGCTCCATTCTTCATCTGAAGACAGACAAAGGCCAGATAATACGCTTTTCGTTTGTTGCAGGCGAGCAAAACCATGCTCCCGCTTTAATGCTCAATGATGAGATTATCATCATTGACAAACCCATAGAACTGGAAAAATGGATCAATGTCTCGCTGAATCTGCGTCAGAAAGACAATGTGATCGAAATAGAATACGACAAAAAAAAGATGTCGTCCACCTTCCCCCTGCAAGAAACAAACAGCGTAACGATTACATTCGGCCAGATGCTAGGCTATCAGGCGGAAGTAGCCCCTGTCAACTTAAGGGATATCAACATCATACAGGACGGCAAACTGACAAGAGAATGGAAATTATGGAAACATAACGACAACCTCTGTTATGACGAAAAAGAGGGAGCCGTTGCACGTGCTGTCCAGCCTCTCTGGCTGATAGACAACCATATCGAATGGAAAACAATCAATAAGATCACTACTTCCAGCAGAGTAGGCATAGCATTCGACGCCCGTTGCGCCTTATTCTATGTAGTCAGTCCCGAATCGGTGAAAGTGCTGGACGAAGACGGAAGACTCAAACAAGAGACTGCCGTACGCGGAGGATATCCTGCCGTAGAATATCCCAACCACCTGCTGTATGATACGCTGAGCAATGCACTGGTATCTTACTCACTGACAGAAAACATCATCTCCCGCTTTTCGTTCGACGACGGAAAATGGAGCAACGAAATACGGAATACCAAAGAGGCCAACAACTATAACCATGCCAAAGCATTTAATCCCGCCGACTCCTCATTCTACTTTTTCGGCGGATATGGCTTCTATAAATACCGTAATGACCTGTTCCGCATGAAGTCCGGCAGTGAAATTATGGAGCAAATTAAATATGATCATCCTCTTTATCCCCGCTATTCGGCTGCTATGGCAGTAGTGGGCGACGAACTATATATCTTTGGAGGCAAAGGAAACAAATATGGTAAACAGGAATTGAGTACCCATTACTACCTCGGCCTGTATGCCATCAATTTAAAAAGTAAACAGTCCCGCACCATCTGGGAGAAAAAAGATGATAACAAGGAAACCATCATGGCTTCCTCCATGTACTTCGAACCGGCAGACAGTTCTTTCTATGCCGTATCTACGGACAACGGGGGAACATTGTGGAAGATTTCCATGAAAAGCCCCGTTTATACAGAAGTTTCAAAACCGATCAATAACAGGCTGGACTACCAGGACTGCGATTTTAACCTTTACTATTCGCCGACTCACAGGAAACTGTTCCTTGTGCTGGACAAGATACTGAACAATCGTACGCACGATATAAAGATCTATTCCATCAATATGCCTTTAGTCAACGAGATAGATATCCGGCAGTCGGTGGATGAAATGGGCTCCGGCAAATGGTGGAATCTGCTGTATGTCATCGGTGTCCTAGCAATATTAGGTTGCGGTGCCTGGCTGTTCTATCGTTCAAGAAGCAAACGTCAGCCAATCCAATCGTCCGCAATCTCAAAAGAAACACTTCAATCGGTTACGGCTCCAAAAGTCATCTCAGAGAATCAGGAGAAAGTTACTCCGACAATGCCGGAACAAGAAAACGAGCCCGCATCGAAAGAGATAGTCCACTACTACGACCGTAGCCGTTCCTCCATCTCATTGCTGGGCTGTTTCAATGTACGCGATAAAGAGGGAAATGATATCACCGCCAATTTCACTCCCCGTCTGAAGCACTTGCTTATTTTGCTGATATTATATACGGAAAAGAATCCGAACGGTATCCTGACCTCCAAAACAACGGGAATCCTATGGCCGGATAAGGAAGAGACGGCTGCCCGCAACAACCGTAACGTAAATTTACGCAAACTGCGGGTATTACTGGAGAGTATCGGTGATGTAGAAGTCGTGACGGAAAACAACTTCATGCACATAAAATGGGGCGAGAACGTATTCTGCGACTATCGCGAAGTACTTGCACGCATCCAGCAATTCAAGGAGAAAGAAAACAGCGAGTTACTCAACCGGATCCTGGAACTTCTGTTGTATGGACCATTGTTGCCCAACACCATTCTCGATTGGTTGGATGACTTCAAAGAAACATACTCCAGCCACTCCATCGACTTGTTGAAGGATCTGTTTGAAATCGAAAAGCAACGTAATCATCCGGACATGATTCTCCGCCTGGCAGACATCATGTTCCTGCATGACCCACTGAATGAAGAAGCATTGGCCGCCAAATGCGCTGTGTTCTCCGCACAGGGAAAGAAAGGGATTGCACGAAATCTGTATGACCGTTTCTGCAAGGAGTATCGGGACTCGATGGGAGAAGATTATAAAACACCATTCGCCGATTTATAACTATATAGCTTTACTTCTTTCCTGCAAAGGAATGAACTAAACAGTAGTACACAATAGTAACTCAACTCTCCTCCTTCGGGAAGGAGGAGTGGTCGAAGACCGAGGTGGTAGGAGAAATAATATTTATACCTATTTCTTTGTAAATGATAGGATTACGTATTCACCTACCACCTCCCCCTACGGGTACTCCTCCTTCCCGAAGGAGGAGAATTGAAGATAGAACCGACTATCATTTAGTTCAAAACCGTACGGGAATGAGCTAAACTGTATGAATGGATAATCAGATGTACGAAAGAAGCATGGAGGACTTGACAAACCGCTTTCTATGTTGTATATTTGTAAGTAGAAATCGGAAGAAAATTTGATAACATTGATAATATAGACGAAAAATGAGCGATAATAAGTATAATATAATAACAGATTACAGGCATTTCCACTTCGGATAATGCTTGTCAGATAGTCTGATACAAGCTAAGGGTTGCGATTCTTTATGGGAATTGCAGCCCTTTTTGTTGCTTTAAATTAATATTTATCACTAAAATAACGATGTCCAAGTTTATAATAAACTTGGGGGACGTTTATAATAAACGATGAAGGAATTTATTAATAAACGATTGGAAGTTACTGCATAATCGGTCAATATCTTTCGTATAGATATGGATGCTGACCTTGAAAAGTTCTTTATCCTTTAAATAAGTAAATGAATTATTGCGACAATGATTCTTTTCTTTTTTTATGTCATAGGACTAAAAACCTCACTGTACCATTACGAATAAATCGACAAGGAAACAATGCATGACTTTACTACTGACTCAAAAGAAAAGCGGACTATCAGTCGGCGGGAAGATTCCCGCCATTGATAGTCCGCTCTTTTTATAGTATATACCTACTTGACTCTATATCAATTGGATTCTCCCATGATAGTAGTGGCAGATGATCCCCAAGTAAAGTTGCTCTTCAATGCCGAATTGGACTTCAAGTACGGTTGCTGAACCTTCGGTCCCTTCGTCCATTCTTCCGATTCGGATGTCAATGTATTCAACAGGTCTTGGAAGTGCATGGAAACTACATGTTTCGGGTCCGGATTCTTGTAATATTCCAGATATTCCATCGGTACATATACCGTGCTCGGCCATGTCTTAAAGACAGTACACCAGGTTGTCGGTTGGGTAGCACCTTCGTCGGCATCACTACGGGCAACTTCCTTACACTGGAACGGTAATGACTTTAAGTGCAAAGTCTTGAGTGCCGTCACATTATCAAAGATGTATCCGTAAACATAAGTCATGGTACTCGGGAACCAAGCTTCATTTACTACTGAGTTACCGAACGCGTGACGACCGATATAAGTCGGACCTTCGTTCACCACTACCGTTCTCAGCTTGGTACAGTTACGACAAGCTTCTCTCGGTACGTATTGCAATCCTGTCGGGAATGAAATATTCTCCAGAAGGTTACATCCGTTGAATACACCATTCTTCAGCGTTTCATTCTCCACTTCCGTCATATCCAGAGTTTTCAGGTTGTAGCCCTTACCCGCTGTCATCATGTTCTTCAGTAAGTTCAAATCGGTATCGTTGAGTCTGCCCTTCAATTCCAGGCTAGTGATGGATTCCCAATCTTTATAGATTTCGTCATCAATAAGACCCTGCAATACATTCGTCAAACCTCCCGGAGCCGGAATTTCAATCTGAGTGGCCGCAGCCTGACGGATAACCATATAGTCTTTCTTGTTTTCATAACCCTTGCGATAGATGTAAACGGTAGCCTGACGTTCTCTCAGTACCTTATTCACATCGTACGTGAAGATGACACGTTCGGGCATCGAGTTGTTTGCCATGTGCAGCCAACCATTCTCTGCCGTATAGCCACTTTCTTCCGGATATACGATATCCACCAAAATCTCGTTCTTCGGATCGGTCAACGTAGACTGTACGCTATACTTCACGGTAGCGGCACTGCCCAGCTTATCCAAACTTGTTCTGAAATCGCTCTTGTTGGTAATAACCAGTTCCACATCGCTTGCCTGAGCCTGAGTCACGGTAAACTCTTCTCTCACCTTCTTATCGGCAGCGGCACAAAGCGCGATCGTTGCCGTACGTTCGCCACCGGTATTTTCTTTCACGGAAACGAGGAAGGTAGAATCGCCCTTGGCGTCTATAGCAGGCTTAAACGAAATCCAATCCTGATCGTTCTTATCAATATCAATCGTCAAATCCCTTGGTCCGTTGGTATTGGTTGCCTTATATTTCAACAGAATCGAATCTTCTTTCGATGCCAGGTTAGTGAACATTTCCTTGTTATCGACCGTAATGACAGGTTTGGGCAGACCGGTCTGGAAGATATTCATCGTAGCCTTTACATTATCATTATCTTTCGAAGAGATTTCAATGGTACCTCTACGAATATCAAACTTCTGATTCGGCAACACCTTAAAGTACAGTGTATGGTTCTCCATCGCACGTGTCTCCGGTTCACCTGCGGGGCGTTCGTCCGTCGGCATGATCCAGCCCGTGTCACCGGAATAGAGGAAACTGGTTTTATACTCTCCTGTGTTAATTCCAAACTCTACGGAAATAATATGCTCACCGGCATCCAGGTTTTCGTAGGCCTTCGGGTCGGTGATTACCACCGCATCCTTCTGTGCCTGATAGATAACGAAATCAAACTTAAAGCCACCGGACACGAGAGAAAAATTAGCACGGCGTGCATCCGGTTCCACATTTTCGGCTGCAGCTACCCATACTTTGTTGCCTTCGCTGGCCGTTCCTTCGCGTTCAAACAGCACTACCCAGCTATTATCCACACCTTCCGAATCATCCAGTACGATATGCCAATCCTGATTGGCATTGAATGTCAGTACTTGAGCGGAATTTCCCGCAGAAGAAAAACTGAAGGTGGACGCTTCGTTCACGATCTCCAATTTAGGCTCTAGCGGCGTCACCACTTCCGGACCGGTTTCATCGTCACCACATGCAGTCAGTAACGATGCCACCAAACATCCGGTCAAGCCGATATATTTCCAATTGATAAAATTTATCGCTTTCATGCTTATTTCACTTTAAATTCTTCTTTTACAATATTAAGGTATTTCATACCGTATCCATTCCCGTAATTCGGGTCAGTCGGTTCGATAGCCTGATCCACATTCCAACGGTTAAAAGAATCGATGATGACCATCGGACGCTTTCCCAAGTTCATCTTGGCAACATTACACATCTTACGGAACATATCTTCATCCTTAAATACCACAGGGAAGTTATAGAACTGAGTTCCATCACCATCTATCCACTGATTGAACGAAGGTGAAACGCTAGGTACGAAGTCTACTCCGTAATTAGCCCACTCATATTCGCGGTTGTACTTAAAGTTCTGGTCGATACACTGCGGATAGCAGGTAGGACGGAACCAGTCGGTCTGATTGTACATATTATCCATGTACACAGCATCCACTTTTCCGCTCAGGAAGAAGTTATGCCAGCGTGCGGGAGGTGTCCAGCGTTCCTGACGTGCTAAGATATAGATCTCCAGCCCATTGCCATTGCCGTCTTTTACATTTTCACGTACTCTTTCACGGATCGTATTATAAAGTTTCTCAGAATCGCGTGCATACAACTTATCAGCATTCCAGACAACAATCATCGGTTTGCCGTCTACAGTATAGTAAAGATCGTTGTTCGTACAGAAACGGCTTGTCAGGTTGACAAAAAAGCTATAAAGTTGCTCACAACGTGCAGAGACACCATTTTCATCGGCATCGTCTTCTATCATGGCGGTGTTGTTAAGTCCGTTTGCGAAGTTATTCATATCCATAGAAACCGCATAACGCAAACCTCCCCATTCGATACCTTCCGAGTTGGGATTCAGTCCCGCCATATAGTTCACGAAATTCACGTTACCTTCGTTCAGCAAATCTCCCTTACTGGTATCCAGACCGATGTTCGGCAAAATAAGGAAATTGATACCGGCATTATTTGCCCAGATAAGGTGCTGCTGAATCAAATCGGCTGTTTCGGCTTTATTGATATCCATCGAATAACGTCCCAGCACCGGACGCACATTCGGACAAAGCTGTGGATACTGTCCGCCTTGATTATATTCACCAATCAACCGCGCATACTTCTTTTCATCCACACCCGTACTACCCAAGTTCCAATAAATGGCTCCTACCGGAATATCGCTGCTCGGTCTGATTTGCGGAATCTCATAGTTCAAGAAATGATCATCGATGGAAGGACCGTCATCTGTCGGTGAACATGCCGATCCGGCCACCAGTCCCAACGTCAGGCATATTGCAAGACCTGTCTTATTAAAAATCTTATACTTTTTCATTTTTCAGTCATTACTTAATTACTACTTTTCTACCTTATAAACTAAAAGTGTAGCTTCTATCAAGAAGTTATAAGCCTTGTCCAAAGCCTCTTCGGCATCCTTGATACCGGTCAGCTCACGGGCATTCTTCAAGAACTCTTCATAAGTCTGTCCATACTTCTTGGCTTGGAAATCCATGTTGAACTGTACATAATCAATATTCTCCCAGCTGGCTATCATCTCTTCCTGATTAGGTACAGGTTTTGCGAACTGAAGCATCGTGAAGATATTGTCTCCCCAACGGGCGGCATTAGGCTTCGGACTATTCTTCTGTAACAAATCGATAGCTCTGTAATAAGCCTCTGCATTTGTCTGACGTTCCGCATCCGGGAAGTAAAGGCGTTCGGGCCAGCCGTAGTACATATTTCCGCCTTCTTCATAAGCCTGAGATCCGTTCAGGAACAGAGGCGGAAGGTTCAATGCACGTGTGCGGCGTTCCATACGCCAGGCAGACATTCCATCCAGAAAGTCGGCAAACCAGCGTTGTTTGTAGATTTGTTCCAGTTGTCCGTCCTTACCGTCTGCTCCGTTGATGTCGGCAGTCATCAGTTTACGGGTATCATAGAATCCTTTATGACTGGTTCCCCAGGCGATTCCTTCCTGAGCCATATAGGCAGCAGCAGAAGCAGACAAGCCGTTCTCTTCGAATGAAGCACGGATGCCTTCTTCATAATAGGTCTGTGCATCCTTGGATCCCAAGTCGAACTTCACTTTCGCCTCAGCGCAGAGGAAACAAGCATCTGCCCAGCGCAGCAAAGGCATCGTAGCGTCCATTGCATAATATCTCGGGTTGATGTAGCATCTGTTGTCTTCGTTCATTGACAACGGATCAGGGATTTCTCTTGTACCATTCGGGTCGGTCGGGTCGATCGGTCTTCTCCAGCCGAACGGTGTACGGGCGCCCGGATTGTCCGGTGTAGGCACGTATGGAATGGAGTAACGTACACGCAATGAATCACGCACTTCATATCCATCTATCATCCATTGCAGGTGTTCCTGCTGATCGCTGGCAGAACAACCGCTCACATCACAGTCGTGTGAACGAGTCAGCACATCCGTCATACGATAAGGCTGGCGTTCGGGCCAATAAACGTTGGAGCCGTCAAAGTAAGTCTCCATACGCGGATCGTTGTATGAGAACAGGTAAATGGCGAAATATTCGTTCATGGAAGGGATCAGCCCCCAGTTTGCTTTCGTCTGAATTTCTTCTTTATACAAACGAGTGTAATACCAGGAACAGTCTTTGTCGATCACCGTTCCATATTTGGGAGCAAACGCATCGTCCAGAGAGCTGAACAGCCATTCTTCATGTCCCATAGATTTCGCAGCATATTCGCGTGCTTTCTCTTCGCTGATGTTCTGGATGTTCATGGCTATTTCCAGGCGTAATGTATTAGCCAGTTTACGCCATTTCTGTACATCTCCGTTATAAACAGGGTCTTTCAAAATCTTATCAGTGGATGATTCGTCGAACTCATCGACTGCCTGATCCAGCCAACCCAAAATGGAATAGTAAGCATCGGCTTCCGAATCATAGTCAAAGATACGTTTGTCCGTTCCTCCGTCCATACCGGCATGGCTCAGTCCGACCGGACCATAGAGTGACAGTAACTGGTAGTAAGTGAATGCTTTCCATGTCTTTACAACAGCCAGACTGTTAGGCAAAGAGCCATCATCGTATGCTTTTGCCAACTCTTCCAGGTCGCGCAGAATCTCTACATAAAACTTACGGTAGAATCCGTCTCCCCTTTCGTTCCACGGTGTCTGGAAAGCGACGTTAGTAATGTAACGTGAATAACTCCACATACGGTTATTATTCAATTCACTGATCGCATTCATTGTTTTGTAAACCGTACCGGGGAAAATACTCTGCAGATTTACCTCATACAATTTGTTCGGGTCCGAGTTGATGGTTTCGAAACCGTCCGTACACCCCACGGCAGTCGATGCCAGCAGGAGTAACGGTAATATTTTGTTTTTCAATTTCATGCTTTACGAATTTAAAAAGAAACTTTAATATCAAATCCATAGGTTGCGGAAGGCAGGTTGAAACCACGTTCGAAACCTTGTGCATTTCCTGTTGTACTCGTTGCCTGCGGATCAAGCCCGTGCGGTGTATTGGCAAACAAGGTAGCAATGTTTCGTCCGACAGCCGCCACACGGAATGTCTGGAACGGAGTCTTTCTCAGCCATTTTTTCGGTAAATCGTAGCTGACAGTGATTTCACGCAACTTCACATAAGAAGCATCGTAGATGAAACGGGAAATATCACGAGAGGTATAGTGCATCCAATAGCGTTCGGGGGTACAATAACCCAATACTTGTTGTCCTGCCAGCCCTTCTACGTCTTCGTCATAACGGCAGTTAGGAAGAACTACCCCTTTAGGACGTCCCCAGTCAGGATAAATCTGCCCGTTTGCGGTCGGTGTGTTGGCGTTCTGAGGACGCATGAAGCCATATCGTTCTTCGTCCGACTCACCCAAAATTTTTCTGGAGAAGAAATCCGCGTCACGACCTTCCAATGACTTGACGGATTGTCCGTCTACAGAACTTTGGATGGATGTCTGTGAGAAGAACTTACCACCCTTCTGGAAGTCGAACATAACAGAGAAGGAGAAATTACCCAAACGGAACACGTTGTTCCAGCCACCTCGCCAGTCAGCCTGTACACAGCCTAAATATTCATAGTCCTGTCCTTCTTTCGGTGACCCGTCGAGCTGACAAAGGATGTATCCTTCGGCATCGCGCTTAAATGTCTTCGCATAGATAGCACCGTAAGGCTTGCCTACTTCCGCATAAGACTTCACGTTGTACACACCGCTACCAATCTGTATCTTGTCGATACCTTCGGGCAATGATTCTACCATGGAATTGTTCTTTGACCAGTTGAAAATGGTTTTCCACTCAAAGTTCTTCACTTTCACCGGCACACCGCTCACGGAGATTTCCCAACCCTTGTTGGAGATTTTACCGGAGTTGATGATTACACGCTGGTAATTGGATAAATAAGAAAGTTCCGACTCGACAATCTGATCACGAGTGTATTTGTCATAGTAAGTAACATCTGCTGTCAGGCGTCCGTCCAGCAAACGAACTTCCGCACCGATTTCTTTTGAGATGGTTGTTTCCGGTTTCAAGTTCGGATTCTTGCGTACGGCGTCACCCTGGAACCACGCCATGTCATTACGGAACAATCCTCCGTAACTGTAACTGTTAATCAAACGGTCGAAACCGGCATCGTTACCCACGCGAGCAATAGATCCGCGCAACTTGGCGAATGAGAATGTCTTGCTCTTCAGCTTGGGGAAGATTTCCGTCAACACGGCACTGGCACTACCGGAAGCATAGAAGTAAGAATTGTTGGCTTTCGGCAAAGAACTTGACCAGTCGTTACGGAAAGTTCCGTCTACAAACAAACCATGATATCCCAAAGACAACATACCGAATACGGACTGCTTCTCTTTCGCGTTCACACTTTCCGTCCCACTCAATATTGAGGCATTGTTGGACAATGACTTCACATCCGGAGCTGCCAGTTGAGAAACCTGATTCCAGAGTTTATACCAGTCATTCTTTTGCATAGAAGTACCCAAGTTAGCACTGAGGTTGACCTTCTTGATATTGCGGTTATAAGAAATAACTCCTTCATAGTTGTAGTTGTTGGAGGCCTCACGGAAAGTTTCGTACTGTCCGTCGATATCCCACATGGTATAATAATTGTCGAACTTCCAACCGTTCTTGTTTGCCTTTTCTACACTGGCACGCAAACGGATATTCATTCCCTGAATCGGTTTGATATTAAGAGTCAGGTTACCACGGAAGTTATTACGGCCGTCACCATTGCTGATTTCGTTCAGCAGCCAGTAAGGATTGTAGAATCCGTTACCACGCGTGAAGGCTTCACCTGTCTCGCGCTTCCACGGCAGTAATTCCTCCATAACGACGTCACGCGGCATATTCATGATGGCACGCATCGGGTTACGGTTACTGTCACCTTTATAATCACGGTTATCGGCTGTTTCCAACTGATAGTTAACGGAGATTTCACTGGACAGCCATTTAGCCAGATCCATATTCACACGCAGGTCAAATGTGTGACGCTTCATGTTATCAAAGTTCTTCAGCATTCCGTCGTAGTCGATACCCGTATAGTTGAAACGGATACCTGCTCCATTGAACACCTTATTGACCGAAACACTATGAGTCATGGCTACACCCATTTCGTACATATCCGTGATACCATCCTTATTAGGTACATAAGAACGTATCTGATTATTACGTCCCACCAGGTCAAAGCCTAACATCGGCAGCCCCCATGAGCGTTGGTTCGGATTCGCCCAGTTAAATACAAAAATACCATAAGGCAGGCTGGGGTCATAAGCATACCCGTTCTTTGAGTTGGAACCATAATAGTTGAATCCGTCACCCACACCGGCAGCCGGAAGGCTGGCCGAACCATAAACATTCTGATAGGCAGGAAATTCACGCAAGAAAGTAAACTGCATATTGTAGCCATAAGAAACACCGAGTCCGGATTTCTTGGTAGCTTTACGGGTAGTGATCAGAATAACGCCATTGGCAGCATCAGATCCATACAAGGCAGCCGCATTGGCACCTTTCAAAACTTCGATTGATTCAATATCGTCCGGGCTGATAGCAGAAGCAGGATTACCATAGTCCAAGTCTCCATCTTCTCCCATCGGGTTCATGATGGGCACACCGTCAATTACGTACAACGGCTGGTTATTTCCGGTCAGGGAGTTGTTACCACGAATCTCCACACGGGTAGAAGACAACGGACCGCCATTCGAAATAAAATTAACGCCCGAAACTTTACCGCTCAGACTATTCAATAAGTTCGGGTCACGTGTATCCAGCAGAGATTCCGTGTCAATGGACTGACGGGCATATCCCAACGATTTGGATTCACGGCTGATACCCAATGCCGTAACCACGACATCGTTCAGTTCTTTGACATCCTCACTTAGAACGATGCGCAGCAGATCATTGTTTTTCAAGGTAGCCAGTCTGATAGTCTTTACAGCATAGCCTATGAATCTTACATTCAGAATAGCATCTTTCGGCACATTGTTCAAGGTAAATTGTCCCTCCATATTTGTCGCAGTAGCTAAGTTTTGGTTTCCAACCACCGTAATATTAGCACCTGGAAGCGGATCACCAAACTCGTCAACAACGACTCCAGTGACCTTTCGGTTTTGCGCCGAAAGTGAAAGTGCGAAGAACGTGAGCAATACCATCAGGCACGTCCCTATCCTCCAGCTTCTTTTCAGATAAAGTTTCTCCATATTAGCTTAAGTTTATAATTAATAAATTTGTTCTTTTCATTTTTCTACAATGATGGTGAAGTAGTTCAAATCAGGTTTGCCCGCCACAATGTTCAGCACAGTACGGCGCCAGCCATTCACATCGCTCTTCATGGTGAAAGCGTCCACAGTAACCCATTCGCCTCCGGTAGCAGGAAGTTCTACGACAGGACCTTGTCTTCTTTTCGTGCCTTCGCCAAAGTCAAAACGGATTTTAGCATCTTCTTTGGCAGCATAACATACCTTGACTGTGATATCTCCGGCAGCATAAGGCAGTTCTTTCCATTCCATCCACTCACCCGCCTCTGTGCTGGTGACATACCATTCGGTGTTCTTATCCGGAGCCACACCGGCTATTTTGGCAACATCCAGACTTCCGGTACGGTATTGATTACCGCTATTCTTAGCAGACACATCGAAGAAGTAATCGCAGGCCTCCATTTCTACACGGAATGATTCGGCCCATGCCCGGCTACTGCTGTATTTACGGAGAATGTTCAGACGCTGGTTGGGAAAGTCATAGTAAATGTTATCGGTACTTCTCCAATAGGCGGCATTCTCGGCCATATCGGTAAAACCTTCCAGGAAGACCAGATCAGCATTCTTCGCAACCATATCGTCCAAAGCATCCGTTAAACGTTTGCCGTGATCTGCATCAAAAAACATACGGGTACCCGATTTATCATTGGTATAGAAAGCCGGAACAGCCACACCTACAGTTTTTCCATTGAAGGTACGTACCGTCCAGGAACTACGGGTGGGAGCCTGCTCAGAGGCAATAAACCAATCGTTCAGTGATTCTACGACTGATTCGTCCACCTCTTTATCACGGTCCTGAAAGGCTCTGTCGGCACAAATAAAGAGATCTTCGCCATAAGCAGACTTGAAGTCAGCATGAATCTTGTTCAGAATGGCCTTTAATTTGCCTTTACAGTCAATTTTCTTGTTGCCCAATGCAGCATAGTCTACATTAAGGAAACCGTTGATGCTCCACAAAAACAGGACAGGTTTGCCGTCTATGCGAAGAAGATACTTGTTATTGGCTTTATTCTCGCCATAAAAGTTATCGAAGGCCAGTTTTATATTGTAATCCCATATATACTTATATATATCGTCCAAATTGTCCAGCGGATACATCACCTCTTCATCGGTCAGTCCCTTGTTTTGCTGAGTTTCCGCACTAATGAATGTAGCATAGGTCTGATACAAGTCAAAATTGCGGGCAGCCGCCCAGGAAGCCGGACAGTCATCGAAGATGGCGATCTTCAGATTTTCTTCATTCCGACGCTGTAAAGCAGCAACGAAGTCTTTGATACGGGTAGGATCGCCATGATCTCTGTCATAAGCAGGATCAGTGTCCGCCTTCGGCAAGCGTCCGCGGCAATTGGGAGCTACATAATCCAAACCACTATACACCATCTCTTCTACCAAGTTATCCCACCACTCTGTTTCCGTAGCACCAAAAGACTTCACTTCGAAAAGCGGCTTATTATAAAAGGTAGTAGAACTAGTCCCGCCACTGGCAGCATCTTCTCCATTGCGGAGATTCTTCTGATAGCTGAACAGCGCCCCCATCAAAAAACTATGTTCGGGAATATTACTCTCTACCGCAGGAGCAGGAAGTATGAACGTCCCTTCTGTCGGTATAACCGGGTCCGGATTAGTATCAGGAACAATAGTATTGTCCTCATCAGAACAGCTAACAATCATGGAAGCTAATACAAGCCCCATCGTGATTTTCAAATAATTTTTCACGGTCTCTTTTTTATATTATACATTTGCTATTTGTTACACCTCGAAAACACCCTTTTTATCTATTATTTAAGAAAGCGTCGACTGAACAAACTTAATATTTAAGGTTATTTTTGAGTTCTGATGCAAAGTAACAAGAGCCTGCTTAAGATTTTTTATAAAATACGATTAAACTCTGATTAATTTCTAATTAATTTTAAAACTAATACTATCTTCTTATAATTTTTCGCAATCTTAGGTATTAATTTCAGGAAAAGGGGGAAGTTTTATATCCTGTAGTATGCTGTCCACACCCTATTTCTTTATCTAAATGAGTATTCACTTCCTGCAAAAAGAAGAATATTTCAAGTAGAAAGGCTAAAAAGGTAAATAAGGCAAATACTATACAAACATAACACAAATTAGGAGATATCCAATTAGTGACTTATCCGATTATATAAGATGTGGATTTTTAGTATTACAATGGCGTTATTCCTGATAGATTTTCAAAGCGCTCCCCATGATATAAGCTTTAAGTTGTACTATTCCCTATTTCTCATATAATATAAGTTTCCTATATAATAAGGAATAACAGGAATATTTATAACTACAGCTAACTTTTATCCCCTCTTCAGCATACTTATTTGCATAAATTCTACATTTAAGGGATATTTAATAATCAATTAAGCGAAAATTAAGCTCTCACTTAACTATCTGTCTCTATATTTGCCACATCATTTTTCGTGATCAACCCGTGAATTACAGTCTTTGCCAAATCATAAACTTAAATACAATGAACTTTAAAACTACAAAATCATATCATGAAACAAATTAGCAAAGTATTTTTAGCTTGCGCCTGTAGCCTGTCCGGTCTGACAACGCAAGCCCAAGATCAAACCGTATGGAGCAATGATTTCTCCAATGCCTCCCAACCACTGAATATGGTGGGACGTGGTGTCTGTCGAGTGAACGACGGAGTATTTCATTCGCGCAGCGCTTATGCCCTTTTCGGCAATCCTGAGTGGAAAGATTATACCCTGTCCTTCAAGGCACGTGCCCCGAAAGACGCCGAACAGGTACAGATATGGGCAGGCTTCCGTACACATAACCGTTTTGACCGTTATGTGGTAGGTATCAAAGGCGGGTTGCAAGACGATCTCTACTTGATGCGTACCGGATATATGGGTACAGACGAATTCATGGGAGTCCGTCCGCTGGGCTTTCACCCCGTGCCGGGAGAGTGGTACAAAGTGAAAGTGGAAGTATGCGGTAACCGTATCCGGGTTTTTGTAAACGACGAAAAGCTTCCTCACATTGATTTGGAGGACAAAAACAGCAACCTGGCTCCTACCGGTGAAGTAGCACTGGGAGGCGGATGGATAGATACGGAATTTGATGACCTCACTGTCACCCCATTGGCAGAAGACGCTCTCAAAGATGTCAAGGTTCAGGAGTATCGTATGGCACTCACCACACAGGAAAAGGAAAAGATACGCCGCGAAGAGCGGGCGCAATACACCTCGGTCAAACTGGATAAACTAACTGCCGACCGCACCGAACTATCGCTGGACGGAAACTGGCTGTTCATGCCCGACTACCAACTGAACGATAAGACGAAGGCCATCTCCATGCAGACTAACGACAACGACTGGCATATAATGCCTGTTCCCGCTTTCTGGAACCCTATCCGTATCTGGCTGCATGGAGAAACCATGCCATCGCCCACCGGTCCGCAACATAAAGGGGTATCGGACACTTACTACCAACAAGAAACCGACCGATGCGAGAACTATACGTTCAACTACCGGAAAACCGGTGCTGCCTGGTATCGCCAATGGCTGGAACTGCCCGCCGACGTGAAGGGAAAACAGCTGACTCTTTCATTCGACGCCGTATCCAAAATGGCGGAAGTATATATTAATGGCGAATCGGCAGGTTCCAACATCGGTATGTTCGGTGATTTCCAAGTAGACGCCACCCGATTCCTGCGTCCGGGACGCAACCTGATCGCAGTAAAAGTGACACGTGACATCAACGGAAAAGCCGCACAAACCAGTGACGCCATGGAAAACTACTATTCGTCAGTACGCAAGGAAGTGGAGGATAACCAAAACGACCAACAGGCCAACAAAGCCGTATTGACAGACATCCCTCATGGATTCTATGGTGATAACCCTGCCGGTATATGGCAGCCCGTGAAACTCATTGTCAGCAACCCGCTGAAAGTAGAAGATATCTTTATCAAGCCGGCTCTGGACGGTGCATCAATAGATGTCACCATCAAAAATCATGCGCCCAAAAAGAAAAACTTCGATATCCGTGTAGATATTATAGACAAACAGACGGGGGAAACACTGTACGGTGCACCTGTACGTAGCAAACTCTCATTAGCGACAAGCGCACAAGAAACATTTACCTGTGATATCAAAGGACTGAAACCCAAACTTTGGGAACCTGCCACTCCTAATCTTTATAATTTTCGCGTGAGCCTGACGGAAGGAAAAAACAAAGTGACGGACTGCATCACCGTAACTTCGGGTTTCCGCACGTTTGAAAGCAAAGATGGATTCCTTTATCTGAACGGCCGCAAATATTGGCTGCGTGGAGGTAACCATATTCCTTTTGCGCTCTGTCCCAATGATTCGCTCCTTGCAGACAAGTTCATGAAGCTAATGAAAGAAGGGAATGTACAGTCTACCCGGACACATACCACCCCCTGGAACGAACTTTGGGTGTCGGCAGCAGACCGCAACGGTATCGCTATCAGCTTTGAGGGCACTTGGTCGTGGCTCATGATACACTCCACCCCGATACCGGACAAAGGCGTGCTCGATCTTTGGAGCAGTGAATGGCTGCGCGTGATGAAAAAGTACAGAAATCATCCTTCCATATTCTTCTGGACTGTGAACAATGAAATGAAGTTCTACGATCTGGATGCCGACACGGAACGTGCCAAGCAAAAATTCCGCATCGTATCCGATGTGGTGAAAGATATGAGAAAGACTGACCCTACACGTCCTGTATGTTTCGACTCCAACTATCTCCACAACAAAGCTAGCAAACGCTTTGGTGATGACTTTCTGAAAACAGTTGATGACGGAGATATTGATGACAACCATGCCTACTATAATTGGTATGACTATTCGGTATTCCGCTTCTTCAACGGAGAATTCCAGAAACAATTCAAGACTCCCGGACGCCCGTTGATCAGCCAGGAAATGAGTACGGGTTATCCGAATGCTGAAACCGGTCATCCGACCCGCTCTTATCAGCTGATTCATCAGAATCCCTATTCATTAATCGGATATGAAGCATATGACTGGGGGAATCCCGCCAGTTTCCTGAATACACAATCGTTCATCACAGGAGAGTTGGCCGAAACCCTCCGCCGTACCAACGAACAGGCTTCGGGTATCATGCACTTTGCCTATATGACTTGGTTCCGCCAATGCTATGATCACCGGAATATACAACCGTATCCCACTTATTACGCTATGCAACGTGCTATGCAGCCCGTACTTGTCAGTGCGGAACTGTGGGGACGCAATCTTTATGCAGGTGAGAAGTTACATACACGTATCTACGTAGTGAATGACAATGAAGAAGGACGTGACTTGAAGCCTATGTCACTGGCATGGAGCATTGTAGACGAAACCAATAAGGTACTGGCTTCCGGCACGGAACAATTTCCGGCAGTGGAATATTATGGTCGTAAATACATCGAACCGAACATCCATATGCCTTCCAATTTACCGGCAGACAAGGTTAATGTAAAACTGAAACTCACTCTCACCGAAAGCGGAGTCACTTTATCGCAGAATGAATACGGATTATTACTGGCACGCAAGGAATGGAATATCGGTCAAGTAACAGCCAGCAAGAAGATTCTTTTACTGGATAAGGATCATATGAAAGCTACCCTTGACTTCCTGAACATCGCCTGCCAGACAGTACCGTCTATCAAGGAACTACTGAATGCCAAGCAAAAAGCTAATCTCTGCATTATATCGGGCTTGAAAGAATGTACCGATGAAGAAGCAAGATTACTGCGTGAATATCAGTCAAAAGGCGGTCGGATTCTCTTCCTGAACAGCAAAGAGGCAGCACAAAAAGTCTATCCCGAATATATCACCGGATGGATTATTCCCACCGAGGGAGACATTGTGGTGATGGAACGGGATGATGCCCCTGTATTCGACGGAATCGGTGCATTGGAATTACGCTATTTCAATAACAACAAGCGTGAAATTCCACTAGCCTGCACCGCTACATTGAAAGCTGTCCGCCATGAGAATGTGAAGGAACTCGCCGCCCAAATGAAGATCCATGCTTATATCGACGGTGGTAAGCCGGAGGAACGTATCGCACGTATCGAATCTATGCGCGGACTGACGCTGCTACAGATAGCCGACAATAAAGGAAAGTCTCTCGTTTCAACCTTATGTACAGAGAAGGCAACCACTGATCCGATAGCAGGTAAACTGCTGGTAAACATGGTGAATGAATTATTGAAATAGGTATGTAATTGATATCATTGAGTGGAGTTTTTCCATTCTTCCTGCCCGTCTTCCCATTAGAGGAGACGGGCAGTTTTGTTTTTAATTATAATCGAAGTTATTAGCAAAGATGTTCTTACAACTGCAATCTCTGAGTTAATTCACAAAAGATAAGAAATAATAAAAACTTCCCAATTCAGTAGAATTCTTAGTGTCTTCATTGAGAACTGACTAAAAAGTCGGTAGTATCCACATTCTCCTCCTTCGGGAAGGAGGAGTGGTCGAAGACCGAGGTGGTAGGTAAAATGATGTGTATTCCTAATTTTATTGTAAATGAAATAGGAGTGCATTCACCTACCACCTCCCCCTACGGGTACTCCTCCTTCCCGAAGAGAGTTAAGATACTACCGACTTTTAGTCACCTCCATTGTAGATACTACCGCTTTTTCAGTCAACCTCAATGAAGATAGTTTCGACTTTTAATCAAACCAAAGAACAAGCCTTATCCAAACTATTCACATCTTTATTCTATTGAACATAGATTCAAACCAAAAGGCAACTGATTCATTGCGAATCAATTGCCTTTTGGTTTCAGTCGTTAATAGTTGTCCCTGGACAGACTACATTACCTCCTTATACACTTAGTTTTCTCTTTATAAAGAAGATACGTTTTTAATAATATACGTTTTACCCTTCACAGTAGCAAAAGAGATTTGATCATCAGCAAGTACCTTTACCTTTGCTCCAGAAACGTTCAGCTCCTTTGCATTCGGATATTTAATCACACATTCCGCACTGGAATTAGAAAGAATCTCTATAGCTGTTATCTTCCCGTCAGTCCATGCCGCATCTACTTCAAAGTTTCCTCTCGCTTTCATTCCTTTGAATGAGCCATTTTTCCATGCATCGGGCAAAGCGGGAAGCAATTCGATATATCCGCCCTGACTTTGCATCAGCATTTCTGCGATACCGGCCGTACAACCAAAGTTACCATCGATTTGGAAAGGCGGATGCGCATCAAACAAATTAGTATATACACCGCCTACATGGCTTCCGGGAACAGTCAGTTTCATGGCACTTCTCAACAGTTTATGAGAGCGGTTGCCGTCATGCAGACGTGCCCAGAAGTTCAGTTTCCATGCTTTGCTCCACCCGGTTCCTTCATCGCCGCGTGTATTCAGCGTCACTTTCATGGCATCTGCATATTTATCGTCCTGTTCGCTTCTTCCGATTACAATCTGCGAACCCGGATGCAACCAGAAAAGATGATTCGTATGCCTGTGTCCGCCATCTCCGGTAACATCCTTCGTCACTTCATCTTTCCATTCCATAAACTGCCCGCCCAAACCGATTTTCGGTCCGGAGAGTTTGCTCATAGCTGTTGCTATCTCTATGATTTCAGGGTCTTTGTCCCTTCCCAGTTCTTTGCTGGCTTTGATCATCATGTCGAACATTTCACAAATCATAGCCTGCGAAGTTGAACAGCCCAGTGAGAACTCACCATGTTCGGGAGAGTGGGACGGGTTTGCTACCAGTGTACCGTCGCGTTCGTCTGTCCAAAGATTGTCTACCCAGAAAAGAGCAGCATCGAGCATCGTATCATAATACTTTTTCAAGAAGTCTTTATCAAGGTTAAACTGATAATACTCCCAGATATCCTGACACATCCATATTGCCCCTGCCGGAAAATGATGGGGTGTACTTTTCTTGGCAGGAGCCGTATTGCCCCAAATATTATTCTCATGATGCGTCACCCAGCCGCGAACATTGCCACCATCGGGTTTGCAATAATATTGTTGCGCTGTATACTTTCCACGAGGCACCAGACTTCTGACATACTCTACCATAGGCAGATGACACGGACTCAGATTGGTAGGCTGTGTCGGCCAATAATTCATCTGTATATTGATATTCGTATGGTAATCGGCATTCCACGGATTGGAAAGCCTTTCACCCCATACTCCCTGCAAGTTGGCGGGCAAAGAACCTTCTCGTGAAGAAGATATCAAAAGATAACGGCCAAACTGGAAATACAGCATTTCAAGATACTGGTTTTCCTGTTCCGAGTTGGTATTCTCGTCCATACCTTTCAGCAAACTGTCCGTAGGGGCAACAGGTGCCTCCGGCAAGTTACCGAGATTCAGTCGCATTCTGTCGTATAACGAATGATAGTCTTTCTGGTGGGTAGCCAACAGAGCCGTGTACTTCTTATCAGCTACTTTATGCAGCGTAGCCTGCACTTTTTCCAACGGATCTTCTTGAGAGAAATAATTGTAGGAGTCGTCCATACACTGTACATAGTTTGTGGCGGCAGACATCAGAACGATTATTTCATCGGCATCCTCTACTTTCAGCTTCGTTCCGTCCACTACCGAAATCTTTCCTCCTTTATTCTTCACGACCAGTTGCTGCGCATATTTCAGTCCATTCTTCCAGGCATCCCCTACCCGCTTGTCTCCGCTGACCGGAGTCGGATATCCCGTCATGGTAATAGTATGACCGTCTGCCGTAATGGTTTTATCGGTATGCAGCGATTCAAGAGAAATGATGCGTGAAAGTTTGCCCTTCTTCGAATTTGAGGTGAGACGCATCACCATTACATTATCGGGATAACTCATAAAGTATTCGCGCTTAAAGGTGATTCCATTCTCCTTATACATCACCGTATGAATCGCATTATCTATATCGAGCGTACGGGTATAGTCGGAATAAGGCAGTTCGGTAGAGGCATCTATCGAGAGTTCCGCCAATTGCGGTTTCTGTTTATTATCGATTAATTCTGTGATTTCGAGTTTGAAGAAGGTGTATTTGTCCGTCTTCAAAGGAAAAGACAGGGTCTTATTGCGGCTTCCCTTTCCGTCCTTATCATCCCCCCAAAAAGTACCGGACTGCTGATCCAGCAAGTCGTATGATTTTCCGTCTGCCGAACCATAGAGCTTCCATGATTTCGGATCTCTGCCCGGCATATCATTGGCGGAGGTCAGGCTATAGGAAACAGCCTTGGGAGCATGGGTATATGCCCACTTGATAACGCATGGCAGGCTTCCAAAGCTAGAGAACCGGTCGTTATCGGCAAACCATTTGCTGGTAGTGCTCTGATCGAAAAGACTGCCTATCGACTGACTTTGATTCTTTGTATTGTCATAATTGGTCTGCACTGCTTCTTTTATCAAGACGGGGATACCCGGATTGACAGTCTCTACAATGATATTGCTCAATGTCTGGAAAGAACCGAAATGCTCCTTCGTTCCAGCCAGATTATCAATCAGATTCCGCAATTCTGTGCCGTCACCGTCTCCATCGTAGTTATGGGTAATCAGCTTTCCATTTTCATCTATATATGCAGAACGGTTTGCCGTAAAGTCGTTCATCTTCTGTTGCAACATCACCCGTGCCTTGTGGAGATAATCCTTGTTCACTTCCGGAGTTCTCAGATGTCCTCCATTGTAAGACGGATCTTCACCGGGGCCTCCCGACCACAAGGTATGTTCGTTTGTCTGGATGACATCTACGTAGACGTCACCAAAAATCATGGCTCCCATATAACCGTTACCGATAGGCAGAGCTTCACTTTCCCAGTTTTTGGCAGGCTTATTATAAGTTGCCTTCAAGGTCGGCTGATAAGGCTGTTCGGAGCAAGCCGTCATCGTAGTTCCTGCCACAAAGCTAAGTAGAAATAATACATCTGCAAAACGCAAATACTTGTTTCTCATAATACTAAATTTTAAGAAGTAATGCCTTAAGATTGCCCCATACTGTGTCACGCTTGTGCCACCCTATTGGCACAACTGTGCCAAAGGCTTGGCATAACAGTGCCAGTGCGGTGGCACAACTGTGCCAATAGGGTGGCACAGACTGTGCAATCAGAAGGCATTACCTCAGTGAATGTAATCTTAATCTTCTTTCCGGTTCAAATTTAAATAAAGTCTATAAATCAATGACTGTTTGCAGACGAATATCTTTGGAAGAAGCACCAACCATAACGTCAAATGCCCCTTTGGGTACTACAAACTGTCCTTTTTCTACATCCCAATAGCGAAGTTGCTCTTTATTCAACTTAATCTCTACCCGACGGCTTTCTCCCGATTTCAAAGGAACACGACGGAATCCCTTCAATTCTTTCAAAGGTACAATTCCTCCGGTCTCCGGTATCCGCACATAAACCTGAGCAACCTCATCGCCATTTCTCTTACCGGTATTCTTTAACCGGAATGAAACGGTGACTTCACCGACCCCGTCTTTTACTTGCAGATCGCTGTATGTAAAAGAAGAGTAACTCAGTCCGTAGCCGAACGGATAAAGGACATCTCCTTTGAAATATTTATAAGTACGCCCTTTGGTTATATCATAATCATCAAACGGAGGCAGTTCATCCAAAGACTTGTAGTAGGTGAGCGGCAGACGTCCGGCAGGATTATAATCACCGAACAATACTTCGGCCACGGCGGTTCCTCCCTGTTCACCCGGATACCAGGCATTCACAATGGCAGGAATATGCTCGTCCATCCAGTTAATAGCCAATGAACTGCCTGCTACCAGAACAACAATTATGTTGGGATTCACTTTATAGATTTCCTGCAGAAACTCTCTCTGATCTGCCGGAAGCTGAATATCATACCGGTCCTGTCCTTCACGCTCTATCGATTTATTGATACCCATCACAGCAACTACCGTTTCACATTCGCGAACCGCTTTTCCGGCTTCTCCGTACAAATCGAGACGAGTTGCCTTGCCTATCTGCGGAACTTTCCATTGCAACTTTGCAATGGCATAATCCCGGTTATCATAATATTCCGCTTTCAACTGGTATTCTTTTCCCGCTTCAAGATAAATGGAAGCGGAATCCGTAGATACGGCATGTGCCTGCCACGCATCAATCAGCATCTGATTATCAATGCTCAGGCGGCAACCATCATCGGATGTAAAGCTGAAAGTATAGCGACCGGAAACGGTCAGTTTCAACTTTCCCGTCCAACGGACAGACAGCGGAGATTTGGGCAGGAACGGATCGGGAGCCTGATTGGCAGGTTCAAAGTTGATCCAACTCTCCTTACGCACTCTCGGGGTGCCTTCGAGGCGGGTATTGTCAAAATATTCAGCTTGCAGTCCTTCCGGGAAGTTCTCTCCCTGAATAAGTTCCAGCCCATCGGCAGCAGATTTCCAGGGAGCATAGACGACTTTCACCCGATCGCCTACCCTGTTTCTGATACCTTGCAGTATGGAAACCGGTTCTACTACCGGAGCGCCGCTGTAATCGCCAAATTCACATTTGCCGGCATTGATGCCGACTACTGCGATCGATTTCAGTTTGTCAGCATTCAGCGGAAGCCTGTTTTTCTGATTCTTCAGTAAAACGATACATTGGCGGGCAGCGTCCAGAGCTATCTGCTGATGTTCTTTCGAACCGATCACTGACGGAGAGATTTTAGTATACGGATTTCGTTCCCCGCTATCAAAAAGTCCCAGTTTCATGCGGGCCGTCAGCACATGATAGGCGGCGGAGTCAATATCGGCATCCGATACCATATATTGTTTGTAAGCATTCAATAAGGGGCCGTCATACACATCGTCACCGCATTCAAGGTCGAGTCCCGCCTTGATGGATAAAGTGGCAGCCGCCTCCTTCGTCTTTACATATTTATGGGCATTGACCAGCAAGGCAGGTCCGCCACAATCGGAAACGACATATCCCTGAAATCCCCAGTCCTGACGCAACACCTTTTGCAGCAGCCACGGATTCAGCGTGCAGGGCACATCATTCAGCGCATTATAGGCGGACATGATGGAAGCAGCTTTTCCTTCCTTCACACACATTTCGAAAGCAGGAAAGTAATATTCACGCAGTTGTTTCTCCGATATCTGCGGATTGCAGACAAAGCGATTATGCTCTTCGTTGTTGGCGGCAAAATGCTTGGGAGTAGAAACGATTTTCAGGTAATGCGGATCATCTCCTTGTAGTCCGTTCACAAAGGCTGTTCCCATTATTCCACTCAGGAAAGGGTCTTCTCCATACGTTTCCGGGGTTCGTCCCCAACGCGGGTCGCGTGCCATGTTCACGGTAGGCGACCAGAAAGTCAGCACATCGCTGAATTGTTCTTTCTGTTCTCTTCCCTGATCCAGCTCGTTCCAACGGGCACGCGCCTCATCCGAGATCACTGTAGCTACCCTTTTCTGCAACTCCGGATTCCAGGTTGCTGCCAGTCCAATGGCTTGTGGAAATACGGTGAAACGTCCGGGACGTACTACTCCATGCAATGCTTCATTGCCATGATAGTATTTATCGATACCCAAACGGGGAATGCCGGGAGAAGTGGCACGAAGCAAACTGATCTTCTCTTCCACCGTCAAACGGGAAATCAAATCCATTACCCGTTCATGCACAGGCGCATTTTCATTCTTGTATAGCTCCTGTGCGTGAACGAATGAACAAGACAAGGCTGACAACACACCTGTCAACAAAATCTTTTTATACCTTTTCATCATGATCATTTTTCTACCTTATTTAATAACAAACATGGTAAGCCCCGTACTCTCCCCCATCATTTATCCCAGCTGTCCGTGCGGAAAGGAGATGCCGGCAAGCCTTTCTCGTTATACAGGTTACAACGGGGGCTATTGGAAAATCCGTAACGTACGGCAAGAGGTACAGCCACTTCACTGCTGGACACAATCACCTTATTTCCTTCAATCACCGCATCCGCCCATACAAACTTACGGTCCGCTCCTGCAATGCCGAAGCCTGTCAGCTTCGTCGGTTTCGGATGAGGCGGTTTTCCTGCCGGGATGTACGGAGAAGTTCCCATCACCAACTTTTTACCCTGATTAGTAAACTCCAGAATGATCTTATTTCCTTTCACAGACATCTTTTTATAAAGAGGTCCCATGCCGACAATTTTCTCTCCGTATGCCAGCTTTCGGGCAGCAAGAGCCAGCCGGTGTCCGACATCGTATTTATCTACCGGATGCAAATCGAAAGGATCTCCTACATCGATTGTCACAGCCATTGCCGTGTTGGGCAGATTCAAGGCCTTCAACTGTCCTTCCCGTACCCAGCGCCAGCCGTTTCCTTCGACAGACGGCTCGGGATCTACCGGTTCGAAATTGGGAAGCTGCACATATACGAAAGGAAAATCACCGATTCCCCATTTCTCTCTCCAATCCGTAATCATCCGGGAGAACAGGGTAGCATATTCTTTTCCAGAGCCGCCGGAGTTAAATTCTCCCTGATACCAGATGACTCCCTTTATACTCAAAGGGATTAAAGGAGAAATCATTGCGTTAAACAGATTGGACGGACCGTTATTTCCCCCATTCGGTTTACGCGGATTGGGCGGACGGGGAACTCTGGGCTGTGGTTTGGGAGGAGCCGGCTTTCCAGCTGCTTGTGCTGCCTGCACAGCTATCGCCCATTCTTTTTGTGCCTGATTCCATTCTTTTCCTACCGTTTTATCCCATTCCCTTACCGCTTCATCAAATTCTTTCTGCTTCTGTGGATAAGTGGCGAGTATTTCCGGATTATCTTTCACATTCTTCTCATACGCAGCTACATAGTGAGCCAAAGCCGGTTCTTGTTTCAATCCGGAAAGGCTGGTCCAGGCTTCTGCACGCGTACCTCCCCATGCGGACTGGATAACTCCCAACGGGCGTCCGTTTGCAGCACGCATATCACGTGCAAAGTAATAAGCTGTTGCCGAAAAGCCCTGTCCATTGATCTTAGCCAACATCTCCGGTGTACAAAGCACCCATCTGGCAGCCCGTTCGGGGTTAGATGTTCCCTGAGGAACTTCAATATCGGTCAATGGCTCTAACGACGTATTCTTGGGAACAAAGAACAAACGCAGAAAAGGATCTTCCGAAGCGGCTATATCGTCAGCATATTCTTTTCTTACCTTCATCCCCCATTCCATATTCGATTGTCCGGAAGCAACCCATACATCGCCTACCAACACATCCGAGTAGACAAGTTTGTTCTTACCGGCAATCGTCAGAGTCTGCCCTTCTTTCTTTGTTTTTATCGGTTTCAGGTTCACTCTCCATGTTCCGTCAGTGTCAGCAGTCGTTTTCACTTTCTGTCCGGCAAAGACTACCTCTACAGTTTCTCCGGCATCAGCCCATCCAAAGATGGCAATCTTTGTGTCTTGCTGCAACACCATGTGATCACCGAAGATCAGCGGCATCCGTACATCGGCTTTCATCTTTGTCAGCCCAAAGCTTACGGACAACAAGAATATCCATAATATGAAAAGAAGTCGTTTCATTGTATTAAAAGTTAGGGGAATAAATTAGTACTACATAGACACCATCTTGTATTTGGTCGTAAACGCTACAGGCTGCTTATTCTCTTTTGCCAGCTTGAACGGAATCAGTTTTTCTTCACCTGCTCCCAGTTCATAATGAACGGCATCTCCCACTTTCTTACCATCCACAAACATTTCCACCTTACCGATATCCATCAACGTACCTGTATTTTTCACACTCACCCACACTGTCTTCTGATTCTTGACAAGGTTCTCTTCTACCTTGGACACAGCAAGATCGAAATTGGCACCAAACTCATGTGTATAATTAAGCATTCCCGTGACGCCTTTCTTGTTATCACTATAGCCTACACTATGTTTGATCTCATTTTTAGCTACGTAATCGGGACTCATTCCGCCTACCATGATCTTAAACTCTCCTTTTTCCACGACTCTGTCCATCCGGTCATTAAGCAATGAAATATCATACGGAGTCATTTCAAACGAAACAGTCTTCGATTCTCCCGGCTGCAAATGAATACGGGCAAAGTCTTTCAATTCCATAACACGGGTTTTCACACTGGCATACATATCCGTCACATATAGCTGAGCGACTTCATCACCCGCACGGCTTCCTACGTTCTTCACTGTAGCCTGAACTTCCACATTGCCATTCGCCTTTTCCTGTATCTTCAGATTAGAATATTCGAATGAAGTGTAGCTGAGTCCGAATCCGAAACGGTAAAGCGGATAATATTCCATATCTACATATTCGTAACGGCGTCCTGAAGTCTTGAAGTTATAATACAAAGGAAGTTGTCCTACGTGACGCGGGAATGTCATCGGCAGGCGACCGGCAGGATTGTAATCACCAAACAGTACATCTGCCATAGCCGGACCACCTTCTTGTCCCGGCAACCAGTTTACCAAGATAGCCTTGCACATTTCGGATGCTTTCAGAATATCATAAGGACGGCCTGCCTGAAGAATCAGTATCACCGGCTTTCCGGTTGCACAGACTGCTTCCAGCAATTCCTGCTGTTTGCCCGGAAGGATTAAAGTCGCCCAGTCGTTATTTTCTCCACATGTCTTACGGACATCATTGGTCGCTTCACTGGTAGAGCAGTCACCCAGTACCATAATCACGACATCTGATTGGGAAGCTGCCTTCACAGCTTTCGGAATATTGGTTTCGTCCGGATTGGTAAAGTCACATCCCTGTTCATAAAGAACTTTGGTCTGCTTGCCTACTGCGCCTTTGATACCTGTCAATACCGATTTCAGTTGTCCCGGAAGCAATTTCGGAGTGTAATCGCCCGGCTGCAGGTCATCTGCACCGGGACCCAGACCCGCAATCGTACGCAGTGTCTTTGACAAAGGAAGAAGATTCTCTTTGTTTTCCAGCATTACAATTGATTCACGTGCCGCCTGACGTGCCATTTCCTTATGGCTGTCCGAGTTCCATCCCGGATATATTTTCTTCCAGTCCAGTGGTTTGCAAGGATTCTTTTCAAAGAGTTCGTTGCGGAACATCGTACCCAGCATCGTACGGCATACATTGTCTAGATCTTCCATATTGATACGACCGTCTTTTGCCGCCTGAATCACTTCTTTATTATTGTAAGTATCACCGCAATTGGTTGCAATGCCGGCAGCCAATGCCTGATTGGCAGCTTCAATCTTATCTTTTGCCGTGTAATGTTTACGGGCTGTCAGATTTCCGATAGCGCCACAGTCACTGACAATGAATCCATTGAATCCCCATTCCTGACGCAATATCTGTTGCAGCAGTTCTTTGCTCTTGGCAACCGGAACTCCCATATAGTCGGAATAGGCCATCATCAAAGACTGGCAGTCATAATTACGGATCGCATGACGGAACGGAACCAGATGAATCTCGCGCATTTCACGTTCGGACAAGCCTATATCATGTGAGTCACGTCCACCCAACGGGGCACCATGTCCGCCGAAATGCTTGGGAGTAGTAAACAATCCTCTGGACTGGTATCCTTTGATCCATGCACCTCCTATTTGTGACACCAATACAGGGTCTTCTCCGAAAGTTTCTTCACAGCGCCCCCAACGTGCATCCTGTGCAACGTCCAACACCGGCGACCATGCCTGTTTGGTATTGGCAGCCACTGTCTCGTCTCCGATCACCATAGCCACTTCTTCCGTCAGCTTCCTGTTCCAGGTAGCTCCCATCGCCAAAGCCTGGGGGAAGATAGTAGCACCGCTACCATAAGAGAAACCATGCACCGCTTCTACCTTTGTGATAGGAGGCACGTACAAATGAGGAATACCGGGAATACCCCATCCTTCACGGATCAGTTCCATTTTATCCTCCGGAGTCATCACTGCCAACAAACTTTCCACCCGTTCTTCTACCGGCAGTGACGCGTCCATATACCGACGGTCGGTTACTTTTCCCTGACTGTCCGTCAATACCTTTTCTGCCACAAG
Source organism: Bacteroides sp. B1-V-101 (assembly GCF_023656585.1). Taxonomy (NCBI): domain Bacteria; kingdom Pseudomonadati; phylum Bacteroidota; class Bacteroidia; order Bacteroidales; family Bacteroidaceae; genus Bacteroides; species Bacteroides sp. B1-V-101. The sequence continues at coordinate 26,939 of NZ_JAMOKH010000029.1, read as the reverse complement.
AACTGAAATTTCTTTCAGAGAGAAAGGCTTATCCAGCTTTCCTGGCTTAAAATTCAGCTTGACGTGTGCACCGTATTTAGGAGTGAATTTGACTTTCATCTGTTTGTCGCTCCCTTCGATCCGGTAGTTCACGGGAGTTCCCAGATTCATGGGGTCATAAGTGACAAAGATATCCAGTACTTCTTTCAGTTCATTCTTATTGATACCCTGCATCTGAAGGTCCAGTTCACAAACATCTCCGGGCTGCTGAATGGTAAACATCAGCCATTGTTCAGCCTTTAGTGCCTGAGAAGGGATTGTCCACATCGTTTTTACATTCCTGTCAAAGGCTAAAGCAGCATTTTCTGCATTTGCAGAAGCAGATACCGATAATATATCACTCTGTTGCTGTGCCATTGCTACCGAACATGACAATAATCCTACTGCCAATATCCATTTCATTTTGTTTTTCATGCTATATTCGTTTTTCAACTATTATAAGGATTCTATTTATTAATTGCCTGTGTATGGATCTATCTGTTATTTAGTCTGCTTCACCATTTTTATAGTGCCGTCCGGATTGTAGTACAGTTTGTCCACACAGATAGAGCGCAGCCAATCATGACCGGACAATGCACTGTTGTGATAGAAAGAATACCATTGCCCCTTGAATTCGACAATAGAGCCGTGATTGGTATAACTATCAGTGGGTTCCATATAAATACCCTTGTATTCCCAAGGCCCCAGAGGTGAATCACTGATGGCATAACACATTCGGTTATGTTTTTCTCCGTCGTCGTGATTATCAGAATAAGACAAGTAATATTTTCCGTTATACTTATGTATCCAGGTCGCTTCGTGGAAGTCTGAGAGTCCCTCCATAGTCCGCATGGGGCCATCCAGTTCTATCATATTATCTTTCAGTTTGCCACCTTTGCAGGTACCACCGCCACCATTGTAGATATAGGCCTGTCCGTCATCGTCCACAAATACACAAGGATCGATCATCGGGTCCATTCCCTCAATATATCCCTGTACTTTGAATCCTTCCGCAGGCTTGTCACTGGTAGCTACACCGATCTTCCAGCTATCATTCCAGTCTGTTTCACTAGGATGAGGGAAGTAGAAATAGTAGGTGCCGTTTCTGTAAGCACAATCCGGAGCCCACATAAAACCTCCTTCTTTCCGTCCCCACGGCACCTGGTCGGAACTCAGGATTTCTCCATGATCCGTCCAGTGAATCATATCATCGGTCGAGAATACATGATAGCGGTCCATCAAGTCGCATCCGCGCGGAGGAGCAATGTCATGAGAAGCGTACACATACAATCTGCCATCTTCCCAGACATGCGCTGACGGGTCAGCGGTATACATATGCCGGATAAAAGGATTCGGACTTTTCGTATCCAGCTTTGTACTAAATGCCACAGCTTTTTCCTTTCTTAAAATCTTAGCGGCTTCTCCCACCAATTTCAAATAATGATCACTTTCCACACCTTCTTCAAGGGGTACAAATGTACTTTTACCTACGGGCACCTTCTTAGCACATTTAAAGATGGCCGTCCCTTCATCTATTTCATCAAACATAGCCACGTAGATCATTTCAGCACCCGCCCGAATGGCTCCCATCAATTGCGTCCAAAGGAAAGAACCTTTATTGCGGGGAATAAACGAATTATGATCTTTCCCCTTCAGATTTCCCCATGAGAAACCGGGGAAAACCAGCGGAGCATAATCTACCTGATTCTTTTTTGCCCACTGAATATCTTCTTCCACCAGTTTCTGATACTTGGGATAAGTCGTTTCATTATAACGCCCTACAAACCAAGGCATCATGATATCACATTTTCGGATAAGCTCATGCAGGCGGGGATCTGATTCTGTGTCCCCATTCAGTGTACGCCACTGCGTAGGTACTCCAAGCATCACACTGAATCCCTGTGACTTCAAGCCGTCAATAATATGAGCGGCTTCTTTCAGCCCATAGCGACGATTATCATTAAATCCGACTCCCCAAACCGTAACCAGCGGTTTACCATTGTGATACAGATAAGAGGGGTTCTTTGCATGGTCTTTTAAAGAATAGCGTTCTGCTATTTCTGCTATATCTTTCAGCAATAACTGCTCTTCTCCCGGTTGCATGCCGCTCAGGTCGTACATCACGCAGATAGCCCGTTCGTATTTATTAGCAGATTTCATTGCTGAATTCAACACTTTATTAAAATGTTTCAATCCACTTTCGTTCCGTATCTCCGTGATAAAACGCTGCATAAATACTCCGTCCAGTCCATACTCCTGCATCCATTTAAAATGTACATCTACCGTAGATTCATCATGAGAAGAAAAAACATAAGCCGATTTACCGTCAGCAAAGGAAAACTCAGTCTTATAGAGCTTCTTATACTCCGACACTTCCGGCCAAAGGTCTACCGAGCATGACCCCGGCCGAAAACCATTACGTCCATTATAATGATGCCAACCACGGCCCGAGCCGTCACCAGGGGTGTTGAACCACCCCTGATAACCTGCCATGACCAATCCTTTGTAAGAATTATACTGTTTCCCGCCGGATTGTGCCATCACCCCTATTGAAAACAATAAACACACCAACAACCAATCAAACCTTTTTACCATGTTATTCTTTTATTTTTCATGTTATGTTATTAAGTCTGCCAAAAAATATTTTTCAGCAAAGTAAAGGGGCATCCCTTAATAAATACCACAAAAACGAATTAATAATGACTTAAAATCGGATTAATTGAAGAAAAAGAAGAGTATTTGTAGAAATATTATACAGAAATATATAAATATCACAGATATAGTCCGCATTCTTCATGCAGACTATCAACAAAACAGGTCATTTATTATTTACTTAAAATTCGAACAGGTTTCTTGCACAGTCGTATCCTTCCTCATAAAATTCTGTCAGTTTCTGTACATCCCGTTCAATCCGGTCCACCATCACCGGTTTCTGCGGACGGATGACGATGATCTTTCCTTCATCTTCCATCTGTTCCACCATTTCCAGCTGTTCATTGTAAACTGCACACCGACGACTCAATGCCTCACGCAACTTCGGATATTTCCGGTAGACAAAGGATGGAATACGGATATCTTTCGTGTCTTTCCGGTAACCGCGATTACGGGTAAGTACAACCACATTACGGGTGTAACCGTCCGCAATAGCTCTCTGCAAGGGAATAGAGTCTACAATGCCCCCATCAAGCATCGGAACACCATCCACATAAGTGACAGGACAAACAAAAGGCAGGCTACTGGATGCCCGGACAATATCAATCACACGGCTTTTATCCCGTTTCTCTTCAAAATAGTTGGCTTCTCCTGTCATACAATTCGTGGTTACCATCACGAAACGTTCGGGAGAAGCAAAGTATGTATCATAATCATAAGGAAGAATATGTTCGGGAAATTCGTTGAAAAGTAAATCAAAGTCGAGAATGTTACGCTTCCTGAGCAGATGTTTCAGGCCGATATAATTGTATTTCTCCAGCAGGTCAATATTGCTGAACTTGGCACGACCACGCTGGCGGGATGCATACGACAAGCCATTACAGGCTCCTGCCGATACCCCGATCGCATAAGGAAAACGAATATCATGATCCATTAAATAGTCAAGTACCCCACAAGTGAATACTCCCCGCATTCCGCCTCCTTCAAGTACTAACCCCGTATGCTCATCCAATTTCAAGTCTTTCATTTTTTTCTCCCTTATTCTTATTCCGACGGATAACCAGCAATGATGACAATTCCCGCATCACAAGCTCATCCTCGGATAATTTTGTATAGGAAAGATGGCTCATTACCAGCAATCCATCTCTCTCTTTGGTTACTAATTCTTCTACTCCTGCAAACCATACCACTACTATCTGATCAGCATAATGAGCCAACAAGTCATCTATGCACTGATGAAACTCTTCATCGTCCGTTTCAAAAAGGAAAAGGCGCACCGAATGACCATTTTGCAACATTATATTCAGATACGAAAGCAGGAATACATCAATCATTCCTCCCAAAACAAAACTAACCAGTGCTCCTTCCCGATAATTACGATTCACAAATACGGCAACAGGACATTTCACCTGTTCCATTATGTCATCAATCTTATCACGGAAGAGCGTCAGCCATAAAATAGCTCCCGGAGTTCCCGGCATTTCGGGACGGTAATGGCTACCGGCTCCTAAAAGCAACATATCAGGATGCTCTTTGCGAATAAAATGAATCATTTCCTGTACCAGCTTATCCGTCACCCGATAGTGATTGTCCACCTGAATATTCAGTTCGACAGCTCTTTGGTTGAGTAAAGCAAAGCTTTCGCTTTCATAATGCTGGGCATCCAACGGATTCAAATCCGTACCCACTGTATAATGCGCTGCAATCACATGTTCTTTCTTCAACTGCTTCCCGAATAACAAATCATAAATGGAAAGCAGACTGCGCCCGGACTCCGGGCGACCAAAACAAAATATAAGTTTGCGCTTCAAAGATAACTTTTCTTCCCGATGTACAAAGAAACGTTCGACTAAATGTAGCAGCGGAGTGGTCATAAAGGTTGTAACTAGCGCCATAATGACCAAAATTACGAAAATAGACGGGGGAAGAACTCCCATTTCGTAACCAATATTCAATGCCACCAACTCCATCAATCCGCGCGTATTCATTAAGGTACCCACTGTCAGACTATCCTTCCATGACTCACCTACCAGACGGGCAGCTATGGCACAGCCACCGAGCTTACCGACTATGGCCACTGTCACCAGCAACAAACACACCATCCATAACTCCGGACTGTTGATCAGACCTATCTCCGTACGCAAACCTGTGAAAGCAAAGAATAACGGCAGGAAGAAAACCAAAGAAATGTCTTCCACCTTTTCCATCATCACTTTTCGGAAACCCAGATTCGACGGCATCACCACTCCTGCCATGAACGCTCCGAACAAAGCATGAATACCGATAATCTCTGTCAGACAGGAAGAAATGATCAGAATCAACAGGATAAATGCCACAAACGTTTTATTGATCGCCTCCTTATTGGCATACACCTCTCCCACCTTTTTCAGAAACGGACGCACAACCAAAAACATGACTGCAATATACGCCATAGCCAATCCCACAGAATAGAGAGCACTGGCAAAGCTACCCGCCTTTGAAATAGCAATAACAACAGCCAGCAAACACCAGGCAGTCACATCATCATTGGCAGCAGAAGCAATCGCAAGAGTCCCCAAAGGAGTTTTGGTCATATTTCGTTCCTGAATGATACGCGCCAGCACGGGGAAAGCGGTAATACTCATGGAAATGCCTATAAACAAGGCAAAAGGCAGAAAGGGAGTATGATCGGCGGCATACGTTTCGTAAATCCAATAAGAAGACAGGATACCCAGAAAGAAAGGTACTAAAATACCGGCATGACTGATCACCAGCGTTTCATTTATCTTATTTTTCAGCACACTAAAGTCCAGTTCCATACCGATAACGAACATGAAAAGGATCAGCCCGACCTGACTCAGCAATTCAAGATTGGTCAGCGAATGGACAGGGAACAGAAAATGAAAAGCTTCCGGGAAAAAAAGTCCCAAAACAGAAGGCCCCAAGACAATACCTGCTACGATTTCTCCAATCACTCCCGGTTGCCCGATAAGACTAAACAAATAACCGAAAAGACGTACCATCAACAATACGGCAATAATCTGAATAAGTAACGTCGTCAGCGGATGATGCAGATTATCTTGCATAAATTGTAGAAACATGGCAAAAGGCCCGTCTTGTAGCGTGTTTAACGTGTTCGCAGCATGATGTGAAAACCTGTCGCCCTCTTCAATAGCAACATAAATCAACCCTCCAAACAGAAGGAGCATAAGTACATAAATAATATAATTCTTCCGGGCTTTATTCTGCATAAACTTGTTTTTTTGCTATTTGTTGCATAATTATAATAAAAACAAACGAAAAAGGCAGATAGTTTGGCAAAAATAGTAAATATTCAAACAAAATCTTGTTTTTTTGCTTCAATCTATGTAACTTTAGGCTAGCTTAATTGTTTTAAGTAGGAAATTCAAAAAAAGTCCTGCCCGCAGGCAAGCACCATGAGAATACAGTTTGAAATTAAAGAAAAGTTGCCGGAACTCATTGAGGAAATCCTGCATTCCGACAAATGGCAAACTTCCGTGAAGGAAGAAATCAGCGGTCGGACGACCGTCGTGATCCGTGACCAAGCGTATGGTTCAGAAGCAACGATTGAGATTTACGCTCAATCCATCGAAATCAAAACCGCATGGTCAAAGTACTTCTATCGTATATTCGTTGCCAACGATCTTGTCTGGTGTGAATATAACGGTGCCTATCGTGGACTATTGGAACAAGTGCTCCTGCCCACCATCACTCCTAAAGAAAGCCTGCTTGATTCTGATGTTACTGAAAGTTCACTTTATGGACGTGAACATAAGAAGTTAAGAGAATATGCCGAAGACAACCTGAAGCTGAAACAATTCCGCCGGGAAAACTTCAACGAACAGAGGAATGGAACCGCAGCATTCGATCATCCTAAACGGGTTTATGATGAGTTTATAAAAGAAGACTATGTAGTGACACCGAAAGGCAATAAATAATAGAGGTAGGTGTGTCAAAAGTAACTAAATTCCCCTCCTTCCCGAAGGAGGAGAGTTTAGTTACTTTTGACACACCTACCTCTATATTATAAATGATCTCCCTATCCGCCAAATAAAGAAAGTACCCCGCCAGTTACTTCAATTTTGCCTTATAAGTCTTTTCCGAGAAAGTCAGATTCAGAAAAAAAGAAAGTTTCTGCTCTTTAAATCTCCCCGAAGTCACCTTCAGTTGATCTGTATATTTCACTCCTAAAGAAAGCGTACTGCGGCTACGAAACTCAAAATTAAGTCCGGTACTCAGATAATAATTCGTTGTCGTCTTATCATGCACTGAAATATATGAATTTCCCATACCTGCTCCAAGCAATAAACGTACCGGTTTACTATAAGGGTTCCCCAATGTATAGCTGCCTCCCAACATCAAACGATGTTGATTACGAAAACTTATACTGGAATGCGAAGACTCCAACCGACTCCAGTCAACAAACTTATAGTCGATGGAAGCCATCCAGCGCAACGTAGTGTAAGACGCTCCGAATCCGATAAACTGCGGCAAACAAGTGCGATACTTTTTTCCTTTTTCTTCAATGCTTCCGCTGGAACTGCTACTGCTCACCACATGATCATTATCCTGCATCAAGTCTTGAGAATATCCATATACAACTCCTGCTACCGCCGAACGGTAATGATCCAACTTATAGGTATACTGTAATCCGAAATCGGCATAAATCGTATGTTTATGCGAACTATTACTTTCTGTTGCACTCCCTTGAGTTTCTGTTTGTGAAATACTTCCTCCCACATAAGAAAAGTTAGCACCCAGTGAAAACCCTTTCCACAGTTCGTGCGCAACACTGATGCCCATTTTGGATAACCCTCCCTCACCTTGGAAAAGTGAAGTCACCGTACTTCCGTCCGTACCCGCCACATCCTGATCGAGCGATATGGCATACCCTACACTACTGACAGGAGCCATAAAAATAGCTCCATACCAACGGGGAGCTATACGGAATCCAACAGCCAAATTATTAAGATTGCCATTCAGAGAATGATTGCTCGTTCCTGACTGTGAATATTTCAGATAAGACCCGCTGACACCCAAATCGAAAAAGAAATACTGCGGCAATAATCCCGTTAAAGAAGCCGGATTGGCATCATTAATCACATTTTCTCCACGCAATGCAATACCAACTCCCCCCAAGCCTGAATAAATTCCGCCTTCTCCGGTAGACAATTCGCCGAGTCCGAACATGGAAACCGGAGAACTCGTCATATTTTGGGCAGCTACATTCAATAAGTTCGCACCTAGTAGTAAGGATAGATAAAACTCTTCTTTTCATTTCGTATATGTCTTATAATAAATAGTGAGTGATACATTATTATCATGGTCATTCACAGGGTGTTTGCTATCTCCCAGCACCACTCCCTGAACGGTATTATAAAAAGCATTGTCAGAGAGGAATATTTGCAGTTTCTCACGGCTCTCCCCCGCCGTCCCCAGATTATTCTGAATAAACGAGGTGATATCAAACGAATAGTGAGTATCTTCATAATAGACATTATCTTCCACCAGGCTTCCCGTTTGTACGGTATTTCCCGAGATGTCAGTAATGACACTCTGAGTGGCGTTATTCTGGTCTGCCGTATAAAGAGACAACGATTTCGGTAATGGATACTTTCCGTTATACGTACCCTTGATAGGATATAGCTTGAGTACTGCACTTTCAATGGAAACAAGCCTTCCGGTCTGATTCAGATTATTCAGATAGGGAAATTCGATATTGATATACATACCGGTCAGCCCTTGCAGATACACCTGATGTTCGCTCTCGGAAGAAGGCAGTTCATAATCTGTTCCTGCCTTGAGATTCTCCAAAGGAGTATTAGTACGGTCATGTTCCACCTTGGTGTAGTTCAGTGAAGTGCTGGCATTGAACACTAAGGTCTGTTCCGTAGGCTTCTCTTTCAGTTCATGATAATAAAGGGTAATACAAAAACTCGAATCGTTCACCTGAAAGCCGTTAATGCACGTCCCGTTTTCATCGGGAATAAAAGCTATTCCTTTGAAGAAAGCCCGGAAACGATCCTGAGACTCCATACATTCATCATCTTCCAGCATTAAATTAAACCACTTCTTTCCCCATTCGTCAGGCAGGCGCGTTTCATGTAACTCGTTCCGATAGCCGGGTGTAGGACGTATAGAAACAGAACCAAGATGATTATTCTGATTATAGCTAACGTTGGTCTTATTAAACAGGTAACCGTTATCTTCCAGAGAGAGTCCTTGCGATAAACTATATAAGTCAATACGATGATAGACCAGCGTATCCCCCAGATAATCCCCGGAAGTATACCATTTGAACGTGATAGAGTCAAACTGATAGTCAGTAGTCTCATTAAGTGAGTGAGAAGGTACTTGATATTCTGCATAAAACGAAGTTTTTATTTCTCCGTAAAGAGCATCCTTAAATCGCCCGATCTGGCAGATCGTATCTCCCGAAGTTGCCAGCGAGTCGGCTAATAATGTGCTCAGAGTCACCATACACGTATTTGTCACTACATTTATAAAAGAACTCTCTACCCATTTACTTCCAATGGAAGAAGATTCATCCCTACAGGAGAATATTGTACAAAATAAGAGTAATGAATAAAAAAGTGTAATTAATAGTCTCATAATGAATATTATTTTTGAGTTGCAAAGGAACCCCTTTAGGAAAGCATCCCCAAAATTAATCGACTATTTCCCGCTATTTATAGACTCGGTTTTGTTCGATAGAGAAAATAGGGCTATTTGTCGATATCTTTTTTCTTCAACCGCATTGATAGCTACATTTGCCCCAAGTTTAAAACGTAATAAAACGAATGGAAATAATGAAAAAACTACAACTGTTATTAGTATCAATAGCTATGCTATCCATGTTCTCATGTTCAGATGATGATGACGACACATTAGGTGTGTGGTATCGCCGTTCTGATTTCGACGGAAGGGCAAGGGAGGACGCAGCCGGATTTGTGATAGATAACCGGGGATATTTGTGCGGTGGATATCGGGGAAAAGACCAGCGGGAAAGAGACTGTTGGGAATATAATATCGATAACGACTGGTGGACGCAATGTGCCGACCTTCCCGAAGAGGCGGCGGCCCGGAACGGGGCTGTCGGATTTGCGATCAACTCCAAAGGATATGTGACTACGGAATATACCGTATACAGAGATGACGATCCACTACATACCGGAGGATATGCATATTTAAAAGATACATGGGAATATGAACCGGCAACGGACACCTGGAAACAGATGGATGACTACCCCGGAGATGCCCGAATCAACGCCATAGCCTTCGCTATCGGTAATTACGGTTATGTAGGCACCGGTCAGTCTAAAGATGATAAACAGACCAAGGACTTTTACCGCTTTGATCCGACAGCCGCTTCCGGCAGCCAATGGACTATCGTCAACGGATTCGGCGGTCAGAAAAGAACCGGCGGACTCTCCTTTATTATCGATAATGTCGCCTACATTGTCGGAGGAACAAACAATGGTAAGGATGTCGATGACTTCTGGAAGTTCGATCCCAGCAAAAGTGAAGAGAACAAATGGGTACGTCTCCGTGACATTACAGACCAGAGCAGTGACGACTATGATGACGATTACAAATCAATCACCCGCACCTACGGCTGTGCTTTTATTATAGACGATCAGGCATATATCACTTTAGGACAAACAGCCTCCGGTAGCTTCCGAAGTAACTACTGGATATACGATCCTGCTAAAGACTTATGGCGCAGCAGTGAAACGGAAGATGATTTTGACTACACTCCTTTCGAAGGAAGTTCACGCATCAAAGCGGTTTGTTTCGCTACCGGCAGACGAGGTATTATCACTACCGGAGGCAGCAGCAGCTATTATTATGACGATACATGGGAGTTACATCCATATGAATGGGAAGAGAATGACTAAGAGAAAGATACTCGGATGCTCTGTTACAGGAATATTGATAGTAATCGTTTGTCTGTCTTTTTCCAAAACATCTTTTTCTAAAACAGATTCTTCTGCCTCTTCTTTTTCAATGGAAGTGATTGAGGTAAACGGAGGATATGGCTATCAAATATCTCACAATAATCATATAACGATTTTTCAGCCTTTCATACCCAGTGTTTCCGGTAAAAAACCTTTCATGGAGAAAAGGGATGCCGAACAAGTCGGACAGTTAGTAATGAAACGGATGAAAAGCGGAGAGAGTTATACTGTTACTCTAGATGATTTAGAAAGTCTCGGGATCAAAATAAAATAAATGTAAAAAGAGGAAAAGGTGATCACATACGATTGCCTTTTCCTCTTTTTATATAGTAAAGAAGGTGGGATACAGCATTTTCTACTCTTTTTTTATGCAAAATCTATGCAAGAATATGGAATTCCTCCAAGGAATCCATATCTTTGTAACCAAAACAATTTAATATTAATTTCATCAGAATGAAAAAGAGTATCCTTATCGCTGCCTTAGGCCTGTTCAGCCTAAGCGCAATGGCACAAGACGCAAAACCCGAAGAGGGCTTCGTTTTCACAACAGTGAAAGAAAATCCGATTACTTCTATCAAAAACCAGAATCGTTCGAGTACTTGCTGGAGTTTCTCTGCTTTGGGATTCCTGGAATCAGAACTACTACGTTTGGGTAAAGGCGAATACGACCTTTCGGAAATGTTTGTTGTACACAAAACAATGGAAGACCGCGGAACAAACTATGTACGCTATCATGGCGACAGTTCTTTCTCTCCCGGCGGAAGTTTCTATGACATCATCTATTGTATGAAGAATTACGGACTGGTTCCGCAAGAAGCAATGCCGGGTATCATGTATGGTGATACACTGCCGGTACACAATGAACTGGACGCTGTTGCAGAAGGATACATCAATGCAATCGCCAAAGGTAAACTTACTAAACTGACTCCGGTATGGAAGAAAGGTCTTAGCGCCATCTACGATACTTATTTGGGAGCGTGCCCGGAGAATTTCACTTACAAAGGCAAGGAATATACTCCGAAGACTTTCGCTGAATCACTCGGACTGAAAGCTGAAGATTATGTATCACTGACTTCATATACACACCATCCTTTCTATTCTCAATTCGCTATCGAGATTCAGGACAACTGGCGTAATGGTCTGTCCTACAATCTTCCGCTCGACGAGTTCATGGCTGTAATGGACAACGCTGTAAAGCAAGGATATACATTCGCATGGGGTAGTGACGTCAGCGAACAAGGTTTCACCCGTGACGGTGTTGCCGTAATGCCGGATGCTGCCAAAGGGGCAGAACTTACCGGCTCGGATATGGCTCGCTGGACAGGTCTGACTGCTGCCGATAAACGCAAAGAACTGACTTCCAAACCGCTTCCGGAAATGGAAATCACTCAGGAAATGCGCCAGACTGCTTTCGACAACTGGGAAACTACAGATGACCACGGAATGGTAATCTACGGTATCGCCAAAGATCAGAATGGAAAAGAATACTTTATGGTAAAGAACTCTTGGGGTACAAGTGGTAAGTACAAAGGTATCTGGTATGCATCCAAAGCATTCGTTGCTTACAAAACAATGAATATCCTGGTACACAAAGATGCACTGCCTAAAGAAATTGCAAAGAAACTAGGTATCAAATAAAGATTCACTCTTATTTAAACATAAAAGCTCCGGAAGTTAAGATGACTTCCGGAGCTTTTATGTTTAATGATGTTCTCTTCTATACTGTAAACAGCCAAATACTTAAGAGAAACTCAGCTTGCTGATATGCTCCGCAAATCTCTCCTTATAATTATCACCAACAGGAATATATGTATTTTTATCAAAGATGATACGAAGCCGGGAAACTTCGGTTATCCTACGCAGATTGACAATGTAAGAACGATGTACCCGCATAAAATACGTTGGAAGCCGTTCCTCCATTTTTTGAAGACTGGCAAGGGTTATGACCGGTTTATCTTCTCCTTCTATAAAGATACGCACGTATTCGCTCATCCCTTCAATATACCGGATATTTTTCACATCAATGCGCACCACTTTGTAGTCACTCTTTACAAACAAGGAATCTCCTTTGATCTGCGAACTATTTCCCAGTTCTCCCTGCTGTTCCAACATTCGGTATTCGTACTGTTTTCGTGCCTTATCCGCTGCTTTCAGCAAATCCTGAAATTCAAACGGCTTCAATAAATAATCGACAGCATCCAGTTTGAAACCGTCTACCGCATATTCAGAATAAGCAGTAGTAAAGATCACCATCGGACGGCTGATTAAAGAGCGGATAAAATCCAGTCCATTCAAATCGGGCATATTGATATCCACAAATATCAAGTCTATCTCTTCGTCTGCCAACACCTTCATCGCCTCAAAAGCATCCTGACAGGACTTGACTAAAGATAGAAAAGGAACACGGGATATATAATCCGTTAATTGCTTCAATGCCAAAGGCTCGTCATCAATCGCTATACATTTCATTATAATAAAGGTATAATAAGTAAGACATCAAATTTATCATATTCCTCAGTAATGGAGAGGGTGTAATCATTACCAAACAACAACCGCAACCGTTTGCGTATATTCTCCAGACCGATGCCGTGATGTTGCTCGTTAGACGAAGTCCCCGTGCTATTGGTACATCTGAAAGCAAGGCGGTTTCCTTCTTCCAGTTGCATCACAACATGAACAAATGACTCTTTCCTGTAGCTCACTCCATGTTTAAAAGCATTCTCCACAAAAGAAATAAAAAGTAAAGGAGGAATTTGAACTTCGGGCACTTCGAGAGGGAAATTCTTTTCAATAGAAACTTTCTCAGGATAGCGCAAACTCATCAAAGTGACATAATTCTCCAGAAACTGAACCTCGCGCGAAAGCAGAATGGTTTTATTACTGGCCTCATAAAGCACATAGCGCATGAGTTTAGAAAGTTCTACAATCGTACTCTTAGCCTTTCCCGTATCAATATCCACTAGTGCATGGATATTATTCAATGTATTCATAAAGAAATGCGGATTTATCTGATACTTCAGATATTGCAATTCAGACTGTAAACGCTGATGCTCCAGTTCTTTCAGCATTTCCTCATCACGAAAGGATTTAAAAAACAGTTTGACGGCAATATTAAAGCCTATCATCAAAAAAGCAATTATACAATGAATAAGGTAACGGATGGTGAAGGGAGGAATGGGATAAAGAGTCGGTTTAGAGAAGCCGCCCGGTCGTTGCGGTTTTTCCAAAACCGGATCGTTTGCCTGAGGCGCTTCCCAATGAACAGACTCTTCCTGCCGAGCTTTCTCTCTCATCTTAATAATCAGGTCTCTCTGACTTTTTCCTTTACCCTTGCGAAGATCTCTATATCTGAATTCCTTTGGAAAACGCTCCATAGAGGGATCAGGAATAACCCAACAAGCAGTAGAGATTAGAAAAACCAAAGAAATAATATAATACCAGTACTTTTTCTTAAACAGGAAATACGGAACTAATCCATAATTATTCAACAGAAACAAGACGAAAAAAGGAAGGATGCTCAACCACGAATCATGAACAATTACACGGATTTCTTCTTTTTCGAGTCCACCACTGACGGCAAAGTATCCGCCTATCAGTGGGAGAAGAAAAATAACAGTCCAGATAGCCCCATAAATGCTCTGCTCCAGCAATTGTTGTTTACGCAGTCTTTCCATGCTTCATTGTTCCAAATTACTGATACAAAGATAGAACCGTTACTTCTTCTCCACAAAAATAATCGACCAAAGGACTTATTTCAACGGTAAACTGCTGTTTTACCATCCTCCGGAGCATCCCCATCCATCATCGGTCTAACCACCGTCATCCATTAGCATTCCCGATATTCCTGTGGAGTCATTTCCACATGTTTACGGAAATATTTATTAAAAAAGGAAAGATTATTAAATCCTAATGAAAAAGCAATTTCCTTCACCGGCAATCGGGTTGACTTCAATTGTGCCTTGGCATTCATGATAATAATTCCCGTGATAATCGCCAGTGGACTATGCCCGCTGGCTTTACGGATGGCACCGGAAAAATGAGCCGGAGTTACTCCGCACTTCTTCGCATAAAAAGAAACTTCGTGTTCCTGTGTATAGTGAGTCATCAGCAACTGGATAAACTGGCGATAAAGTTCATGTTCCCGCTTGATAGGTTCGTTGGTAGTCGGCTTACAGCGTTTATACAACTCACCCACCCCCTGAAAGAATATAGTAAAAATAGACATTAATATTTCTTTGTTATCCAGGGTGTTCGGTAAAGAATAGGCACGGATAAGCAGGCTGAAAGCGTTTCGGTATAATTGCGCTACCTCTTCCTGTAATGCCATAATAGGATTGTCCAAAATCATAGGGAGAAAATCCAGATAGGTCTCTACATAACTCACACGGGAGATAAATTCCGAAGAAAAGCCCGCAAAGCAAACACGGGTATCCGAAGATACTTCGTGAATCTGTATGAATGATCCGGGGAGGACAGTCACAAAGTCATTATGGGTAATGGTATACTCGGACAGGTTGATAGTGGCACGTACAGTTCCCCGCGTGCAAAGAACAAAGACTCCCGCCTTTATATGGCAGGGAAAACGACCGTATTGATTCAGAATATCGCCGGTTATGCTGTCATCTGTAACAAAATCGACCGGAAGATCAAACTTAGGAAGAGCATCATCTATAATCATAATTAAGAAATTTAGTTCCACAAAGATATCTTTTTCCATTCGAATTTCCTCCAAGTTCTTTATTAAAATATGAAAAACAGAACATCTATTATTTAAAAGAGAACATTACAGTTATCTATTCAAATACACGTGCATATAAAATAGTTAAAATAGAACATCGAATACCAAGAATAGAGCTTGATGTAGAAACAATATTAACCGACATTTGCAATGTTTTAATAAATACGTTGAAATAAAAACAAAAAAGAGAATGAAAACATTACGAAAACTATTTTATGTAGCTTGTACAACATTCTTCCTTACATCTTGCGAAGAAACCTACAATGACAAGCTGTTCTGGCCAGGCGAACTCAGTCAGGAATATGGCTCGTATATCAAACCATCCACTCTGGACCTGACCTACAGCGGAGAAAAGTTAATCGGAAAAACCGTCAGCTTTCAGACGGAAGACAGTAAAAAAGGAACATTGACATTAAACGATATCATTCCAGGAGAAAAAGAGACATCATTCCGGATAAACTTATCAGAGCAGGAAGACAACTATACGTTCAGCGGAGAAACAGTTTCGGGTGCGGGAGCAACCGTGAAATACGCCGGCTCCATTACTCCGAAAACAATGAAACTGGACTTGAATGTAACGATGCCGCAAAATCAATGGATGAAAACTTATCAGATGAGCGAACTGACACGCGGCAGAGGAAAAGATGTCATACGCAATCAGACGACCGGCGAATATGAATGGGGAGAGTCGGACAATCAGATACTGACAGCAGCCCTTTATACCGACATGGATTTAGAGATGGTAAAGGAGGCGGGAAGTTTGTACGCAACCGTATCCGTTATTATAAAAGGCATGGGAGGATACCTCCTGCCGCAATTACTCAAAAGTGTCACTCTGGAATCCGACGGAAACATTACAGCCGAATATACATCGGACGAACTGCAATTGGGGGAACAGAAGTTCAGCGAAATCGACATGGATAATCCCGCATCCCAGCAACAAGTCATTAATTTCATTATGATGAAGTTAATGTTCAATACATTGTCTGCCGATGATATTACTGCCGCAACCCAGGGACGCAATTATGCAGAGTCTCCCCGGGGACTGGCTTTCTGGTATCTGAAAAATGACCTTCTCTATGTCAAACTGAACCTTCCGGGCATTATCAGCCTGGTCATGCAAGGGCAGGGACAGACGGTCGATGCTCATCTGATAGCAGGCATTGCAGATGCTATCCTGAAATCCAATCCTTTCTTACTGAAGACTCTACTGGGAGTTGTGAGCGAATCATTGGACAACTCTTTATTATCTATGATCGCCAATATGGATCACCAAAGTTTTCAGATGTTCTTCTCATGGATAAAGGAAGGCATCCCCATGCAGATAGAAAAGGAAAACGGACATACGCATATCTATCTGAACAGGGAAGCGCTGAGTCCTCTCATTGCCTTCATCCCCCATCTTCAGCCAGTGATGGAAGGTATTCCTAACTTCGGTCCGATGTTGTACAATTCCTATTTAGGTCCACTGTATGACAACTGGTCTATCATCACCCAACTGGACTTGGGACTCGACCTGACAGACAAAAACGAATGAGACTTTCCACCAGAAAAAAACATAAATTACAGAAACAATGAAGAAACTATATATTCTGACATTATTCATCTGCCTTGCCGGATTCGGGACTAGTTTTGCCCAAACGTTGAAAGGGCATATATATGACGCCAATACCAATGAACCTTTGGTTGGCGCAGCGGTAACGTACAAATTACACGGCAATCAAGGAACCGTGTCCGACATAAACGGAGCGTATGAAATCAAACTTCCGGAGGGAGGTGTCGACCTTGTGTTCAGCTATATCGGTTATGAAGACGTTCTGATGCCCATTGTTATCGGCAAACGTGAAGTAATCACTAAAGACGTGTACATGAAAGAAAGTACCAAGCTGCTGGAAGAGGTAGTGGTAAGCGCCGGACGCTTTGAGCAAAAGCTCAGTAATGTCACCGTATCCATGGACTTGGTGAAAGCGGGCGATATCGCCCGTCAGGCACCGACAGATATCACTTCTACTCTCCGCACGCTGCCCGGCGTGGACATTGTGGACAAACAGCCTTCCATGCGTGGCGGCAGCGGATGGACCTACGGAGTAGGTGCCCGCAGCCAGATTCTGGTAGACGGAATGAGCACCCTAAATCCAAAAACCGGAGAAATCAACTGGAACACCGTACCTCTAGAAAACATCGAACAGATAGAAGTAATCAAGGGAGCCTCATCCGTTTTGTACGGTTCGTCTGCTCTCAACGGTATTATCAATATCCGTACCGCCCGTCCGGGATTGACACCGAAAACCCGCTTCAGCGCCTATATCGGTATATATGGCGATGCCGAGAATGACGAATACCAATGGAGCGACAAGAGTTTCTGGAAAGACGACAAGTATTCCGTCAAACCCATCCTGCGCGGAAACCTTCTCAGCGGCATACGAAACCCTATTTATGAGGGATTCGATCTCTCCCACTCCCGCCGTATCGGCAACTTTGACGTCAGCGGAAGCATTAACCTCTTTACCGATGAAGGATACCGGCAGCAAGGATATAACAAACGTTTCCGCATGGGCGGCAACCTGACTTATCATCAACCGGACATGGGTATGAAGATATTGAACTATGGTCTAAATGTTGACTTTCTTTCCAATCAGTACGGAGACTTCTTCATCTGGAGATCACCAACAGAAGTTTACAAACCTTCTCCTTTCACCAACATGGGGCGCGAAGAAAACAACTTCCACATCGACCCGTTCATCAACTACGTAAATCCGGAAAACGGAACGTCACACAAGATCAAAGGACGTTTCTACCATAGTGCCGACAACATAGTCAAGCCCAGTCAGGGAGCATCCATCACTGATATTCTTGGGAATATGGGAACGAACGCCCAGACTATACAGAATATAGCAGGCGGCGATTACAGTTCGCTCTACCCGGCATTGGTCGGCATCGGTTCCGGTCTGATCAACAATAATCTGGAAGATGCCATGAACGGGGTATTCACTTCCTTGGGCAACATCTTCCCCAACGCCACCACCGCCGATTATTGTGACCTCATCTCGTGGGTGATGGACAACGGACTGCCAAGTGACCTGATGAACGGCATACAAAACGGACAAGTCCCCAGTGATCTCATCCCCTGGCTATCCAACGTAATGAATCCGACCCGAAACAACGCTAAGACAAAAACGGACAAGAACTATAATTATTATCTTGACTACCAATTCAACAAGAAATGGGACGGCGGCGCACAGATCACTACCGGAATGACTTACGAGCACGTCCGCTACAATTCTTCCATCATGGATCAGGTGTACAAAAGCGATAATGTAGCCGCCTTCTTCCAGTACGACCAGCGCTTCTGGGACCGCCTGAGCGTATCGGCAGGGGTACGAGCCGAATATTATCGTGTGAACAACCATCACCGTGAAGCAGAAACGAAAATATTCGGAGCCAAAGTTCCGTTCCGCCCCGTGTTCCGTGCCGGACTGAACTATCAGTTAGCCGATTACAGCTTTATCCGTGCCAGCGCCGGACAAGGTTACCGCAACCCGTCCATCAACGAGAAATATCTCCGCAAGGACATCGGAGGAGTAGGTATCTATCCGAACCTCGACATCAAACCGGAGAAAGGTTACAATGCCGAACTGGGATTCAAGCAAGGATACAAGATCGGCAACTTCCAAGGATTTGTAGACGTAGCCGGATTCTATACCGAGTACAGAGACATGGTTGAATTTCAGTTCGGACTGTTCAATAACGCAGACTACAGCATGATCAACAGCATCAGCGATGCCATCCAGATGGTGACGGACGGCAAAGGTTTCGGTATCGGAGCACAGTTCCACAACGTATCGAAAGCGCAAATCTACGGTATGGAGATTTCGACAAACGGCGTTTATGACTTCAACAAGAATACGAAACTATTCTATAATCTGGGATATGTATATACTGAGCCCCGCGATGCCGACTACAAGGAACGTAATGAAATAGAAGATTTATACACCGACGCCCTTCAGATGAAGGAGAAGTCGAATACAGGCAAATATCTGAAATACCGCCCGAAGCACAGCTTTAAAGCCACGGTCGATTTTCAATGGAAGCGTATCAATCTGGGTGCCAACTTTGCATGGAAGAGCAAGATACTGGCAGTGGACTACCTCATGATGGACGAACGTGAAAAGCAACAACAAGACTTAATGGACTATGTACGCACGATCCTCTTCGGAAAATCGAGAGGAGAAACACTGGCTACTTACTGGAAAAAACATAATACAGACTATGCCACCGTTGACTTGCGCTTCGGGGTAAAAGCGACCAAAGAAGTCGCCTTCCAATTCATGGTCAACAACCTGTTGAATAAAGAATACAGTTACCGCCCGATGGCAGTAGCCGCTCCCCGTACTTTTGTAGTGAAAATGGACATCACATTCTGAAAAACTCACTTAGATTACTGGTTAAATCTGTCGGGGAAGTCTCCCCGACAGATTTTTTTATATACATCCACACAGAATAAAGCCTCAGCTCCCGGATGGCCGGCAACAGAACCAATAAAACGAACAAGCAGCAACGTATATTAACACAAAGAGAGAAATATTCACCGCCAACCTACCGCTTCTTTGTGATTTTTGCTTATTTTTGGCAACTAGTATAACACATACAACAAAACACCACTTTTAATGAAGAGAAATATCTATATATTATTTACTATAGGTCTGTTTATCCGGATTCTCCCCTCACATTCAGTAAACCTGAATACCGAACGACTGTCCAATTTGAAACGCCTGATAGAAAACAACATTGCGTACGATTCCATCGCGCCGGTAGACAGCGTTATCGCCTGGGGACAGCAACTGAGCCCTATACTGGAAAAGGAAAACAAGATGGAACTGTCTTTCAGCATCTGGCAACTGGTGGTATACATCTACTCCCTGCGCGGAGACATCGGGAAAGCAATCGACGAAGCGCGGCAAATGTACGAAAAAGCAGAAACAATGAGATATGATTTAGGAATAGCCCTTTCGAGCGCAGCTATCGGAGATGCCTATTTCTGCTCCAATATGCCCGAAGAAGCCATCGATTCTTATAAGGAAGCCATCCGTTATCCCGCCTCGCCTTCGGAGAACAACCATTATAAAGAAATGACTATCCTGAAACTTATACAGGTGCTTATTCTGACTCAAAGGACAGAGGAAGCAGAGAAATACAGAAAGATACTTTCCGAATCAAAATCCATACAGACCCATCAGACACTGCAATTTCTGACACTTGCTACAGATGTTTCTTACTATATCCAGAAGAACGATCTGCGCAATGCGAACAACTGCCTGCTGCAAGCAGAGCAAATCTACCTTTCGGACAGGCAACCTTATTATCGCACCACCTACAATTATATGCAAGGACGATATAACGAAGCAACAGGGAACTACAATCTTGCATTACAGTATTACAATGAGATTCTGACCGGCATCCGGCAAAAGACGCGCTCCATCATCTACCTGCAAGTAGCTTATGCCAAAGCGAATTTACTGATAGAAATGGGCAGTAAAGTAGAAGCGGCGCATCTGTATGAAGAAATCAGTATCGTCACCGATTCGGTAGTCGCTCCCAGCTATGCACACCGCATCAACAGCCTTCGGGCATCTTATGAGGAAAACCGGATGAAAGTAGAGAATAAAGCCGAGTTCAACCGTATTTTCATGGGCGGCATTTTAATAGGAGTCATAGTGCTGGGCATCATGATTTACCTCGTGATACACATATTAAAACAAAACAAGAAGATAGCGGAATCTAAAATCCGCATGGAGCAATCACGACTCAACGCCGAGAATGCCATGCAGACCAAAAGTCTTTTCCTCTCCAACATGAGCCATGAGATACGGACTCCGCTGAGTGCCCTCTCCGGCTTCTCCAGTCTGCTGACCGAGCAGGCACTCGACGCCGAAACACGCCGCCAATGCGGCGACATCATCCAGCAAAACTCCGACTTGTTGCTAAAACTAATAAATGACGTAATCGACCTTTCCAATCTGGAGATCGGAAACATGAAGTTCAACTTCACCTATTGTGACGCTATCGCTATCTGCAATAACGTAATCGATACCGTCAACAAAGTAAAGCAGACACAAGCCGAGCTCCGTTTCAACACATCGCTGACTTCCCTAAAGTTATACACTGACGATTCACGCCTGCAACAGTTACTGATCAACCTATTGATCAATGCCACGAAGTTCACCCCGCAGGGAAGTATCACGCTGGAAGTCCGTCAGGAATCGGAAGAATTTGCGCTCTTCTCCGTCACCGACACCGGTTGCGGAATCCCACTGGAAAAGCAAAGTTCCATTTTCAACCGCTTTGAAAAACTGAACGAAGGAGCACAGGGAACCGGACTCGGCCTCTCTATCTGCCAACTGATCATTGAACGGATCGGCGGCAGCATATGGATAGACCCTGCCTACACCACCGGATGCAGATTTTATTTCACCCATCCCATCAACCCCACAAAAGAAGGAAAGGAGGCACAGTCATGAAACGGTTATGGATATTCTTCATACTGATCGTACTGGCAGGAGGAACCGGCAAGGCTCTCTCCAGCAATAACGAAGCTGCCAAAGACAGTCTGCTTCAGATACTGGACACTTTGCCGGCCGATTCTTCCCGGCTGGAGATGCTTTATTCACTCGCTTATCTGGACCCGATGTCACCTTCCTGCGTCTACTATCTGGGAAAATTATTGGAGGAAGCTACCACACAGGACAACAAGTATTATCAGTGTCTTGCTCTGTATGCCCATGTCGTTTATTACTTCAACCACCAAGACGAAGAAAACACAGTCATCTGGATGGACAAGCTCTCTCCGGTTGCTTTAAAAAACAACTCCTACAGCTTATACTTCGAAGGAAAAAGAGCAGAAATAACCATACATATCATAAAGCATAAAATAGAATATAGCATCACCCAAGCCGAAGAGATGTTTAAACTGGCACAAAAGTTAAACAATCCCCAAGGAATGTCATCGGCCAAACTATGCCTGATGACTGCTTATATGATGACCGCCCGCTTTAAAGAAGGCGAAGAGGCCGGATTCGAAGCCTACCGCCTTCTGCCACCCACCGCCTCCCTGGAATCGCGCAAAAGCGTGCTCCAAGAAATAGCCTTATCTTGTTCCGCCACTAGAAACAAAAACTTCCTGAAGTACCTGCAGGAATACAAGAAAGTGCTGGACGCACTATCAGAAGCAAAGCAGACGCCCAAAGCATACAGCTACCTGTTATTGGAGTCTCTCTATGCCGACTATTATCTGAATGAAGGCACACTGGACGAAGCCCGCCCCCATCTGAAAAAGATGGATGAATACTTCTCTCCTACCACTTACATTCCTTGCCGGGGATTATATTATAATGTGTATTCCCATTATTACCGGATTACCAAAGAATACGAAAAGGCCCTGTCATACTCTCAAAATGCTATCGAACTCCTGTCCGAAGTATCGGACAACGAAGGGCTGAACTACAAAATAGAACATGCAAGCATTCTTACAGAGGCGGGACAGGCGGATGAAGCAATCCCGTTATTCCAAAGTTTGCTGGCGAAAAAAGACTCATTCTATCGGGCACTATCCATCTCGCAGACGAATGAAATCTATCAGATGCGCAACATGGACAACCTGCTTCTTGAAAAAGAACAGTACAAAGCAATGGTTCATTATGCCGGACTGACTCTGATAGCCATCGCACTGCTTATCCTGATTCCGTCTACCATACGTATCTATTATGTACGCAAGAAGTTGAGGAAAGAAGAAGAGGAAATCCGCAAGATGAGCCAGATTGCGGAAGAAGCGAACGAAGTAAAAAGCCGCTTCCTTGTTAACATGAGCTATAACATACGCATCCCGTTGAATAACGTCTTAGGGTTTTCTCAACTCATGACTACAGATCCGGAAAGCATGGATGCCGACCAATGGAAAGAATATTCAGAGATTATCCAGACCAACTCCGCCGAACTGATACAACTGGTGAACGACGTGCTCGACCTCTCCAGACTGGAGGCCGGCAGAACGAAATGGCAGATACAGGAGCACGAAATCATCTCCTTGTGCTCGGACGTTCTCGGTATGGTACGCATGAGATGCGGAGATAAGATACAGGCAGACTTTCATACGGAAATAGAAAGCCAGCCGTTTCAAGTAGACACCGCCCGATTCACACAATTGATTCTCAGTACACTGATCTACACAGACCCGTGTGAAGAGAAAAGGAAAGTGTCTCTCTATCTGGAACGTGACACGCAACGGGAACTATTTGTCTTTCGGGTAGTCAACAGTCCGTTAGCCGATCCGACCCTGCAAACACAAAAAGCAGAAGTACGCCATAGCATCAACCGTCTGACAATCGAATATTTCAAAGGTACATATACGATTGAACCGAATACTCCGGAAGGTCCCGTACTGACTTTCACATATCCTTATTCCAAAACAAATAATATCTAATCATATGTCCAAGAATCTGATCACACGAAAAATACAATTCTTATTTCTCATCGGAGCTATCCTGCTAGCGCCCTCTATCGCACGTGCTTCCGCCGTTACGGCTTCCGTCGACAGTCTGCAGAATCTCTTGCAAAACGACACGGATGCCAGGCAACGGGCCATTATCTATATTCATCTGGCGGATATCCACGTAGACAGCCTCAACATTTCCTCCCAATATTGGGACAAAGCCCTCACCGAGGCCGCAAAAGCCAAAGACGAATATATGATGAAGCTCGCACTCGATAATCTGATACAACGATATGCTTCCAAAAACAAAGAGAAGGTAGAAAAGTATATAACCTTCGCCCGACAATATCTGCCGGAAGAACACAACACCCTTTTCCGGTATTACTTGTATTGTTACAACATCTGGGCGGAAATGCGAAAGAACAATTCGCTGGAAACAATCGAACAGGAACTGGACAAGCTGAAAAAGGAAAATCACGGACAAATGACACCTGAAGAACAAATTCAATGGGAATATCTGACCGGAGTATCACTCGATTATTCAGCGGTACTGACACATTCATACAATGAAGTTTCCAAAGCCATTCCTTACGTAGAGCGCGCACTGGAGATACTAGCCCCTTATCCTTTGCAAGACAGGGTGCACTTCGAAATATTGTGCCACTACGAACTGGCAGACTTGTATACAACTGTTGAAAACAAGAAGGCAGTAGACGAAGTGAACAAAATGATCGAGCTACACAAGCAATGGAATCATCTGAATACGACTTTCGACCGGAAATTTCTGGACGAATCACATTACTACATGGCTAAATATTCGCAGATTATTTTCATGGCAGATCTTATTTCGAAAGAAGAGATAAAGGACTATTATCAGAAATATATCCAGATAGCAAATAAAAAGAAGATTGTAAAAAGCACTTATGAGACGACAGCAAGATATTATCAGACAATAGGCGAATACAAAAAGGCGATAGCCTACATTGATTCCGCCACTCAAACAGACCATTTCCAACCAGTCAACCTCGTTCCTATACTCATTGCGAAAGCCGGTCTGTACTATAAACTGAATGATTATAAAAACGCATATCTGACTTTAAAAGAAAGCAATAAGAACCGGATGTCGGATAAATCACAAAAAAGAGAGCAACAAATGATCGAAATGCAAACCCGCTTCGACGTCAACAAACTGGAACTGGAAAAGAGCAAACTCGCCAACAAAAACAAACAAATCGCACTGACCGGTACTTTTATCTTATTACTGGCAGCAATCGGATGGAGCATCTATCAGCGAACGATGGTAAAACGGCTGAAGAAAATGCACTGCGCACTAATGACTGCGCACGAAGAAGTCAGAAAACAAAGCATGAAAGCCACCGAAAGCGAGAAGATGAAAACGGCTTTCCTCAACTCTATCTGTCATGAAATACGTACTCCGCTCAATTCAATCGCCGGATTCTCCGAACTGATCTTCGATGAATCTTTAGACACGGCCACCAGACAAGAATTCCGGCAGTTGATACAAAGCAATTCTACCGCGTTAGCTTCTTTGATGGACAATATGCTGGAGCTGTCTCAGCTTGTCAGCTCCGAACTGCCTCTTCCTGTGGAGTCTACCGACGTATACGGACTATGTGTTGAAGAAATGGCCAAACTTAAGGAAACTCTGTCCAAGCCGAATATCGAATGTATCATCACAGGCGATAAAGACGGAATGACGGCACAGACAAACGCCTTTTATCTCTCCCGTGTGATTGGCAATTTACTAAGTAACTCCGCCAAGTTTACAGAAAGCGGAACAATCACACTGACCTGCAACATCGACAAAGAAAAAGGACAACTGGTGATCTCCGTCACCGATACGGGCATCGGCATCCCTGCCGACAAGCAGGAATGGGTGTTCGAACGTTTCACCAAAGTAGATGACTTCAAACCGGGCACCGGACTTGGCCTGTACATCTGCCGCATCATCATACAACGGCTCGGAGGGCAGATCAGAATAGATACCGGCTATACTTCCGGCTGCAAAATGGTGGTTACTCTTCCCGTTTAACCACCTGTCCGAATGCTTTTTCTGTTTCCGGGCCCTTTCAGATTCGTCAACAATTCGTATCTTTGCCGCCCGAATACAACAAAGTCATCAAAATGAAAAAACGAATTTTACTGATTGCACTCTTATTTTGTTCCGTTTTAGCACAGGCACAGGATGTTTTTGTAACAGCGGATTTTGTCAGCAGCTACATTTGGAGAGGTATGGACAGCGGTAACGCCAGCGTACAACCGTCATTGGGCGTCAACTGGAAAGGACTGACCGCCTACGTCTGGGGTTCGACCGAATTTCGCCATAAGAATAATGAAATAGATTTGTCATTGGAATACGAATACAGGAATCTGACCTTATACGCCAACAACTACTTCACGCAAACGGAAGAAGAACCTTTCAAGTACTTCAATTACAGTTCACACTCCACCGGACATACTTTTGAAGTCGGTGCCGGATATATGATTAGTGAAAAGTTCCCGCTTTCAGTCAGCTGGTACACCACATTTGCGGGGAATGATTACCGCGAAAACGGGAAACGTGCGTGGTCCAGTTACTGCGAACTCAGTTATCCGTTCAGTATAAAGAAGGTGGACCTTGCCCTTGAAGCAGGCTTTACCCCTTGGGACGGCATGTATTCCGATAAATTCAACGTTGTCAACATCGGACTTTCGGCCACCAAAGAACTAAAGATTACCTCTACTTTCTCTTTGCCGATCTTCGGAAAAGTGATCGCCAATCCTTATGAAGAACAAGTCTACTTTGTAGTCGGCCTTACCTTATAACCCAAGCATATATAGCTTTCAGTAGTTTCCACCGCTTGAAACTACAGTTTCATCACCTTGAAACCAGAGTTTCTACAGCTTGGAACTAAAGTTTCTGCAGCTTGGAACCATTAGTTTCAAGGCTTTGGAACCATTGGTTTTGTACTTCCCTAATAATGGTTGACTTGTTTATCTCTAATAGCTGCTATGTGTTGACTAGAAATATTACTAACCCTGGCAGCTGTTTACTTTATTATTTATTATTCCTGCCTCCGGTTTACTT